>NZ_JAIUHI010000004.1:0-420503 GCF_020165035.1 Mesorhizobium sp. CA6 | reverse complement strand
GGCGGGGGCAGCGGCGGCCATGACGGTGGCGGGGACGACTGACTCTTGGGGTGATAACGCGCCCATCGTTAAAAGGTGAGCCATCCTTCTATCGAACTCTTAGGACAACTGGGCTAATTGCCTGTGAAACGCTTTGCTCGGGACATGACGTCTTGGCTCGACTGTCCGGCGTCCGAACCATGACGGAGGGCCGCCTGCGAGACCCGTAATGTCCTCGACCGTCAACATCGCCATTGTGACCCTGCAGCCGCAGCGCCTGTTGCCGACGGCCAGGCCGGCTGCCAGTAGCCACAGCGCCGTCGGCGCCGCGGCTTCGCCGCTCATGCAGGCGAAGCCCACGGCCCCAGCATCCAAGTTCAGCCTCGACAACCTCAATATCACGGCGACCAAGGTCCGACTGATGGAACGTGCGGGCAATGAGTTCCGCATTGATCAGGCCGAATACGACTCAGTGTCGTCCTACGGTACGGCGATCAAGAACGCCGTCGAAGCGTTGAAACGGCAATCGCCGTCGGCGATCGCCGAGATCGAGAGACAGCTTGGCCTGGACCAACTTGGCGTTTCTCTCGATAGGCTCGTCGACGCGATAGCCGATCCGCGAGGCAGCGATAGCAAAAGGCTGGATGCCGCGTTGAAGCAGCATGCGGACGGACCTGGCGAAGGCGACGCCGCATCGATCCAGCTGGACGAGCTCGGGCTTTACGGCGGCTGAGGCAGCTAGCCTATCAGCCATCTCAGCATGCCCGCCGAAGCCACCCCGATCACCACCGTCGGCAGCATCGACAGCCGTGTCGCCGCCAGCACCGTGATTGCAAGCGCCGCCAGATCGGCCGGATTCTTCGAGACGAAATCCGGAGCGATCACCGAGATCAGCACGCAGCCGGGCGCGGCTTCCATCACCGCCGTGGCGCGCGGGCCGGTCATCGGATCGATCATCTCTCACCTGCCAGGAACCACGCGGCCACCAGGCCGGACAGCGCACCGGCCGCCACATACCAGGCGCCGGGCACGACGAGATAGGTGAGCGTCGCCACCGCCAGGCTGACCAGCCAGGGCCGCGCCGCGGCAAAGCCCGTCCACATGCCCCGAAGCAACACCAGGAAGACAGCAGGGAAAGCCAAGGCAAAACCGTAGGTCTCGACGTCGCCGAGCACTGGACCGAGTGCCGCGCCGCAAGTCGTGAACGCCACCCAGGCGAAATAGAAGGGCAGGGCGGCGCCTAGATAAAAAGGCAGGCTGAAGACCGGCTGCATGCCGGCGTCGGCGCGCCGCCGCGCATCAGCAAGGCCCACGGCCCAGCTTTCGTCGCACATCAGGAACAGCGCCGGAAAAACCTGCCGCTTGGGCAGATGGTTGATGAACGGCGCGAGTGCGGCGCCCATCAGGAAATGCCGGCTGTTGACCAAGAAGGTGATGGCGGCGATCAACAGGATATGCGGCGGCGAAGTCCAGAGCTGGATCGCGGCGAATTCTGAGCCGCCGGCGAAGTTGAGGCCGGTCATCAGCGGCACCTCGGCCACGCTCAGGCCCTTCTGCGCGGCCTGCGCGCCGAGCACCAGCGCGTAGGGGATGATGCCGAGCAGCACCGGCGTCGAAGCGGCGAGCCCGCGTCGGAACTCGCCGCCGCGTCCATCGGTGCTTTGACCCTCGGCGAGGGCGATCTCGGAAACGCTCATGGCTTTGCTTTCGGCTGGCCTCGCGGCCGCCGTTCTCCCGCTCGGTTGTGGGTTGCTATCGGTGGGGCACCATAGCCGAATTGCCTCGCAATCGGGTTGCGAATATGCGTCGTTCCTGCCAAGATTTGGCATTGAATGGCACATTCAGGAAAAAGATTGGAATCTGACACCATGAAGCTGGATGAGATCGACAGGCGCATCCTGCGCGCCTTGCAGCGCGACGGACGCATGGCCAACAACGATCTAGCCAAGGAAGTCGGCCTCTCGCCGTCGCCTTGCCTGCGGCGCGTCAAGTTGCTGGAGGAGGCCGGCGTCATCGACCGCTACGTCGCGGTGCTCAACCCGGCCAAGATCGGCCGCGGCCAGACCTTTTTTACCCGCATCTGGCTGAAGCAGCAGGATGAGGACACGATCGAGCATTTCGCCGCCGAGGTGGCGAAATTCCCCGAAGTGATGGAGTGCTATCTGATGCTGGGCGACTGCGACGCGATGGTGCGGATCGTGGCGGCCGGCATCGACGACTACCGCCGCTTCCAGTCGGAGCATCTGAGCCGCATCAAGGGCGTGCAGAACGTCAAGACGGATGTGCCAAGCCAGACGATCAAGCAGACCTCGGAGATGCCGCTGTGAGGCCCTTGCCTTCTCCACAACAAGGGGAGAAGGCAAAGTCCTCAATGATGGGCGTGGTGCTCCGCGTTGCGCTTGCGCGTGGCCGCTGCCTTCTTCGCGGAAGCGGAGCGCGCGGCCGCGGATCGCTCGCCCGACGCCTTGCCGCCAGCCTTCCCGCCCTTATGCGCCGCCGGATGACCGGTATGCTTGCCGCGGCCGGAGCCCCCTGCCTTCTTGCCGCCGGCGTCGTCCTTGTTGACCGTCGCCCAGGCGCGGCGCTCGGCTTCTTTCTCGGACACGCCGCGCTTCTCGTAGCCTTCGGCGATATGGTCGGCCTTGCGTTCCTGCTTGTCGGTGTATTTCGATTTATCTCCGCGTGGCATTGTCCTGCTCCTTGTTGCGCTGAGTGATTGAGAGTCTCAGGAACCCTTTTTCTTGGCGACGTCGCCGAGGTCGGCCCGTTCCGGATCCTTGTTGTTCTCGTCGGCCGCGTCGCGATCCTCGTCGGGATCATCCTTGGCCGGCAGATAGCCGCGCGGCTTGTTGGCCTTCGGGCCTTCCCAGCGCGGCCATTGATCGGAGGTTCCGGGACGTCCGGTATTGGGTGAATTGCTCATCTTAACCTCGCTTTCGAGAAAGCCGTTTGCCCTCCATCCTTGGAGAACCGTCAGCCTTCCGCTTTCATGGTCCGTGCGATCTTCAAGAGTTTGTCGCGGTCGTGCCCGTGCTCCCGGATCAGTTCGCGCGCCTGCTTCGGCGACAGATCGGTATTCTCCGCCAGGAAGCGCACGTCGGGATCGTCGCCGCCCTTGGTCGGCAAATTGCCGGTCGCCGTCGCATCGGCGGCGCCCGGCCGGTTCGGTATATTGTCGTTCGCCTGGGTCATCGCAGGCCTCCTTCGATTTCCGCCGTATCAGTTCGCTGTCTGGGAGTGCCTGCGGCGCGCTTCCTTCTTGCGGCGCAGCACCTCGTCGGTGCCGACGATGTCCTTCGAGCCGCCGGTGATCGCGGTCGAGACCACGGCCGGCGGATCGCTTGCCGGAAAGGAGTCCTCAAGGCCGGACTGCAACTGCTCCTCCAGCGTATCCGGGTCTTCCGAACGGCCTTCGGCGCGACGTCCGTCGATCTCTTCCAGATCTTGCTTGGCGTCGGGATGCTCGCGCACATTGCGCAGCGTCGACACGACGAGTTCGACGGCGAATTCCTTCATCTCCTCGCCGTGCGGGGCGGCGACGTCGGTCTCCTCGACCAGGCGAACAAGCGATTGTTCGAGCTTGTCCAACTCGCGCATGCCCTGGCAGTGCCCAAGTTTCTGCGCCAGAGCTTGGATCAGCAACGGACCGAAGGTCGAGTAGGCTTGCATGCGGGTCTCATCGACCTGTTCGGGATGAAGCGTTTGCAGCGACATTGATGCCTCCGTTCAAACATCCTGCGGCGGCAGCCTGGGCAACCGACTGAAGAGGAACTGGAGGGCGGGGCAGAAGTTCCATCGCGGGGGAGATCCCGCGGGCAGATGAAATGGCGTCCGTGAAGGACACGGACGCCATTTGAATTCAGCGCTGACCGCCTTTACGGCCGGCCTCGGAGGCGCGCTGGCGGTCTTCGGCGAAGTTGCCGCTGCCACCTCGGTGCTGGCCGGCGCTCCGCTGACCCATGTTGCGATCCTCGGCCTGCTGCTGCCCGCTGCCGCGATGCTGGTCTTCGCGGTTCTTGTGGCTCTGCTGGCCGGCCTTGACGTGCTGTTCGTGGGTTCCGCCTTGATTGGGCATATCGAATTCTCCGTTAATTCGGATTTTTCTTGAGGGTGAATTCAAGGACGCGTCCAACATCCCTGAGTAAGGGCAACAGGCGTCGGCAGCCGATGTTCCGGTCGAAACATTTTGTGACTCGTCAGACTGAAGTCCGATCCGGCCAGCGCATTGGGCTGGCTTGTGCAACCAAACCTCCTTTTGCGAATTGGTGAGCGGCCGACGAGAAAGCCCCCTCCATCGCCGGCTATCATGGTGCCCGCCGGTCAGCCCCGCGCAATTCCGGCGGGCACCGTTATCCATAAACAGAAGGCCGCGCAGCCGACCTCGGAGCGAGACGACGTTTTGACCTATATCTCTGCAAAGCCCGCTCGGCAGGATGCCGAAAGCCTGCCTGCCAATGACAACCAGCGTACCACCCTTGCCGATCTTTCGTTCCTCGACATCATCAATGACGAGGACGAGGTCGCCGATATTGCCAGGCGCGCAGAGCGTCTCGGCCATGCCGCGCTCATCACAATGGCGATCGGCCTGGCGGCCCTGCCGTTGCTCTGGCTGATGCTGAGGTGAGCCAGGCCGACCGGCCGCTTGGCCGGCCGGCGCCATCTGCCGGAAAGGATCGTCTCTATCTTCCGGAAAAGAAGGCGTCGAGCGTGGCCGCCGTTTCGATCGGCGATTCCTCCGGAAAGAAATGGCCGCCGGGCATCGCCCCGCCGCTGGCATCGTCGGCCCAGTTCCGCCATATGCCCAGCGGTCCGTCTTCGTCCCGATACCATTCGGCCAGCGCGCCATGCTCGCTCCACAGCGCCAGCACGGGGCAGGATATACGCCGGCCGGCCTCGCGGTCCGCATGGTCGTGCAGCCGGTCGAGCGAAGCCGCCGCGCGATACTCTTCGCAGATGGCGTGGATATGCGCCGGATCGCGCAGCGCATCGACATAAGCCTGCCGTACGCCGGGCGGGAACGCGTCGGCGGCGGATCCCCAGCCAGAAAGCGCATTGTCGACGATTGCTTCGGCCGTCGCCGCCAATATCGTCTCCGGCAGCGGCTCGGGCTGCGCCAGCAGCGACCACGGCCAAAAACTTAGCGCCAGCCTGCCATCGGCCCGGTCCCAGACCTCGGCGGTAGGGACGATGTCGAGCACGGCGAGCTTCTCAACGCGCTCCGGATGATCGAGCGCCAGCCGGTAGGCGACGCGCCCGCCGCGATCATGGCCGGCGACCAGGAAACGTTGGAAGCCGAGGTCCTCCATGAGCGCCGCCATGTCGGCGGCCATGGCGCGCTTGCCGTAGGGCGCATGGTCGGCAGCCGATGGCGGGCAGGAGCTTTGCCCATAACCGCGCAGATCGGCACAGACGACGGTGAAATCCCGCGCCAGGCTGGGCGCCACGTCGCGCCACATCGCATGCGTTTCGGGAAAGCCGTGCAGCAGGAGCAGGCCGGGCCCGCTGCCGCCACGGCGGGCGAAGACACGCGCCTCGCCGGCATCTATCTCCAATGCGTCAAAATCGGCGAACATGCTTGGCTCCGGCGGGATGCGATGCTGATGGCAAAGGCCTCACTTCCAGGCCGAGTCCAGCGTCAGCGACGCCTCGAATATCTGCTCCTTCTCGGTGCGCAGCTTCACGGTGATCTTCAACTGTTCGGTCCCGGGCGCCTCGTCGCGGGCAATGTCATGCAGGATGCGCAACGCTTCAAGACGGGCACGCTCGCGGTCGGCAAAAAGCTGCCCGTGGTCGTCAATCTGGCCATGCTCGGCGTTATGGAGGTCGAAATAGTAGCGTTCCATCGATGAAGCACTCCGGGCGTTTGGCAAGTTCAATCCCTGGCCCCGATCATGGTTCCAAGCGGTTGATCCCCAGGAGAATCCGCGCTGCGCCGGCCCTTGCTGCGCCGCCGCCTGCAACCGGCCCGGCCCTGCGGCGTTAGCTGTTGCGCATGGAGAACCGCGGATGCTGGAATCGCTTTACCTCAACCTGGGCCAGCATGACGCGCTGTCAGAAGAAGAGAAGGCGCTGCTCGCGGGCGCCATGCCGCTCGAAAGATACGTCGCCGCCGGCGAGGATATCGTCACGGAAGGCACGCGGCCGACCTACAGCACGCTCATCATCGACGGGTTTGCCGCCCGCTACAAAGTATTGGAGCACGGCGGCCGCCAGTTCACCTCGCTGCAGGTCGCGGGCGATTTCGTCGACCTTCATGCGTTTTTGCTGAAGACGATGGACCATGGCATCGTCGCGCTATCTCCCTGCCACGTCGCCGCAGCGGAGCATAGCAAGCTCAAGACGATTACCGAGCAGGCGCCGCACCTTACCCGGCTGTTGTGGCTGGACACGCTGGTCGATGGCGCCATCCACCGCGAATGGATCGTGGCCATGGGCCGGCGCTCCAAGACCTCCCATCTCGCGCATTTGATATGCGAGCTGTTCGTCAGGCTGCAGGTGGTGAAAAAGACGCGCGAGATGAGCTTCCATCTGCCGCTGTCGCAGGCCGAGCTCGCCGACGTGCTCGGCCTCTCCGTCGTCCATATGAACCGGGTCATCGGCACGCTGCGCCGCATGAACGTGGTCAACTGGACGAACCATATGATCACGATCCTCGACTGGGAGCGGCTGGTTGCGATCGCCGAATTCGATCCAACCTATCTCAGCATGACGCGCGAGCCGAGATAGGCATCTAGCTGCGCGGGGTCTTGGAGCGCGACCACAACTCATCCAGCATGGTAAGCGCGGCACTCGGCTGGGCAGGCCTCAGCAGGCCCTGCTGCGCGGCGACCTTCTTGAAGGCGGCAAAGGCGATGGCCGGACGGCAGGTGCCGGCGATCGCGTCGTCCACCAGCCGGGCCGCTTCGAGATAGGCTGGCGCCTCCTTGTTCTTCCATGCGCCTCCGAGTGCCTTCTTGGCCTCGGCGACGGTGGTGACCACCATCGTGCCGCCGCTGACGAAGCGTATGGTGAGGGGCAGGAAACGGCTCATCGGTCCTTCACCATCCGAGCCATTCGCGCGTGCGCCAGGCAAGACCGACAAAGGGAGCGGCCGTGATCATGGTGGCGGCGAGAATAAAAAGCGGACTGTTCGTACGCATGGATTTCATGTTTCACCGTAAAAATTGCGGATGGCAGTAAACGATGACTTCGGCAGTCGGTTGCATCCGGCCGGCTGGTCCGAGGCTGCAAATCCGAGGCTACATATTGCTCGCGGGCCGGGTCGGCGGCGCCGGGCGGTGCGGCGGACGTGGGCGCGGCCTGAGCGGCACCTCGGCCAGCGAAGCGCGGATCACCCTGACGGGGACTGGTGGCGCTGCGGCGCGCCGGCGCAGCATTGCGGCCGAGAGACTGCCGATGAGAGTTCGAACGTCCATGTGGACTCCTCCTGAAGAGTCCCCCAGCGACCAAGCGTTAGCACCGCGGCCGGGCGGCCGCATTTAACTTTGATGTACGCGCAGGCATCTTGGCGAGGTGCGGCGATCCAAGGGCCAACCTTTTCCGTCGGCATGCGTTGTCCTCCGAAAGGAGACCACCATGCCGACCAGCAGCCGAACGAAAACCGATACAGCCAGAAAATCAGCGACCGCCAAAAAGACAGACACGGCAAAGGCCGCGAACAGGCAGCGCGGCGTGCAGCGCAAGGTCGATGCCACGGACCGCAGCAAGCCGAAGCGGGAAGCGCCGGGCGCCATGCAGGCCGGCGCGCGCA
This sequence comes from Mesorhizobium sp. CA6, assembly GCF_020165035.1. Lineage (NCBI taxonomy): Bacteria > Pseudomonadati > Pseudomonadota > Alphaproteobacteria > Hyphomicrobiales > Phyllobacteriaceae > Mesorhizobium > Mesorhizobium sp. CA6. Next base: position 412,774 of record NZ_JAIUHI010000004.1, on the reverse strand, counting down.
GATATCCCACGCCGCCTTTCCCCAGGCAGCATCATCCCAAGCCCGGCGAGGAATGGGCGATCGAGCCCGCGCCGCTTTATGATGCGCCCTTCTGGCAAGGGTCGGGCAAGCTCAAGGACAAGGTCGCGCTGATCACCGGCGGTGATTCCGGCATCGGCCGCGCTGTGGCCGTGCTGTTCGCACGCGAGGGTGCCGATGTCGCCATCGCCTATCTCAGTGAGGACCGCGATGCCGAGGCGACGAAGCATGCGATTGAGGCGGAGGGCAGGCGCTGCATCACCTTGCGCGGCGATGTCGCCGAACGCGCCTTCTGCCGCAAGGCGGTGGCGGAAACGCTCAAGGCCTTCGGCAAGCTCGACGTGCTGGTCAACAATGCTGCCTTTCAAATCCACTCGGCCGATTTCGCCGATCTGACCGAGGAGCATTTCGACACCACGCTGAAGACCAATCTCTACGGCTATTTCCATATGGCTCAGGAAGCTGTGCCGCACATGGCGCCGGGTTCTGCCATCATCAACACGGGTTCGGTCACCGGCATCGAGGGTTCGAAGGAACTGGTCGACTACTCGATGACCAAGGGCGGCATTCACGCCTTCACCCGCGCTCTCTCCGGCAACCTCATCTCGAAGGGCATCCGCGTCAATGCGGTGGCACCGGGTCCGGTCTGGACGCCGCTCAACCCATCCGAAAAACAAGCGGAAGACGTTTCGCAGTTCGGCGCCAAGACGCCGATGAAGCGGCCCGCCCAGCCGGAGGAGATCGCGCCGGCCTATGTGTTCCTGGCCTCGCCGCAATGCTCGAGCTACATCACCGGCGAAATCCTGCCGATCATCGGGGGTTACTGACACCCATGAGGAGGATCTCATGAAAAAAGCGCTTCTCATTGCAGTCACCCTGATTCCGGCCCTGCCGGCGGTGGCCCAGAATGCCGCCCAGCCGAACGATCAGCAGGCGCAGAACTGCCAGGCCAAGCCCGACGCCAACGACCAGCAGCAGAAACAGAAGCAGCAGGCCGACACGGATGAGCTGTCGAAAAAACTCGGCAATTGCGGCGGCGTGCTGAAGCCGCCGCCGACCGGCGACAAGAACGCGACGCCGCCGCCCCCGACAGGCAGCGACATGCCGGTGATCAAGCCGGGCGAAATTCCGCCGCAGACCGGCCAATGAGGCCGTCTTCAACAACAAGGGTTCAATGCTTGCGCTTCTCGCCCTCGGTCGCCTTGGCGGCCGGCAAGTTGTGGGCCTCGCGTATCATCTGCAATGCCTCCTCGCGCGTGAGGCCGCATTTGCGGGCAAAGTAAGCCGCTTCGAGGATCTCGGCCTCGGAAGCCGCCGAAACAGTGGAAGCCGGCCGTCTGTGCTTCTTCTTGGCCATCGGTTCACCGCGCCATGAATCACTTAGTCAGCTAAATATAAACCCATTGTTTCTGATTGCAAATTCCGACGACGGACCCGCTCAAAATCGTTCGAACCGCCGCTCCACCTTGCGAGCGAATTTTTCCCGCTCCTCGCGGGTGATGTTTTCCACGGAGTATTTCGCCAGATAGAGGTGTTTCTGCGTGCGTCCGCACATGGATTTCAAGCCGCGCAAAAGCACCTTTCTGCCCGGGTCCTGCATATAGAGCCTGGTGTACCACCACGGCGAGCCGAAGGTGGTGACCACGCCCATCCGGCGGATGTTCAGAAGCGCCGGCTTGATCGTGCCGCCATCCGTCGGCAGCTCGAAGGCAACGCCCGGCCGCCACACGCGGTCGAAATATCCCTTGAGAACAGCGGGCATGCCCGACCACCAGGTCGGGAAGCAGAACACGCACGCTTCCGCCCATTGCAGTGCGTCGATGTAGACCTGCAGATCCGCCGGCGCGGGCGACGGACCGGCATGCCCCTTCAACTCATCGACCTGCATGACGGGGTCGAATTTCATGGCATAGAGATCGAAGTCGACGACCTCGTCGCCCCTGGCCTTCAGGACCTCCACGACACGCCGGTGCAGCGACGCCAGGTAGCTGTCGCGCGCCGGATGCGCGTAGACGACGTTGACCTTCATCGCATGCCCCCACACGTCCCTGATCCCGGCCTGAGGCTAGTTGAACGCCATTGCTTTGCCTAGGCTTCAGCATTGGTCGTGCGCGGCCACGCATCGACAGGCGGCCGGAACCATCGCGCCGGCACAGGATTGTGACTTGCGGGCCGCGTCAGCCGGACCTGGTGGCAAAGAGAACAGGGCTGGTTTCTCCGGCTTCCCGCCCTGGCCAACGAAAAGGCAGTCGAGCTCTTGTCCCACCCGGCCCGCTCCGAGCTTGGGGCAGTACATGGCAGTGGATACGGAATTAAACGGTGGCGGCGTCGAACCGCGCAAGGGCATGCCCAGCCCGCGTCTCGGCGAGAGCGAGTTCAAGCAACGCTACAGGAAGCTGTTCTACGATCCGGCCTTCGAGCCGGAGGCCGAAGCCATAGGCAGGCTGGCCGAAATCGCTTGGCAGGCCTATAGCGAGGAACGCAAAAGTCCGGTGACCCGCAAAGCGGGGGAGGGTTTTCACGACCCAAGCTACGATCTCTCCGTCGAATGGATCGCCGCTCACGATGCGGTCAAGGCCGCGCAACGGCGCCACGAGGACAGAACTGCACCCTCGCGCATCCTGATCATCAACGGCTCCTCACGCAGCGAGCATACTTGCCCGGGCGAAATGTCGAAAAGCTTTCGTCTCGTCGAACTGGCGCGCCGCGCCATTGCCGGCAGGCCGGGCTTTTCCGTTGAAGTGCTCGATCTGTCGCGGCTCGCTTCCGAATATGGCCGCAGGATCTACCCTTGCAAGGCCTGCTTCTCGACAGCGGCGGCGCTCTGCCACTGGCCGTGCTCGTGCTATCCGAACCATTCGCTCGGCCAGGTGCACGACTGGATGAACGACATTTATCCCCTTTGGGTCGAGGCGCATGGCGTGATGATCGTCACGCCCGTCAACTGGTACCAGACCTCCTCGCCGGTGAAGTTGATGATGGACCGGCTGGTCTGCGCTGACGGTGGCAATCCCGATCCGTCTTTGACGCAGGGCAAGGATGCAGCGCTTGCCAAGCAAGCCGAACTCGCTGGCTGGAGCTATCCCCGCCATCTCGAAGGCCGGTTGTTTTCGGTTGTCGTTCATGGCGATACGGAAGGCGCTGCGAACGTGCGGCATGCGCTTGCCGACTGGCTGCGTTCGATGAAGCTCGATCCCGTCGGCGAGATTGCCGAACTCGACCGCTATATTGGCTACTGGAAGCCCTATGCAACCAGCCATGACGAGCTCGACGCTGACAAGGACGTTCAGGTTGAAGTAACCAACGCCGCGCTAGCCCTGGCCGAAGCGGTGGCGAGGCGCCGGGCAGGGGAATTCCCCACCATCGGAGCCGACCTCAAGGATCCACGCCCAAAATAGAGGAAGAAGATGCCGCGCTGGGCCAACGAAGGCTGGACAATCCTCAAGGAAAGCGTCTCCGGCTATATTGCCGACAATGCGCTGAGCCACGGCGCGGCGATGGCCTTCTACGCCACCACCTCGCTGGCGCCGATCCTGCTGATCGTGGTCGCGATCGCCGGGTTCGTCATCGGCAACGATGCCGCGCAACTGGCGCTCTCGGCACAGATATCGGGCGTCATGGGACCGCAGAGCGCTGATCTTCTCAAGGCAACGGTCGAGACCGCCTCGCAGCGCGGGTCCGGTACTTTGGCCGCCTTGATCGGGCTGGTCACGCTTTTAATCACCGCGTCCGGCGTCTTCGGCGAGATGCAGCAGACATTGAACGAGATCTGGAAGGTCAAGCCCACCAGCGTGTCGTTTTCGCGCCTGGTGCGGGCGAGGGCGGTGAGCCTCGGACTTGTGGCGGCGCTCGGCTTCCTGCTGCTGGTGTCGCTTGCAGCCAGCACCGCAATCGCCGCGCTTGGCGAAGTCATTAACCGCAGCCTGCCGTTTGGAACGCTGATCGTCAGCGGCATCAACACGGTCGTCTCCTTCGCATTGATCGCGCTGCTCTTCGCCGCGATCTACAAGGTCCTGCCGGACCGCACGCTCAAATGGCGCGATGTCGGCATCGGCGCCGCGGTCACGGCGCTGCTCTTCACCATCGGCAAATCGCTGATCGGCTGGTACATCGGCACCAGCGCCATAGCGACGTCTTACGGAGCGGCGGGCGCGCTGATGGTGGTGCTGGTCTGGGTTTATTACTCGGCACAGATTTTTCTTTTCGGCGCCGAGATTACCCGCGCCTATTCGGTACGGCGCGGCAGCCGGCGCGACCTCGCGCCGGTCGTTGCGAATGCAACCGACCGGGCTGCGCTGCACCATGCCGAAGAAGTAGCCAAACCCGAGACGACGATGCCGGCCGACGCTGGTGCAAGTGTCGGCGCGGCGGCGCCTCGGGCATCCGGCGGCGGGATCGTCCTGTGGATTGTCCTCGGCAGCCTGATCACTCTGCTTGTCACGCGGGTCTTGCGCCGCTCAGGCTGATACGACCTCGTCGCCAGGCTCGTGCCTTACCGCCGTTCTTCCTGCCGTTTCTCGATTTCGTAGGACAGCCAGCGGCAGAACATGCCGATAACCGAGGTAGCGGCTCCGCCGAGCAGACAAGCAATCAACAACGGACTTTTCGAGGCACTGTCCCAGCTGACGATCGCCAGCAGCGCCACGCTCACTGTGGAAATCAGATACCCTGCACCCTTGAGAAGATGAAGCGACGATCTGGTCATGTTGGCCCGCCTTCCAATGAACAGACAATCAGGATCGAGGTTCCATCTAGCCGATATTCCTCCACGAAGGTTGCGCATGAGGCACTTGCTGGAAACCGGGAAGGCAGGCTGGCCCGGCCGCGACATACAACTCACTTGGGACTGAAGTCGCACGCAGCGCCGCTTTGGTCCAAGCAGTGAAACCTTGGCCCGCCGTTGGTGGTTGGGGGACGGTTTGACGGATATTTGAGTCCCTTCATCGTCAACTGTTTGAACGCCCATCATTCCCGCGACTGGTGGGCGTTCATTCGAGGCCAACGATCCAGTGCCAAGGGGCGGACCGGATGACATGCGGCACGCTGTGAGGCGCCCCGACAGCGGTCGCGGGGCGCGCCCCGATCCTCATCGGTAATCTGACGGCCGAGCTTTTTCTATCGCGAGGGGGATTGGTCCGTCCTCGACAAGGATATCCTTCTTGCGCGCGAATGCGGCGAAAACGCCTCGTGCGGTTTCCGCGTCGACATCACCGGCCAAAGCCGCCTTGCAGGCACGGATAGCCGCTTTCTGCTCCGGGCTATTGCCGCACCAGTCGGTCGCGAACTGATAGGCATCGACGACGGTGTTCAGTTGCCGGGGAAAGCCCAGTCCGACCCAAACGCGAAGGGGTTTCTCGAAAGGTTTGGAAAGCATCGCGAACTCCCATAATCGCGAAACTTTCAAACAGTCAGTCCGCCGCCGCGGCCGCCTTTGCCGGTCATCCATGGCAAGGGCATACTCACGTCCTCGAGAATTTTGACCGACCTTGCGAAACCGCTAAAGGCATCTCTGGCGGCAGTCAGCGGATAGCCGCTGTCGAATGCCCGCTGGCAGGCACGAAGTGCCGTTTCAAAGATGGTTCCGCGCCTGTTCTTGGGCCACGCGTAAAGAAATTCCAGGGCATCTTCCAGGCACGCGATTTCCTGGATGAGGCTGTCTCCGCTCTTCACGAAAACAGGGCTGTCGAACATGCGATCGTTCATAACGTCCTCCAATCGAACGAACAATTGAGTTCAGGCAACGGCTTGGTGCCGACAGCGGCCCAAGCTCAGCGGCGATATGGGTTTGTAGATCTTGACCGTCAAGAGGCCCGGGGTCGCTGCAAGAACCGGCGCGCCAATTCTGCCATCCACGACGAATTATCGGTCCAACAAACAGCTAAGATCGTTGGTGGCGCGGGCAGCGGCCGCCGTCGTTCGATTAGACCTGCAATGTGGCAGAGACCCCTGGCAAGCTGCCGGGGCTCGGCGGCGTCAGCGGATCGTCCGCTATGCGGCTTCAGCCGCGACGTTGACCGCGGATTCGGCAAGCTGGGTGAGCGCGGCGTCCGTTTCCTTTTCTTCGTTCAGCGTCTTGTCGAGCAAGGTGACGGCCTCCGTCAGGCCGAGTTCCTGCGCCCAGGTCCTAAGCGTGCCGTAGCGAGAGATCTCGTAATGCTCGACGGCTTGGGCGGCAGCCAGCAGGCCGGCGTCGAGCGAGGGCGAGCCCTTGTACTCGTCCATGATCTCGGCACCTTCCTCGGTGATGCCTATGATGGCGGCACAAGTCTTGCCCGCCGGTTTCTTATCGATCACCTCGAACACTTCCTCGAGACGGGCGACATGTTCCTCCGTCTGGTCGCGATGCTTCTCGAAGGCCATTTTCAGCGCGTCGTCCTGCGCCGCCTTCGCCATCTTGGGCAGCGTCGTCAGGATTTTCTTCTCGGCGAAATAGATATCCTTCAGCGTGTCATGGAAAAGTTCGTTGAGGCCCTTGTTCGAGGCCGCTTTCGTCGTCGCCATTCTGAATCTCCTGGTGGGTTGGATCACCACCAACACGGCCCGACCAAAGTTGTTCCAGAAAGAAATACATGCGGCGACACAGCTAAAAGCATCAATTGTTATTGACGACGACGAAGCACCGCCGCGGCCAGGCAATTGGCCGGACCGACGCATGAATCGCCCGACTGTCGCATCTGAAAAGCCGCTTTCCCCTGCTCGGATTCACGCAAACCACTGCGCGATGAGGCCCACCGACGAGGCTGCCATTGTCATTGTCGTTAGCCATCCCAGCGCGCGCAGCCAACCCTGAATTGGGAATTCACCCATGATGTCCTTGCGGCCGGCCATCCGCATCATGACGATCAGCACGGGAACGGCGCATATGCCGTTGATGACGGCGCTCCAGTAAAGCGCCTTGATCGGGTCGATCGGGGTAAACATGATCCCGGTGCCAAGAGCGGTCGCGGCGGCGAGTGTGACGTAAAACGCCAACGCTTCCTTCGGCTTGCGCTGCAGCCCCACCGTCCAGTGCAGGGCTTCGCCGACGGCGAAAGCCGCTGACCCCGCCAGCACCGGCACAGCCAAAAGCCCGGTGCCGATAATTCCCATCGAGAAAATGATGAAGGCGAACTTTCCGGCGGCCGGCTCCAGAGCCTTGGCCGCGTCCGTGGACGAAGCGATATCGGTCACCCCCGCCTTGTGAAGCGTGGCGGCCGTGGTGAAGATGATCGCGACACCTATCAAATTCGAAAACGCCATTCCGACCAGCGTATCGGCGCGTATCCGCCGGAATGCCCTGGAAGCTTGCCACGGCGCCCATCGCAGCGGCTTGGCGCTTGGCTTGAGTTCCTCCTCCTCGACTTCCTGCGAGGCCTGCCAGAAGAACAGATAAGGCGAGATCGTCGTGCCGAGGATCGCGAGCAGCGTGGTGAAGAAAGCGCCACTCCATTCAATGTGCGGAACAAGCAGGCCTTTGGCCGCATCGGCCCAGGCTACATTCGCGGCGAACATGGCAATGACGTAGGCGAAGAGGCTCAAAGTTGTCCATTTGAGCACTTTCACGTAGCGGGTGTAGTCGATGAAGACGATCGCGCAGATACAGACGATCGCGAATGCGATGACATAGAGCGGGCTCGGCCCGCCGATGAGCAGCTCCAACGCGTCCGCCATGGCGCTGAGGTCGGCACCGATATTGATGACGTTGGCGACGGAAAGCAGCACCACCACGACGTAGAGCAGCGGGGAGGGATAGTGTCTGCTGAGGTTGCCGGAAATCCCCCTGCCGGTGGTGCGGCCGATGCGGGCGGCGATCTCCTGGATCGCCGCCATCAGCGGGAAGGTGAATAGCATGGTCCAGCCGATATCGAAACCGAGCTGCGCGCCGGCTTGGCTGTAAGTTCCGATACCGGAGGGATCGTCGTCGGATGCGCCGGTGATAAAACCGGGGCCGATCGTACGCAAGAACCGTTGCAAAGGTCCCTTCGCCGACGTGTTGCTTCGTTCTCTCTCGATGTGCGAACCGACTTCGGCCATCCTTGGTTCTTCCATGCCCGGCCGAGCGCTAGCGCAATGGCAGCCGAGGCCAGGGGTAATCGGAGCGACTTGCACGACAGGCTCGGACAGGTGTTTTGCGTAGATAAGCAAGAGCTAACGAAGATGGTGAGTAACTGGCGGCGATGACGTCGGTTCCGCCGTCATCGTCACTTTCGCATCAGAGAGCGGATCGGGTCGGGTGCCGAAAAGGGTCCTGCATAAATATATCGGGGGTTGTCTTGCCGGGAGTCAGTTTAAACGCTATATGTGTGACATCGATCTTGTTGAACGAACGTTGTTTCAGGGCCTTTGCGCCCGACGATCTTCCCTCTCAATTTCGAAAACCGTGACGTTTGGCATTCGGCCAAGCGGCGGTAATTTGCGTCGATTTGAAAGGAAATCGTATGACTACTGGAACCGTGAAGTTTTTTAACGCCACCAAGGGCTTTGGCTTCATCGAACAGGGCGGCGGCCAGCCGGACGTGTTCGTTCACATCTCCGCCGTGGAGCGCGCAGGGATGCGTTCTCTCGTCGAAGGCCAGAAGGTAAGCTTTGACGTCGTCAAGGACGCTCGCAGCGGCAAGAGCGCCGCGGAGAACCTCCAGGCAGCCTAAGCCATGCGTCGGCGCCTTTGACCACGGATGTACCGGCACAGGCGCTGGGGCTTTGAGGGAAGGTCGGGTTCGCCCGGCCTTTTTCATTTGCATAGCGAGGTAGCACATGGCTGATACGAATGTGTTCAAGCCGAAAGGCGACGCCAAGAACGAGGCCACTACAAAAACCGCGCGCGCCATCATCGACAGCGAGGCGGCGGCCAGGGTTGCCAAAACGGCGCGTCTTCGCAAGGCCAGGCTTGCGCAGGAGCCGGTGGAGGAGCCGGTAAAGAAGATGAAGAAGAAGGCCGCCGCCAAATAGGGGCGCGGCGTGAGCGGCGCCGTGGCGGCCGGGCTGGGTTCACCCTTTCCTGAGATGGTCGCCCCGGCTGCGGGAAAAATCCCGATAAGCCTTTGATCAGTGCCGTCCCTTGAGGAACCTCGCCTCTCTCACCAGTGAAGTCCAGTCAGGGCCGATAAGCTTGATCAGTTCGCGAGCTTCGTCCTCCGAGATGTCGGTATCCTTTGCCAGGCGGCGAGCAAGCAATTCCACATCGCCCTGTGCTGGTTGAGCCGCTTTGCCATCGCCGGGTTCGGCGCCGTCGCCTCGGTTGATCATGAGCCAACTCCTTCCGGTAGGAACTTTCGAGGCGGCGGCATGTTTCATGCGTTTCTGCAATTTTGATATCCGGGGGCGTCCCGCTGGCGGCGGACCATGAGATCCGCGGCTGATCCCCGATGCGGCGCCTTTCTGGAACCGGCGCAAGGCGGCGCGCCAGGCGCCTCGCGAAGGCAAGCCGATGCGGATAATCCAGCGCGCCTTCGGCGCGGGCGGAACTCGGCCATGGTAGCCCATCAGAGCCATTCATGCCGCCCGACTGGAGGTCGAGACGGATACGCCGCCGTCGCGCGGGTGACCGGCTTACTCAAAGCGCTGCCGCGAGGCAACGCCCTTCGTTTTGGGGAGCCGGCTGTTACCAGCCCTGCATCCTGTACCAGTCGTCGATATCGCGGCGCACGCGATCCTTCTCCAGGCCGTAGCGTTCCTGGATTACGCCTTCGAGCTGGTCGCGCTTTCCGGCGATACGATCGAGATCGTCGTCGGTCAGCTTGCCCCACTGTTCCTTCACCTTGCCTTTAACCTGCTTCCAATTGCCTTCGACGCGGTTCCAGTCCATGGCCGGACCTCCTGTTGGACACGGAGGGCTAACGGCAAGACGACCGCGAAGTTCCTGTCGAAAGCTCTTTCTGCGTCGAGGCAGGCACTGAGCACAACGACACGGACGAATGTGCCTTCATCTGGCCGTCATAATGAACCGCCAAATTAGCAAACGCTGAACGTGACCCCCGGTCAGCATGTTCCCAAGACCTCTCTTGCCCGGCTCCTGGTCCGGGCTTCTTTTTAATGCTGTCGCCCAGAATGCGCAGCGGTTCTGGGACGACGGGCATCAAAACAAAGACTTAAAGCGTGTCGTCTGAATTCATTTCAGCGACGCGCCTCCTGCTGGCATCCCGCCTGGAACGGGTGGCGCGGATTGGGGATGGCGCATCCTCAAAAATCCGGCAGCGTTGGAACATTAGGCCGGTGCCGAGGTTCTTGCGGCATGGATGGCGCGCAGTTTCCCCGAAGGCCCGTCATCCGGACCGGGTTCCGACCCGAGCAAGCCCGCCTCGGCCGTCCCTCGCCGGGACGGGCTTTATCGTGACGAGATCGGAAGGACCATGCTTCACCAAGCCGCCAAAATCGCCGAGCAGGCCCATCGGGGTCAGAAAGACAAGACCGGCAGACCCTACATCGAACATCTGAGACGGGTTGCAGATGCGGTCGAAACGCTGGACGAAAAGACGGTTGCGTATCTGCATGACGTGGTCGAGAAAGGCGAGGGTTGGAGTCTCGAGCGGCTGCACGGCGCCGGCTTCGGCCTGCCGGTGGTGGCGGCGGTCGATGCGCTGACCAGGCGCATGGACGAGAGCGAGGAGGGTTTCATTTTCCGCGCCGCCTCGAACGAGCTTGCCCTGCCGGTTAAGATAGCCGACCTGCGCGACAATCTGTGGCAAGCTCATCAGGCGGGCGTTGCGCCGGACCGGTATGAGGCGGGGCTCGACATTCTGGGCGAGTTGGCCGCCAGGGACTGAGCGCCGTTGGGGGCACCGGGCTGCTGCCGGCGTCGCCCCGCTATTCGTCTAGCTGCAGCAAATCGAGCCGCGCGTCGGGCAGCGCGTGCTCCCACAGGGCCCTTTCGAGGTCGTTGCGGTTGTCGCCGCCCGTGGCTTTCGGCAGGTCGAGCGCCGTTAAGGCCTGGTCGTCGAACTCGATCGGCGCCCCGTAAAGTTGGGCGATTTGCATCACCAGGCCTTCTATGTCCTCGCGGGCGATGTTCTCGGCGAGGTTCTTGAGCCTGATTTCTTCCGCAACCCGGATGATGTTGACGATCCCGTCGATCCGCAGGGCCTGCTGGACCTTGCAGTGAGAGTCGTCGCGCAGCCGGTTGGAAAATCCTCGCATCATTGGAAAACCCTCCTTTCGCGGGGGTCTATCCCTCTGTTGCAACCATGCGCTGGAGCAGTGCGGTTGGCAATACACAAATTTTAAAAACTATAAATGGATCAGCCGGTTAGCAAAGTATATCAAACGCGGTTTCACCGCATCCTTAGCATCGTTGGCTTCATTGCCAGTCGGCAAATCATCCCCTCTTGACGCCTTATGGCCGCTTCCTATTTCTACTCACAGTTAGGCACATACTAACTCCCAGTATTCGGCTCGGATGGAGGCGGAAGTGGTTGAGCTTGAACGGCCGCAAAGGTTGCAGATCATGCTGACCGACGAGGAATTGGCGGCGCTGGAAAACTGGCGTTTCGAAAAACGCATGCCAAGCCGCTCGGCCGCCGTGCGCGAGCTTTTGCGCCGTGGGCTGGCGTCCGATGGGTTTCTGACCGCTGACCTGGGCGCGAAGTCGCAGGATTTCGGCGTGATATCACTAGATCGGAAGGTCGCAGATGGCTCCAGCGACTCGAAACCCTGAGCAGATGCACGCTCGCTCGCGGCAGATTGCCTTGACCTCGGCCGGCCCTAATTACCGTCCATGACCAATCCCGGGGGGACGTTCCGACACGATCCGAACGCCGATGCGCGCTTGGCCGCGATCGTCGATTCTTCCTACGACGCCATCGTCGGCAAGACTCTGGACAGCGTGATCACCGACTGGAACCACGCGGCCGAACGCATGTTCGGCCATACCGCCGAAGAGGCCGTCGGCCGGTCGATCCTGATGCTGATCCCGGAGCATATGCAAGACGAGGAAACCGAGATCATTAGCCGCATCCGCAAGGGGGAGCGCATTCCGAGCTTTGAGACGGTGCGCAGGCGCAAGGACGGCTCGCTGATCACCGTTTCACTGACGATTTCGCCGATCAAGAACAATGCGGGCGAGATCATCGGCGCCTCGACGATCGCCCGCGATATCAGCGCTGCCAAGGAAAGCGAGCGCCGCATCCGGCTCTTGATGCGTGAGGTCAATCACCGCGTGAAGAACCAGTTCGCCGTGATCCTGTCGATGATCAGGGAAACCAGCAAGCGCTCCACCGATCCGGGCGAGTTCGAGGAACTGATCCGTTCGCGCATCATGGCACTGTCGCGCTCGCACGATCTCCTGGTCACCTCCGAATGGGCCGGCGCCAGCCTGTTCGACCTGATCCAGGAGCATCTGAAGCCTTTCGGCCATGAGGAGCGCATCTCGCTTTCCGGGCCGCTCCTGACGCTGCAGTCCAACGCCGTGCAGAATCTCGGCATGGCCTTCCACGAGCTGGGCACCAACTCATCCAAATATGGCGCGCTGGCGGGCGAAGGCGGCCGTATCGAAATCACCTGGCAGGTCGAGCCCGGCCCGCAAGCGCAGCGGCGCTTTCATCTTCTGTGGCACGAGACATCCGGCGCGACGGCCGTTGGAGCTGAGCAGAAGACGAGTGAGCGCAAGGGTTTTGGCACCGTGGTGCTGCAGCGGGTGGCGCCGCAGTCGCTGAGCGGTTCCTCAAGCCTCGAACGCTCGCCCGGCAGCGTGAAATGGACGCTCGACGCGCCGCTCGAGGCAATCGTCGTTCCGCAGCTCGGGGCAGAGAGCGACGCCGACTTCAGCGTTTGAGCGGCAGGCGGCGGGATTTCTGCCGTCCCACGCCGGCGACGCGCGTTTCGGGCCTGCCCGCCCGCCACTTGCAGCCTGATAGAAACGTAATTACATCAATCGCTAAGCGTGCAATGTCCACGCGGATACAGTTGCTTTGGTCAAGCTTCGTCTATGGAGGTTGTCATGCCAAGCAAACTGATGGAAGCAAGAAAGAGTCAGGACTGGATCACCCTGATCCTGGCGATTTGCCTGTTCATCTCACCATGGGTCATCGGATTCACCGCAGCGACGGTGCCCGCGTGGAACGCCTGGATTGTCGGCGTTCTTCTCGGCGCGCTGGCGCTCGCGACGCTTTCGGTGTTCGCCGAATGGGAAGAATGGGTAAACGTCGTCCTCGGGCTCTGGCTGATCGTGTCGCCCTGGTTGCTACACTTCGCGGCTGACACGTATGTCATGGCCACGCATGTCGTTCTCGGCGTGCTGGTGGTCGCGGCATCGGCCTGGGCTGTCTGGGACTTCCGTCATCCCCACGCTCATGCGTGAGCGGTGATTGAGCGGGAGCCCGCCGCGCAAGCGGCGAGCTCCTGCTACTGCGGCGTCTGGGCATCGGGCTGAACGGCCATTGCAGCGTCTTCACGCGATTGCTGCAACGGGAAACGTTTTGGTGCATTCTTGGGAATGGTCTCGATGCTTAACCCCGACACCCCGGCCAAGTGCTGCTCCTACTGCGGCGGCCGCGACCATGATTTCGAGGAATGCCCGAAACGCAAGGCCGACGCTGAGAAGGAAAAGGTGGAGCGGGAGCCGGCCGTGATCAGGCTCCCATATTCTCGTCACGCGTCCTCCAACCAGTAGATCGCCTTGCGTCGCCATAAAGACACCATGCGGCGCGGGCCTGCGCGGCCCGCGTCCACGGCTCGATTGCCGACAGGGGTACCGTCGAGCCGACATCTCAATTTGCCGCTCGCCTTATCCCCTCAGCGCACGCGCCGCCGCCTCGGCGAACGAGATGTCGCCCTTGATCTCGCGCATCGCCATCGAAGTCACCGTGCGGCGCACGCCGGGCAGGCGGCTGAGTTCCTCGCGCAGCATCCGGTCGAGCGCCATCATGTCGACGGTGACGATCTGGAGCAGATAGTCGGCTTCGCCCGTGGTGGCGTAGCAGCGGCGGATCAGCGGGTGCTTCTTCACTGCCGCCTCGAAGGCATCCGACACCTCGAAGTCGATCGACACCTGAATGAAGGCCTCGATGCCGAAGCCGATCCTGGCCGGGTCGATGCGGGTCGAATATCCCCGGATAACGCCGGCCTCTTCCAGCGCCTTCACCCGTTTCCAGCAAGGCGTCTTGCTCAAGCCGACCTCCTCGGCGAGTTCGCCGAACGAGATGCGTGCGTCGCGCTCAAGCGCGGCGACTATTCTGCGGTCGAGAGCATCCAGCGTCACTCGTTCTCCAATATGACAGAAGATATCGACGATCGTCCTTCATTCCACGTCATTTGGATAACAGAAAGGAACAATGTTCAAGCCGAAAGCGCTATCCTTGTCGCCCGGTCGAAAACCTGCCGCGAGGAGGAGAAGCCATGGACAAGAACGATTACCACGCTCGCATCGAGGCGCCCGAGATGCGCGACTACGGCGTCTATCTGAAATGCGACAAGCTTCTGACCTGTCAGAAACCGCTCTCCGACATGGTCAACGCCGACGAGCTGCAGTTCCAGATCGTGCACCAGGTCGAGGAACTGTGGATGAAGCTCATCGCCTACACGCTGGTCGATGTCCTCGACTATCTGGAGAAACAGGACACGCATCGCATCGTCACGCTGATGGGCCGCGTACACCGCCTGATGCGCATGATGACGGCGCAGCTCGACCTGCTGGAGACCATGTCGCCCAAGGAGTACCAGCAGATCCGCCTGCAGCTCGGCAATGGCAGCGGCCAGGAATCGCCGGGCTTCAAGCTTTTGCTGCGCCTGCCGCCGGACCTTTGGCGGGCCTTCAGGCATGCCTATCTCGACGGCCGCGGACTGACCGTGGAGGATATCTATGACGAGCATTACGACCACGGCGATTCCTATGTCGTGGCCGAGGCGCTGATCGAGTTCGACGAGCTGTTCCAGAAATTCCGCGCCAATCACCTCTATCTGATCCACCGCTCGATCGGGCTCGGCGCGAAGTCGCTGAAAGGCAGGCCGGTGGAGATCCTCGAAGGCGGCGCCCGCCACCGCTTCTTCCCCGAGCTATGGGACATTCGCTGCGCCATGACGGACCGCTGGGGCGCCGAATACGGCACCGTTCGGGATTCGATCAGCCATCCGCCGCAACTTTCTCCTTCTTCCCTTGTGGAAGAAGGTGGCCGCGAAGGGGCCGGATGAGGGGTGTTCAAGGCAACACAGACGTCTCGCTCCGCTGGAACACCACCATCCGTCTCGGCGCTACGCGCCGATCCACCGCCCGGGGCGAGCCACGGGTCTCGCCCGTCCTTCGGACCCCACAAGGGAGAAGGCGAGGCGCCGCGTTCTCGCCAAACAATTTTTCCAGCGCCTGTCGGAACCATCTCTCTCCGCCCGTCCTTGGGGCATCAACCGCTTCAACAATCCGGAGGACATCGTGGAAATGCAGTCGACCTGGCAGACCGCCGCCATTCTTATCGCCCGCCTGATCTTCGCCGCCATGTTCGCGATGGCCGTCGCCTTCAAGCTGATGGATATCGGCGCCACCGCAGGCTACATCGCGGCCGCCGGCTTCCCGTTCCCGCTGTTCCTGGCCTGGTGCGCGGCGATCCTCGAAGCGTTGCTGGTGATCGCCTTCCTCACCGGCGCTTATCTGACGCCGTTGGCGTTGATCGGCGCCGTCTACGTCACCTTCCTCGGCTTCGCCTTTCACGGCCCGTCGCACTGGGCCGGAAACCAGGCCGAGTTTGGCGCCTTCATGTCGCATTTCCCGTTCGCCGCCGGCCTGCTCTACGCCGCCGCCCACGGCCCGGGCAGCGTGCTGGCCGTCAAGCTGGGTTGGCCGGGCAGGGCATGAACTTTCCTTCTCCCGTTCTACGGGAGAAGGTGGCCGAAGGCCGGATGAGGGGCGGCGCCAACATTTCAAGACAAGGCGCCTTCCCACATGCTCACATCTGATCGTTATACGGCTCTTTCATCTGGCCGACCATGCGCGCCAGCTTCGAGAAGGACGGCATGTCGGCTTCCGGCTGGCACTGGTTGGCGAGTTCGAGCAACCGGATCGGGAAGTTGACGGCGTCGCGGCTCGAGGCCGACATGCCTTCCGAGCGCTCCTCGCTGGTTTCGCTGGCCTCCGCCTTGCGCAACGCGATGTCGATCTCCTCGACCGTCAGCACGCCCTTGCGCACCAGCACCTGGTTGACCGAAGCGACGGCCATCAGTAGGCCCTCGAGCTGCAGATTGGCGACATTCATGGCTTTTGCTCCCATTGACCGGGGTGAAACGCGCGAGCCGCGGTTACGATCCGGAGATGCGCGAGCCTCGCTTAGGCCTCCATCCACCGCTCTCCATATTCGCTCCAAAGCCGCCTGATCTCGCGGTTGCCGAGCGGCGGCGTCTGGCGGTCACCGTAGAAGACAGCGACGGCGCTGAGGTCATATTGGCCCTCGGCCTGGGCGATGAAGCGGATCGCTTCGCCGAGCGGTCTCGAATGGAAGATCGGATCGGCCTGGCCCCGGCCCAGGCTGCGAACGCCCGAAATGCTTGCTGGCACATGCCGCATCCGAAAGACGGATGCCATGGCAGGTTTGTCCATGCCTGCTCTCCGCGATTCCCCTTAGGGAATGATCCCATAAGCACCGGCTAATGACCAGCCCGGGACGGCCGCCGAAACAGAGCGGGCCCCAGCACAACCTCGGAAACTAAAAAGCCAGAGGGGAAAGAAAAAGGCCGGGCGCGACGGCCCGGCCTTTCCGCGCGGTCGCCGCAAAGCAACCCTCGCTCACTATTGTTTTCCGGCTCGGCTCTCTGGCCGGCCGGAAATGTCTACCTGTGCCAGCGATGCAGCCAGTCCGGCTCGGGGGCGGAGCTTCGGCTGATCGCCATGCCGGCCAGCAAGCCGACCAGGCCGCCGATCAACATCGCGGTCGAGAAGGTGCCGGGGTTCTGCTGCACGGTTTCCGAAACGCTCTGCGCCTGGCTGCGCAACTGGCTCGCCGCGCGCGACGCGCGGTCGGAGGCGCCGCTGTAAAGGTTCGAGGCCCGGTCGGCCGCGCCCCGATACCAGCCATGCGCGGTCTCTGCGGCTTCCCCGGCCTGTTCGGAAAGCGTGCGGTTCAGCCGGTTCACCTCACGCTTCAATTCGGCGATCTGCTTCTTCATCGCGTCTTCCGATGCCCGCGAGGCTCGTGCGCTGCTGCGGGACGCGGGACGGTTGCGCGTGGCGCGCGCGGCGGCGGTTTTCGCGTTGCCGTTGGCTGAATTGGTGGTGCTGGTGTCATTGTCTGCCATCGGTCTCTCCTTTTTGCCTCCTGGGAACGAACGGCCAAGCCGTGCCATTGTTCCCCCGCGGTTTTCCGCAGGCGCGCCGCCAGACCAAAAGACGAGGGCCGCGAAGCGAACTCCACGGCCCTTGGTCCAAGCCTGATGCCCTTGCTTGCCGCAGTTACTTGCCGCAGTTGTTGTCGTTCACGTTCGGCTGCACCGTGGTGGCGGTGCTGTTATTGGCATCGCCCATTGCGCCCTGCGGATGATTCGCGCAGTTCTTGTCGGCGTTCGAATTCATGTCGCCGCCTGTGATGCTGCCGGTCGTGCCGGTATCGGGCGGAGCGGCCTGGTCAGGCGACGGCGCGGCCGGCGTCTTCGGCTCGACGGTAACGGTCTGGCCGCTGCCCGTGCCGTCATTTCCGGCGGTACCCGCGTTCTGGGCCATCGCCGCCGTCGCGAGGCCGATGGTCAAGGCCGAAGCTGCAAGAATCCTTGTAAGCATGATCTCTTCTCCTCTGTTGCGAGACGGTCATCTGTCGCGTTGCGACTAGGGGTGGAATCCGACGGACCAAGGTTGGTTCCGACAAAAATTGTTGTGATCTGGCCCGGCGTTTCAATCTATAGGTGTGGCGCACCCGACGCTTTGCCGCCGGCATTTTGAGAAATTTAGGAAAATGTACCTAGAAGCTATTGCCTGGTGAAGGCAGCTATGCTACTATTTTGTCCATGGTGCTGATTTGCGCCAACGACCCGCCGGCGGCGGGTTTTTTGTTTTTTCGCGCCATCCATTCTTTCGAAGCGCTGGCGGCGCCTTCCCTGTCCTGCGGCGCTTTCAACATTCTGCTCGAGGCCCAGATGCCACGCTATGCCACCATCGTCACCGCCGGCGACGGCGCCGAGATCGTCAGCGCTATCGGCGAATTCGAAGGCGCCAGCCTTCCGCACCGCTCGGGCCGTTTCGAGCAGGTCGCGCCGGGCGTGCGCATCGGTATGGTTCGCGGTGGCACGGTCGATGCCGTCGCCGGTTTCGGTTTCCCGCGTCAGGGCCTCGGCCCGTCCGCGGTCCGCACGGTAAAGGCAAAGCTGAAGGCAACGGCCGCGCTGTCCGCCGATGCCCGGCCGGCCAGGCCGGCCAGCGCAAGGCCGCGCAGGAAGCCGGCCCGCAAGGTGCGCAAGGCGAAGGCGGCGAAAGCAGCGCCATCGGATTCTGTCACGCATGGCTGACGAAAACAGACGCCGCGAGGCCGTAGGCGCGAAGCGGGCGGGGCGAAAGCCGAAAGCTACCAAAGCCGCTGCCGCTCCGTCCCCCCGCCCCAAGCGCTCGCGAAGGACGCTCGTCGACGATTTCGCCGCCGCGCTTCGCGCCGATTTCCGCGTCCATGGCGCCGGCGTCATCGCCGCGGTGCGCGCCGAAAAACCCGAGCAGTATCTGAAGGTCGTGCTGACGCTGCTGCCCAAGGATTTCTCGGCCAAGGATTTCTCGGAACGTGTCGATGCCAAGCAAACCAGCCTCGGGCAATTGAGCGATGAGGAGATCCGCAGCCGTATCCGCGGCCTCGAAGCGAGCCTCCGGCCGCTCCTGGACAGCGATGCAAACCTATCTGGCGCTTCTGGAGGAGATGGACCGCAGGCGGCGCCGTAACCTTCTTGCAGCCTACGCGCCATACAAGCGGCAGGCCGAATTTCATTCGGCAGGCGCGACCCACCGCGAGCGTCTGTTCATGGCCGGCAACCAGCTCGGCAAGACCAGGGCAGGGGGCGCGGAATGGGCCATGCACCTCACCGGTCGCTATCCGGGCTGGTGGAAGGGCAAGGTGTTCGGCCAACCCGTCAGGCTCTGGGCCGCCGGCGTCACCGGCGAGGGCACGCGCGACAATCCGCAGCGCGTGCTGGTCGGCCCGCCGCAGCAGCAAAGCGAGTGGGGCACCGGCATGATCCCGGCCGATGCCATCGCCGACACGGTAATGGGCCGCGGCGCGCCGGGAGCGCTGGACAGCGTCGTCGTGCGCTGGGGCGGTGGCGGCGACGTGCAGACCGGCGAGAGCGTGCTGTCTTTCAAGAGCTACGAAAAAGGCCGCGAGAAATGGCAGGGCGAGACGCTGCACGGCGTTTGGTTCGACGAGGAGCCGCCGCTGGATATCTATTCCGAGGGCCTCACCCGTACGAATGCCACGGACGGCATCACGATCGTCACGTTCACGCCGCTGCTCGGCATGAGCGACGTGGTGCTGCGGTTTTTGAGCGCGGAGGCGGTTCAGGATTTGGGTTCCTCGCCCCCGCAAGGCGGGGGGAGAGGTGGCCGCGCAGCGGCCGGAGAGGGGGCTTCGTAGGGCGATAAGCTCTACGAATAGCTTTCCGCTCTTGCATCGAAGACCGGCGCTGCCGCCACTCCGTCGCCGCTTCGCCGCGCCATCTCTCCCTCACTTGCGTGGGGGCGACGAACTGGAGCTTGCCGTAGGCCCTGTCAAAACGATTTCCACCGCTTATGGTGCGCGAGCGCGCGGTCGCGCGATTTGAATGCCGTAAGGGACTTCGGGAATGTATGTAGGCCGTTCTTACCGGTTGCTGGACTTCGCGCTCTGGTCGCGGCGCAGCGTCATCTACATGATGGTGGTGAGCGGGTTGGCGATCGCCGCCTACCGCCTTCCGGCGACCGCGGGCTTCTCGGTGCCATGGTCGGTCGTGCTGGTGCTCGGCACCACGGTGTCGCTCGTCGCCGGATTCAAGAATTCGCAGGTCTTCACCCGCGCCAACGAGGCTCTGCAGGCCTTCTCGCAGATCACCGCCAGCAGCCGGATGCTGTCCGGCTTCTGCCGCGATTTCATGGATGCGGCCGCCGCCCGGCGGCTGATCTGCCGCCATCTCGCCTGGCTGACGGCGCTGCGCTTTTCGCTGCGGCGGCCGATGCCTTGGGAATCGCTGGCGAAAGCGGCCAACATCGAGTTCCGGCGCCGCCGCTATCACATTGAGGAGGACAAGACGTCGCTTGCCGAGGAACTGCGCAGCCTGTTGGGCGAGGAAGCCGCAAGCGTGCTGAAATCGCCGCAGCCGGCGATAGAACTTCTCGACAGGCAATTGGCCGAGGTCAACGGCTTGTTGAAGAGCTCAGCCGTTCCGACGCAGGTCTATTCCGAATTGATCAAGCTGATACGCGACTTCCAGGACCAGCAGGCGCGTTGCGATCGCATCAAGAACAATCCCTATCCCCGGCAATACGCGATCGTGAGCTCGATGTTCATGATCATCTTCTGCACCTTGCTGCCCTTCGGCGTCGTTCCGGTCTTTGCCGACATGGCCAAACTGGGCGGCGTGCTCGGCTGGATCTCGATCTGGCTGACCATCCCGTTCAGCGCGCTGCTGGGCTGGGTCTACATGTCGCTGGACCTGGTCGGCGAAAGCAGCGCCAATCCGTTCGAGGGCAACGCCAACGACGTGCCGATCTCGCAAATCTGCCGCGACATCGAGATCGAGCTGCGCCGTGGGCTTGGCGAGACCGCGCTTCCCGCGCCGCTGGCGCCGGTGAACGACATCGCGACGTGAAGTTCTTTCCTTCTCCCCTTGCGGGAGAAGGTGGCCGCGAAGCGGCCGGATGAGGGGTGCTCCAGGGAACGCCAGCGCGTCTCTCCGCTGGAACACCCCTCATCCGTCTCGGCGCTGCGCGCCGATCCACCTTCTCCCACAAGGGGAGAAGGGAAAGGTTTGCCATGTCCCGCCACGTTACCTTCATGACCATCGACGATGCCGGACATTATTCGCCCGGGCAGCGCGCCGAGATCGTCGCGGCCTATCCCGAGCATGAGCGCGAAGCCCGCGCGAAAGGTATCCCTGTTCTCGGCTCAGGCCGCATCTTTCCGGTGGCGGAGGAGACGATCGCCTGCGAGCCGTTCAAATTGCCGCGGTGGTGGCCGCGCATCGGCGCGCTCGATTTCGGCTGGGACCATCCGTCGGCCGCGGTCGAGCTTGCCTGGGATACCGAAGCGGATGTCGTCTATGTGACGAAAGCTCACCGGGCTTCGCAGCAGACGCCGGCGATGCAGGCGCTGGCGCTGAAGGGCTGGGGCGACTGGCTGCCCTTCGCTTGGCCGCGCGATGGCCGCCGCGAAACGCTGGAAGGCGCCGGTGTGGCGCTGGCAAAGCAATATGCCGCCCACGGGCTGAACATGCTGACCAGCCACGCCCGCTTCGCCGACGGTTCGGTTTCGGTCGAGGCCGGGC
The DNA here is from genome assembly GCF_020165035.1 of Mesorhizobium sp. CA6. Taxonomy (NCBI): domain Bacteria; kingdom Pseudomonadati; phylum Pseudomonadota; class Alphaproteobacteria; order Hyphomicrobiales; family Phyllobacteriaceae; genus Mesorhizobium; species Mesorhizobium sp. CA6. The sequence continues at coordinate 391,378 of NZ_JAIUHI010000004.1, read as the reverse complement.
TGATGGAAATGCTCGACCGCATGCAGTCCGGCCGCTTCAAGGTGTTTTCCACCCTTCACGCATGGTTTGAGGAATTCAGGCTTTTTCATCGAAAGAACGGCCAAGTGATGAAGCTGCGTGACGATCTCATGGCCGCGACACGCTATCGAAAGCTTACGCTCGCCTATGTCAGCGGCGCCGGCACTTTGCCGACCAGCACCGACGGCATCTGGCTGATCTTCACCCGCGCTGGCGACAAGGGCGCGGATGGCACCGGCGTGGGTGACTTCACAGGCCCGGCCTCCTCGGTGACCGATAACATCGTCACCTTCGCCGGCACCACGGGGAAGGCCGGTAAGGACAGTGGCGTGGCAGTGGGAAGCCTTGTGGCAGGGCCGGCCTCGGCCGCGGCCGACAACATCGCCACATTCAACGGCACGACGGGCAAGCTGGTGAAGGACAGCGGCGTGGCGGTGGCAAGCCTGGCGCCGAAAGTCAATGCCTCTTTCACCGGCACCTTCAGTCCGCCGGCGAACGCCATAGCACTGAACACCCTGGCTGACAGCGCTGCGGTGTCGGTCCTCGGCCGATCGGCCAATTCGAGCGGCACGCGCGCGGATATCGCGGCCGGGTCGGATGACACTCTGCTGCGGCGCGTGTCCTCGGCGCTGGGTTTCGGCCAGTTGACGGCAGGCATGGTGCCGGCCGGGCTGGTGACCTATGCCATGCTCGCTTCGGCGGCGATCGCGTCGAACAGCGAATTCCAGCTCGGCACGGCAAGCAAGCTTCTCACGGCGGCCGCATTAAAGTCGACCGTAGCCTACCAGACACTTACGTCCGGCGCGTCGGTCTCGTGGGATATGTCGCTTGGCAACAACGCTTCGTTGGCTGCGTCGACGAACGTCACGATCGGCAATCCGACAAATGCGGTGCCCCAGTTCGGCTTCGTGCTCAAGATCACCGCCGTGACGTCCGCACGCACCGTGAGCCTAAGCGCAAATCTTGTGCCAGCGGCCGGCGTCGAGAGCTTTCCGATCACCATCCAGACGACGGAAACCGTCTTCCTGGCCGGCTTTGTCGACACGGCGAGCCGCCTTGTCATCACCAGCGTTTTGAGAACCTAACAGGAGAACCCGATGTCCCTTCTCGTTCGTAAGATCAATGACCTTTGGCAGGAGTGGCACGCCTCCTCGATCGTGACCCAGATGGTCGGTACCTATACCGCCATCTACGGGGATGGCCGGCAAGTGGAGACGCCATGCGATCCTTATCCTGTTGAAATCCAGATGAACGGCGACAGCCTGCGCTGCTTCTACGACCAGGGCCTTTGGACGATCGACGAAGTCGAGGCGCTGGGCGGCAGGATTGCTGTGCCGTTCATAGTGCCGGAAGGAAAACAGGTTGTCGGCGCACCGTCCTATGTGGAAACCGATGGCGTGATCCAGCAGGTCTACGAAATCGAGGACACCCCGCCGCCACCGGAGCCGCCGACGGCAGAGGAGAAGGTGGGCACCATGCTGGCGAATTTCGATGTGTCGATCAGCGAGCTGAAGTCCGTGCTGGGGCTGGGCCTGTAGGATGCTGCCCGGCATCATCCCGGCCACAGCCCGGCCGCGCTATCGGGCGAATGCCGTCAATTTCGACGGCACGACCACCGTCCTTTCGCGCGGCGGAGGGCTTACCGGCGCAGTGGACGGCAATTCGTTGTTGGCCTCGCTTTGGTTCAAAAAATCATCTGACGCGGTATCAGGAACCGCACTTGGCGGTATTGGGGTAGCGGGGGCGACGGGTTCTCGTGTGTTCTTGGCGCTGGGAGGCTCCGGGGCTGTTCAAGCTTCTGTCAGCAACTCATCGGGGACCGTTATCGGCGACATGCGTTCTTCCGCGTCGTACTTTGTGGCGTCGGGTTGGTGTCATTTCTTGGTGTCATTCCAGCTCGCCAGCACAGCGACTCGCTGGCTGTACATGAATGACGTTTCCGATTTGGCGACGGTGCCAACGTACGCGACTGGATCGACCGTCGATTGGACGCTGGTCGACTGGTTCATAAGCGGCGGCGGAACGGGAAATTTGAAATATCCGGGCGATATGGCTGACTTGCTGGTGTGGCCGACTTACCTCGACCTTTCGGTAGTAGCTAATAGGCGACTGTTCATCGATTCCATCAAGAAGCCAGTTGACCCAGCCGTGGCGGTCGCGGCTCTGGGGACACCTTTGATCCGTCTCAGCGGCCCCACTTCGGGATGGCCGACCAACAAAGGCGGGGGTGGCGGGTTCACGTTATCGGGTACGCTGGCCGACGCGACGACAAGGCCTGGGGACTAGTTGACCAGTCCGAAATAAAAGCCGGCTAGCGCCACCCCCAAAACAACATTCAATACAAGCGATCCGACCAGCGCCCACAGGAGCAAGTTTGGCTCCTCGCTTAATAAGGTCTCGCCATCCAGTATTTCGCCTGCTCGCAGGTTCTCTTCCATTTCGCGCGCCAGTCTCTGTTTGGCGCACAGTTTAGCAGCTTCCCCATCAAAGCCAACATTGACTGCCCCTCCCGGCGGAAAGGAACCCCCATGGACCGCAACTTTGCGCGTGCCCTTTCGCTCGTCCTCACCTCCGAAGGCGGCTGGTCCGACAACCCCGCCGACCCCGGCGGTGCGACCATGAAGGGCGTTACGCTCGCCAATTTCCGCCGCTACGTCAAAGCAGACGCCACGAAGGCCGATCTGCGCGCCATCTCGGATGACCAAGTCGCCACCGTCTACCGCCGTTTCTATTGGGATGCTGTGGTGGGCGCTCAGCTCCCCGGCGGCATCGACTACGCGCTCTTCGACTTCGCCGTGAACAGCGGGCCGGGCAGGGCGGCGAAGTATCTTCAAGGTGTGCTCGGTGTTGTTCAGGATGGCCGCATTGGCCCGGCCACGCTGGCGGCGGTGAGGGCAAAACCCGCCGGCGTCGTCATCGATGCGCTGTGCGACGCGCGGCTCGCCTTCCTGGAAAAACTATCGACCTGGCCGAGCTTCGGCCGGGGCTGGAGCGTCCGAGTCGCCTCCGTGCGCCGGCAGGCGCTGCTGATGTCGGCCGCGCCGTCGGCGACTGAGGGATACGCTTCGCCGAGGCCGGCATCCACCGATGACGTCCCGCTAGCCGCAGCGTCTGCCGGCGTCGGATTGCCTGCCGCCGGCGAGGCGCCCACTCTGCCACACAAATCCGCATCGGGTGCCAAGGTAGCCGGCATTCTCACCCTGATCGCGCTGGCGCTCGGCTCGCTCATCGCCTGGACCGCGCATCTTCCTTGCAATCTTTTCGGAGTGCTCTGCCGATGACTGCCGTTATCATCCGCGTCGCCCTGCGCTATTGCGCGGGCGTGCTTGTCGCGCGCGGCCTTCTGGGCGCCGACGACGCCTCGGCATTCTCTGCCGATCCCGACATTCAAATGGCGCTGGAGACCGGCCTCGGTCTTGCCATCGCCGCCGCGGCCGAGTGGTGGCATCTGCTCGCGCGCCGGTTCGGCTGGGAGCATTGACCATGGAAAATCTGAAAGCTCTGCTCACCGCCTGTATCGAAGCCGCCAGCCCGTATGTCGTTATCGGCGCCGCCTGCTTTGTCGCCGGTCTTCTCATCGGAGCGCTGCTATGAGCGCGCTGCTGGCATGGCTTCTCACCAATCCGACAATCCTGGCGATCGGAGCCGGCCTTGTCGGCGCGCTCGGCTGGGGCTTCCGCCAGCGCCTCGCAGGCGCAAGGGCTGAGCGCAGCAAGCAGGCCGACGCCGAGGCCGCGGCCCGGGATGTCGCCGACCAGGTCGACAACGATGTCGGCGCTTTGCCGGCTGACGCGGTCAGAAAGGAGCTGAAGTCATGGGCAAGGGATTGATCGTCGCCGCCATCGTCGCCGCGCTCGCCGGCTGCACGACGGCCAGGGGCAGCTTCTGCGCCGTCGCGCCGCCGATGCGCCTCTCTGCCAGCGCGGTCGATGCCTTGTCCGACCAGGAGGCGAGGGCGCTGCTTGCGCACAACCGCAAGGGCGAAAAACTCTGCGGCTGGAGGCCGTGATGCATGACATCTTCGATCTTCTCGGCATCAAGGGCCAGGTCGTGGCAGCGGGGCTCGCCGGCGGCGTGCTGCGGGCGCTGTCGCGCCATCGCTACAAGCTGCGCGAGATGATTGCCTCGCCCATCTGCGGCGCCTTGGCCGCCGCCTATCTGACATTGCCTGTCGTCGCTTGGGTCCGGGCAAGCGGCCTGCCAATTCCCGCCGCCGACGACACCACCACGCTCGCCGCAGCCTTCCTCATCGGAGTCTCGGCCATGTGGATCTCGGACATCGTTTTCGAGGTGGTCGTGCGAAGATTCAAACAAACGCCGGATTCCTGATCGCGGCGGACCGACACCGTGCAGGCATCGAGACATCGACCGGGAGATCGTCCACACGATACCAAGATGACGGTATCAGCGGTTTGCCCGCTCGAGCCGCTGGAAGAATCCAGGCGCAACGCCTATCTATGGAGCAATCCAAAGGAGGTACGACATGGCTTCTTCCACCGAGCGTGCGGTCCTTGCCGGCGGCTGCTTCTGGGGCATGCAGGATCTGATCCGGCGCTTGCCCGGCGTGATCTCGACGCGAGTGGGCTACAGCGGCGGCGATGTCCCCAACGCCACCTACCGCAACCACGGCACCCACGCCGAGGCGATCGAGATCATCTTCGATCCGGCCAAGACCAGCTTCCGCACGCTGCTCGAATTCTTCTTCCAGATCCACGATCCGACGACGAAGAACCGCCAGGGCAATGATATCGGCGCGAGCTATCGCTCGGCGATTTTCTATACCAGCGATGAACAGAAACGGATCGCCGAGGACACGATAGCCGATGTCGACGCGTCCGGCCTGTGGCCTGGCAAGGTCGTCACCGAGCTCGCTCCGGTCGGGCCCTTCTGGGAAGCCGAGCCCGAGCATCAGGACTATCTCGAGCGCTATCCCAACGGCTACACCTGCCATTTCGCACGGCCGGGCTGGAAGCTTCCGGTTCGTCAACAGGCGGCCGCGTCATAATCAGCGACCGCGGTGTGTTGACATAGTCTTCACACGCTTTGATCTGCCCGCCGTGCCGGAAGGCATGGCGGGCTTTTTTGCGTTCCGGCTGGTTGTCCCGGCCCGGCGGGCCTTAGCCCTTGGCTCGGCGGCCTTCGTGTTCGTGGTTGCCGATCCAGTGGGCGCGGATGCGGTCGCTGGCTTCGAGATAAGCCATGTCGATCAGGTAGGTCAGAAGCTTCTCGCCATCGGCCTCCGCCTTCTGGCGAAGTTCTCGCAGGATTCCCTGCGCAAATTGCAGGTTTTCCATTTTGCTAGGCTGGTCCATGGGTGCCCCCAAATGTCGGTGCGGTAAGTTTGGCTCACTATGCTTGTACGAAGATTATCGCCTCGCTCGCGGTGAAGCTGTACTCGGTTGCACTGAGGACGCCCGATCAACGAAGCTGTTGGACATCGCGCGGAAATGTCGATATTTTACGCGCCCAATCGGATGGCGACCATGCACGAAGACGAGGGCAGCACTCCTGACAAGTTGCAAGCCATGCTTGACGTGATCGCCAGGAGCGAGCCCCCAAGCGAGAGCGGGCAGGCCGATTTCGGCCGATTGAAAGCCGACGCCGCCAAGGCTGCCGGCGTGTTGATCGAATTTTACGGCGATGCAGCCCTGGAGCGGGCCAAGCTCATAGAGCGCCGGTCGCCCCAGTCGCATTTTGCGCGCATGGTCGTGGCTGAAGTCGGCCGGCACGGCAAGCGAAATTGACCCGCGAGCAATCGGCGAAAGCTGCTTCAAGACGATCTTCGCCTCCCCAGCCTTGCGCTAAGCCGCTGCTCGACCTCTTCCTCGATGTTATCCAGGAGATAGGACATCAGGTCGTGTCCGATCGACCGCGCTAGGTCCTTGGCTTGCCCGACATGGTTGCGGATCTCGCGCAGCGCCTGCTCTTCGCACGCGGCGTCGTCCGTCAAATCGACGAACCAGCCGGGATAGAGCGCTGCCTCGCCTGTCCCGTCAACATAGCATTGGCCGACGGCCAGGATCTTGCGCAACCCCATCTTCTCGGAATGGACCCTATAGACCTCCCTGAATGCGGACCTGCGCTCCACGGCCTTGCGGATCGCCAGCCGAACCCGTGAACGATCGTCCTGATCGATGCTTTGCATGCATCGTTCAAGCGAAGCGCCATGAGAGAACTCATCGAGTGTCAGACCGAAATAATCTGAAAGATTGGCGTCGCCATAAACGCGGTCGCGCTTGATGTCCCAGGTCCAGAACCCGTCGATCGGTGGATACCGCATGTGCATGTTGCGGCCGTGTTCAGGCGCCGACGTCATGAAAACCGCCCCGTCCGGTTTCAAGCTTTGGCAGCACTATGTCGCAAAAACGGTAAGAAACAAACATGGCCTTTTGTACAAGGCCGGAAGTCATAAGACTTGCTGCCACTGGCAATTCGGGGATGTCATGCTGATATAACCGGAAAGACGGCGAAGAAAAATTTCTCGAGCCGAAAGAATTTTCACTTTGATGTTGCAACTGCCGCTTGGCGTTTTACGCGAAAACGCGGCGGACAAGCAGGCGAAACAACCCCGGAGGCTGTATTTCCGCAAGAGGCATGGTTGAAAATTCTTATATTTTGTAAAAAGAATAAAACTCTTTGCGTGCTGCTGCAGGGAGCCACAAGCCGGCTTGCCGCCTCATATTTGCAGCATCTCCAAATGCTAGCGTCAGCCGATTGACCGGCAAACCGACCGGTGGTTGAAAAACGCGAAACTTCGAGAAAAGCCCGCGCATATCAGTCCGCGGCTGGGCGTCCTCCCGGACGTCCGAAGCCGTCACCAGACTGAAGGTCTCTGTCGTTCAGACTAAAGTCTGCCAAGAGATCAACCTAAGCCAGTCTTTGCCGCGGCTCCAGGTCGGCTTCAGCGCTTGCGGCCGAATCATCGGCGATCCGGTCATGCTCGAACTGGCGCGCCGTGGGCAGGGCCTGCAACCAGGGCTCGCGGCGTCCGATCCAGAGTTCATAGCTCGGCACCAGCCCTTCGGTTGGCGCAACGTCCAGGCTACCGATCGTCACTTCGGCCTCGTCGTGGCCAACGAACGGAACGCGGCTTCCGCAGGTGGGGCAAAAGCTCCGAGCGCCATAGCTGCTGGTGATGCCGGTGGTTTCGAACGCTTTTAGCGGCCATACGGCGTAGGCATGGAAGGCCGATCCGCTTGTCTTGCGGCAGTCCTTGCAGTGACAGAGGCCGACCCGGAGCGGCTCCCCAGTGACGCGGAACTGCACCCCGCCACACAGGCAACTCCCGCTGCGCGCGATTTCAGGCATTGCTGTTCCTCCTGCGGCTATGCACAGAGCCAATTTCGCTCGCCCCGGCAGGTCCCGCTGCCCGCTGCTAAAACCCGCAACAAGTTGCGATGGTTCCACGCCTGCGTGCAAGAAGCACGGTCAGTCGGGGAGGTTGATCGGCTCCTCGCACCGATAGACGCGGCACTCGCCGTCTTTGGTCGGAACCGTCGTCGACACAGGCACTTCCGGCCAGTCGCACTCATTGCCGAATTGCCGAACGAATCGGTCATAAGTATCCGCGCCTGTGCTCAAGACCACGGCACGATCACTTTTGATCAGCGTCTGCGTCTGCTCGCAAGTCATCGCGCGTGTGTCCGGCCGGGCGTAGGCGGCGCTCACGGTGCACAACATTGGGCCGGCGCACAACATTTTGCCTACGGCAAGTGCAATCAACAGGGTTCTCATGGGGACGCCAGGTTTTTGAAGTTTCCGGGTGTCGAATATGGATCGCGGCTAGAACACCGCAAGATATTTGAGCAGCGAAACGATTCCGATGATGATGACGATGATCTGCGCGATCTGGCGCGCGCGGGCATCGAGCGGCAGGCGTTGCACGAGGTAAAGCACCAGGATCACCACCAGGAAAGTGATCAATATGCCGATAAGGATCGATACGCCCATTTGCCTGCCTTCTTATCAAGATTGCCCGGATGGGCAGGCTCCAACGTTGCCGGCTGCGAAATGGTTCCAAGCGGATTGAGCCACCGATCGTGTCGTCCGAAAGCAGAAGCCGGCTTCGACGTCGGCGGAACATGCGCGCGGCTTGCGAGTTCACTTCCTCGATAGCAATGCGCGGGATCGCACTGTCAGAGAGGAAGAAACCATGGGCCTCGGCACGATTCTCATCATCATTCTCATTCTTGCCCTGCTTGGCGGCTTCAGCGGCTTAGGCGGAGGGCCTTTCTACGGCACCGGCTATTATGGCGGCGGCGGCCTCGGACTCGTCCTGGTCATCGTGATCATCCTGGTGTTGCTCGGCCGCATCTGACGGCCCACGATGCGACCAGGCCTCAGAGTGTCGCCAGCGCGTCCCTCAGCTTCGCCGCCGGGCGGTTGCCTCGCGGCTGGCGTCGCGGTTCCCGATCTGCGTTTCGGCTAGTTTTGGCGGGCTAGGCGGCGATCAGCGCGACGACGGCAAGGAGCGGAAGCATTTGCCGTCGCAGGGCGCATCGCAGTCAGATGATCATTGCTGCCACCGAACAGGATTCGGCGGCGTTGCGGTCGACCGGCGGCCGATCCGCGAATCCCGCTAGCCCTCGCGCCCACTGCATTCGAGGCACACTATACTGTGTCCCGGACAATTCAGCCGGTGCGTGCCCTCTGGGCAGCAATGGCCGTTCGAGCTCAGCCAGCGCGCGCAAACGAAAACCTTCTTGGCCCCGTGACAGCGGGAGCATTCCTGCGGACGCATCAGTTCCTCCCGTGACGGGACGCCATGTTCCGCCTCAACGACCGTGTTCATCCGTTTAGTCCCCAACGCCTGGATTATCGGTCACATATGTTAATTCACTATTCTTTACATTAGGGTTTATGAATGTGAAAGGCGAGAAAGCGACATAAGGCTTTCACGCGCTTGTGCGCTTTCCCTTTGCGCTGGCGTTGTTAAATGTGGTGCCGCCCGATGCGTCGACGGATCAGGGCACGCAAAGGGAACCTTCTTGCAATGACATGGACCGGCGCGGGCGCGCTTTTCATCCTCGTGCTCACCTATGCCGGCGTCGCCGTCGGCCGTATTCCGGGCCTGCGGCTCGACCGCGCCGGCATCGCGTTGCTGGGCGGCGCCGCCATGATCGCCATCGGCGCGATCGGCATCGAGGATGCCTACAGAGCCATCAATTTCGACACCATAACCTTGCTGCTCGGCATGATGATCGTCGTGGCGCATCTGAAGGTCTCGGGCGCGTTTCGGGCGCTCGGCGGCTTTGCCATCGAGCATGCCCACGCGCCCTTCATGCTTTTGGTAATGGTGACGCTGCTGACCGGCGCGCTCTCGGCCTTCCTGGTCAATGACGCGATCTGCCTGGTGATGGCGCCGATCGTCGTGCACGTCACACGAGTCATCAACCGCAACCCGGTGCCTTATCTCATCGCTACCTGCACGGCCTCGAACTGCGGCAGCGTCGCCACCATCACAGGCAACCCGCAGAACATGGTGATCGGTGCGCTGTCCGGCATTTCCTATCCGGCTTTCACGCTGGCGCTCGCGCCGGTGGCGCTGTTCGGCCTGCTCTGCGTCATCGTCATCGTGCGCATCGTCTACCGGGCCGAATTCTCCCGCCCTGCCGAACTCAGCCCGGAAGTCTATCGCGGCCGCATGCTGCCCGGGCAGGTGCTGAAGGCCACCATCGTCTGCGTGTTGCTGGCGCTCGCCTTTTTCGCCGGCGTTCCCGTCGCGAAGGCGGCGCTCATTGCCGGCGCCTTCCTGCTGGTCACGCGGGCAATCAAGCCGCGGCGCATTTACCGCGAGATCGACGGACCGCTGCTCTTCATGTTCGCCGGCTTGTTCGTGGTGGTGGCGGGTGCCGAGCGCACCTTGCTCACGCCCGACATGATCGCCTGGGCCAAGAACATCGGACTCGACGATGTCTGGCGGCTCTCCGGCTTCACCGCGGTGCTTTCCAACATCATGAGCAATGTGCCGGCGGTGCTGGCGCTCCGGCCCTTCGTTCCTGGGCTGGAAAACCCGGCGCGCGCCTGGCTGGTCGTGGCGATGAGCTCGACGCTTGCCGGCAATTTCACGCTGCTCGGCTCGGTTGCCAATCTAATCGTCGCCGAGCAGGCAAAAGCTGCCGGCAAGGAGCTTTCCTTCTCGGCTTTCTTTAAGGTCGGCCTGCCGCTGACGCTGGTGACGCTTCTTGCCGGAACCGCCTGGCTGGCCTGGGCCTGAAGACGCTGTCCCTTCGGACCGCCTGATCGAGGGCGCCGCGGCGACATGACCGGCGGCAGCGTCTCGACCTGGCAGTCGGCTTGCCGGGGTGAGGGCCTTGCTTAGGCCACCGCCTTCAACGGCACCCTGTCTGCCTGCTGCAGGCGTGCGGCGGCCGCGAGCAGGTCGGTCTGGGTGATCAGGCCGAGGATGCGCCGCTCGGCATCGACGATCACCACCGCATGGCTTCGCCCGTCGGTCAGCACCGGTAGCAGGCTCATCGCCGGGGTGTCGGGAAGGGCGGTGCCGGCCTTAGACATCACCCCTTTGACCGTGTCGGTCGCCCTTGTCAGCTCGCGCAGGCCGACCGCGCCGGAGAGCCGACCGTCCGCGTCGATCACCGGCAAGGTGCGGATATTGTGGTCGATCAGCTGTTTGCGCGCGTCGTCGGCCGAGGCCTTTTCCGCCACGGAGATCACATCGCGCGACATGATGTCTTTGCAAAGCAGCGTACGCTGCGAGCGCACCATGGCCTGCAACTCGACCTGGCGCAGCAGGCGCTCCAGGTCGTCACGGTCGATGTCGAAGGTCTCGTCGAGCGCCGAGAGGGCGGCGTCGACATCCTCGGGCCGGAAGCCGACGCGCTCGGCCGGCGGCCGGTCGGCGGTGCCGTGGCCGCGGGCGGTGGGCACGTGCACATGGGGATAGTTGCGCCGCGACAGCTTGTGGAAAAGGAAGCCGAGCGCAACCAGGATGGTCGAGTTGAGTGCTACCGGCACGAAGGGAAACAGGAAGCCCGCGGCGGCTACGGCCGGCCCGCCGAGCACGCCGGTAAGCGCCGCTGCGCCGCCCGGCGGATGCAATGAGCGCGTGAACGACATGGCGGCGATCGCCAGTGCCACCGCTAGGCCGGAGGCGATCACCGTGTCATGCACAAAATGCGCCACCGTCACGCCAACCAGCGCCGAAATCGTGTTGCCGCCGATGATCGACCAGGGCTGCGCCAGCGGGCTCGAGGGAACGGCAAAGAGCAGCACCGCCGAAGCGCCCATTGGCGCCACCAGCATCGCCACAAGCGGGCCGCTACCCATGGCGAGCCCGCTGATCATGCCGGTGAGCGCGATACCGATGGTAGCGCCGATGCAGGCAAGCAGCCGCTCGCGAAGCGTCGCGCCAGCAAGGATCGGAACGAAAAGGCGAAACGCCATGGCAGGCCCTGGATCGAAGAGGTGGAATTGCGTTGCCCGCAATGCCGCTGAAGCCGCGGATTTGAAAGCCAAACCAATCCGTAGATTCGCCGCTGAAGGGAATATTATTGCACAGCGATCCGCGCAGGACGCGCCGCCAGCGGCCTCGGCTTTCTCAATCGCGCCAAGCCTTTACGACGGTTTGCAGAGTCGGTTCGGCAATTCGCCCGAATGTCTGGCCTAGGCGAAAGTGTGCGAGTGCGGCGCGCGGCGCTGAGGCTGGGGCATGGGAGGATTGCTGCAAGGTCAAGCGAGGCGCTGCGCGCGCCTCGCTCTCGGATAGCTAGGGCGCCACCTCGACATGGCCTTTCATGTTGGGATGGAAGCGGCAGAAATAGTCCGCTGTTCCCGCCGCCTTCAGCGTAACCTTGCCCTTCGACTTTGCCGGGATCATCACGTCCCAGCCGCCTTTCACCGTCGCGGTGTGGGCGATCACGTCCTTGTTCGTCCACTCGATCGTATCGCCGACCTTGGCCTGAATGTTTGCGGGCGAGAAGACCAGCTTGTCGATCGTTATCTCGATCGTCCCCGCGAACGCCGGCGATGCGATGAGCGCCAGCGCCAGAGTGAGCAAAGCAATTCCTGGAAAAGTGTGAAACGGTTGGGCGCAGCGACTTCGCCGTAGCCTTCCGTCAGGAATTGCCTCAAAACAAAGCAATAGCAGCCTCATTTCAACATGCCGGCGACGTGTTCGGCATGTTGCTGATGCCCCCGGAAAATCTTGAGGCCGGTCTCCAGCAGGTCCTTCAGTTCGGCATTGCTTGCCGAGGGGATAAGCAAGGTTTCGAGCGCGCCGTTGACCTGTTTGTGATAGGCCACTTCGTTCTCGATATAGGCCTTGTCGAAGGCGGCACCCTTGAGCTTCGCCAGCTTGGCGTCTTCTTCCTTCGCAGCCTTGGTCAGGGCCTTGCTGGTGTCGTTGTCCTCGGGCGTGACCTTCAGCTTCTTCACGAGGTCGAGCGCCTGCTTGTTCACCGCCTCGTGGTCGCGCTCCATGTCTTTGGCGAAGTCGACGACCTCCTTGTTCTTGGACTTCTTGATCGCCAGTTTGGCCGCTTCGATGTCGAGCGTGCCGGCCGTATAGGCAATGTGGGCGATCTGCGGATCGGTGGGCTTTTCGGCGGCTAGCGCCAGTGGCGCCGTGCTCACGAAGAAAAGAGCGGCGAGGGCGGCGGTTGATCGCATGAACATGGCATCTCCTTCGCCCGACGGCGCTGGCCTCGGGCTTCATTTGAGGTTGACGGTAGATTGGATGCCGGACGCGTCAAAACGTTCCCGGGAAAGTTAGACCTCGAAATCCAGCCTTTTCATCACCGCCTGCGTCAGCCGCTCGCAACGCCGGCCTGCAAAGGGGAAGGCGTCGAGCAGCACCGGACCGATCTCGTCGTCCAGTGCCTTTCGCACCAGCGTTCGCGCCCGGTGCAGCCTGGTCTTCACCGTCTCGGGCCTCACGCCGAGAAAATCGGCGGTTTCCTCGATGCTCAGGCCCTCGATGACGCGGGCGACGAACACGGTGCGATAGACATCGGGAAGGCTGTCGGTCGCCCGTTCGACAAGCCTCAGAATCTGCCGCTGCGCCATCGTCCGCTCCGGATCGTCGCCTGGGTTCAAGTCGGTTGGATTCAAGGGAAACCGGATGATCTGCGCCTCCGGGTTCTCATGCATGGCCGCGACGCGCTTGCGCTTGCGCAGCCGGCCGAGCGCTTCGTTGATGACGATGCGCGACAGCCAGGTGGAGAGCGAAGCCTCGCCGCGAAAGCTGCTGAGACTGGCGAAGGCGCGCAAATAGGCCTCCTGCACGATGTCCTCGGCCTCCGCGTCGTTTCGCACCACGCCGCGCGCGATGCGGTAGAGTCGCTGGTTGTACGTCTTGATGATGGCACGGAACGCATTCGGATCGCGCGCAAGCGCCCGGCGAACCAATGCCATGTCGCCGGCTTCGGTCGTACCGACCTCGGCGGTTTCGATGGCGGGCTTTATCATCGCGCCCGATCTCCCGACAGATGTTGCATCCACGGTTGGATGCGCCTGCCGACAAAAGGTTCCCGAGCTGGCTGCACGACCCCATGCTACCGCTTCGACCGGGGCTTGTCTGCCGCCGGTGCGGATTCCGTGCCGATCATCCTGTCATCCGGCTGCGGCGGCCGCCGCGAGTCCGCGCAGAATGTCGGTCTTGAGATCTTCGACATCCTCGAGCCCGACCTGCAGACGGATCAGCGAGCCGGCATACGAGCCTCTGGCAAGCATGCGGTCGCCGAGGAAAACCGGAACGGCGAGGCTTTCATAGCCGCCCCAGGAATAACCGAGGCCGAAGATCTTGAGCGCGTCGAGAAAGGCGTGCTGGGCCTTCTGGCCGCCGCTGTTGAGCACGATCGAGAAGACTCCGCTCGAGCCGCAGAAATCGCGCTTCCAGAGCGCATGGTCGGGATGGCTTTCCAGCGCCGGATGCAGCACCTGCGCGATGCCAGGCTGCTCCTCCAGCCAGCGCGCGATGTCGAGCGCGCTCTTGCGGTGATGCTCGAGCCGCACGCCCATCGTGCGCAGGCCGCGCAGCACTTGGTAGATATCGTCGGGACCGGAACAGCAGCCCAACGCGCAAAACCCATCATAAAGCTTTGTCCAGCAGGCGTCGTTGGCCGAAACCAGGCCGAGCAGCACGTCGGAATGACCGGCCGGATATTTCGTCGCCGCGTGGATCGAGATGTCGACGCCATGGTCGAGCGGCTTGAAATAGAGCGGTGTCGCCCAGGTGTTGTCCATCATGACGATGGCGTTCGCCGCATGTGCCGCCTTGGAGATCGCCGGGATGTCCTGCACCTCATAAGTGTTCGATCCCGGCGATTCGGTGAACACCACCTTTGTGTTTGGCTTGATCAGCGAAGCGATGCCGGCGCCGATGCGCGGCTCGTAATATTCGATCTCGACGCCGAGCCGCTTCAGCATCGTGTCGGCGAAGTGGCGCGTCGGGTGGTAGACGCTGTCGACGATCAACAAGTGATCGCCCGCGGCAAGGAAGGTGAGCAGCGGCACCGTCACCGCCGCCAGTCCGGAAGGCACCGCGATCGTGCCGGCCGAGCCTTCCAGCGCATCGACGGCGAGCGTCAGCGCGTCCATCGTCGGGGTGCCGCGGGTGCCGTAAGTGTATTTCTGGCTGCGCCCAGCCATCGAAGCGGCGTCGGGATAAAGCACTGTCGAGGCATGCACGACCGGCGGGTTGACGAAGCCGAAATAGTCGCGCGGGTTGTTGCCGGAATGGGCAAGCAGCGTGTTGATGCCCATCTCGATGCCGTCTCTAGCCATGGTTCGTCGCCTATCGAATGATGTCAGGGGACCAGCCATAAAGCGGCGGCAAAGCCGGCGCAACCGCGCCCGGCCCGCCAAAAGCCGGTCTTCCGCTGGGCCAATCCAAAGGCGCACAAGCCCAGTAGAGCACCGCTAGTGCCGCAGCGGATTCTATCGCCGGACCACGGACTCGCGACGGCGCGACTTGGCTGATTTGTTCGCACGGCCTGCCGGTTTCATGTGCTCTTGTCCGCAATTCAGGCATTTGCGCCAATTGCTTTCCAAACCTCCCTGGAATCGGTCATTTCCCTTGACCTCACAGGAATAATCGCCTTCGATGCGTTTCGTGAATGGGAGGCAGCGCATCGGCAACCGATGCGGGTCCCGGGAGTGGGCCTTGGAGTGGGAGCTGCATTCACAAACGAAAAAAGATCAAGCGTCGCCTGGCAATAGGGGCGCCTGTAACAGAAAAGGGTCTGTGGGTCATGAAACACATTGCAATCGGCATTCTTGGCGTCGCCGCGCTCGGGTTCATGGCGTCTGCCGCCTCGGCCGGCACGCTCGATACCGTGAAGCAGAAGGGCTTTATCCAGTGCGGCGTCTCGACCGGCCTCGCCGGCTTCTCGGCGCCGGACGACAAGGGCGACTGGAAGGGCATCGACGCGGACTTCTGTCGCGCCGTTGCGGCCGCTGTCTTCGGTGACGGCTCCAAAGTCAAGTTCACGCCGCTCAGCGCCAAGGAGCGTTTCACCGCCTTGCAGTCGGGCGAGATCGACATCCTGTCGCGCAACACCACCTGGACCAGCAACCGCGACAGCGCGCTCGGCCTCGATTTTGTCGGCATCACCTACTATGACGGCCAGGGCTTCATGATCAACGCCAAGAAGCTGCCCGGCGTGAATTCCGCGCTGCAGCTTTCGGGCGCCGCCGTGTGCGTGCAGAGCGGCACCACCACCGAGCTCAATCTCGCCGACTACTTCAAGAAGAACAAGATGGAGTACAACCCCGTCGTGTTCGAGAAGCTTGAAGAGGTCAACGCCGCCTATGACGCCGGCCGCTGCGATGCTTACACCACAGACCAGTCCGGCCTCTATGGTATCCGTCTGACGCTCTCCTCGCCGGCCGACCATGTCGTGCTGCCCGAGATCATCTCCAAGGAGCCGCTCGGCCCGGCCGTGCGCCAGGGCGATGACCAGTGGGCGCATATCGCGCGCTGGACGTATTTCGCGCTGCTCAACGCCGAGGAAGCAGGCATCACGCAGGCCAATGTCGATGAGATGAAGGCGTCGACCGACCCGAACATCCAGCGCCTTCTCGGCACTGAACCGGACGGCAAGTATGGCGCCGATCTCGGCCTCTCCAACGACTTTGTCGTCAACATCGTCAAGGCTGTCGGCAACTACGGCGAAATGTTTGAGCGCAATGTCGGCTCGGGCAGCCCGCTCAAGATCGCGCGCGGCATCAACGCGCTGTGGACCAAGGGCGGCCTGCAATACGGTCCGCCGATCCGCTGATTGAAACGTGATCCGGGAGGCAGGTCGTCTGTCTCCCGGTTTCTCTTTCCAGAGGACGGTCCATGGCTTCGCAGGAAATCCTTCGCGAGGAGCCGAGTCGCGGCTCCTTCATCAATGACCCGAGAATTCGCAGCCTGTTCTTTCAGACGCTGGTCGTGATCCTGCTGTTCAGTTCGATCTGGTGGATCGTCCACAACGTCATCGAAAACCTCCAGCGTCTGCACATCGCGTCGGGCTTCGGTTTTCTCAGGAGCAGGGCCGGCTTCGACATTTCCGACACGCCGATCGCCTATACGTCCGATTCGACCTATTTCCGCGCGCTGGCCGTCGGTTTGCTCAACACGATCATTGTCGCCGCCGCCGGCATCGTGCTTGCGACCATCGTGGGCTTCGCCATCGGCATCGGCCGCCTGTCGCAGAACTGGCTGATCCGCAAGATCTGCACGGTCTATGTCGAGATCTTCCGCAACATCCCGCCGCTGCTGGTCATCTTCTTCTGGTATTCCGGCGTGCTGGCCGTGCTGCCGCCGCCGCGCGAGAGCATCCACCTGCCTTTCGGCTCGTTCCTCAACCAGCGCGGCTTCTATTTTCCGCGCGCCGTTTGGGGCGATGGCTCCTGGCTGATCGGCGTCGCACTGCTGCTCGCCATTGCAATGGTCTGGTTCGTCGCCCACAGGGCGCGACAGCGGCAGAAGGCGACGGGCCAGCAATTTCCGGTCTTCTGGACATCGGTCGCACTTATCGTCGGCCTGCCGGTGCTGGCCTTCCTGCTCGGCGGCATGCCGCTCACCTTCGATTTTCCGAAGCAATCGACCTTCAACCTGACCGGTGGCTTCTGGGTCAAGCCGGAATTCCTGTCGCTCTTGCTGGCGCTCTCCTTCTACACGGCGGCCTTCATCGCCGAGATCGTGCGCGCCGGCATCAGGGGCGTCAACAAAGGGCAGAGCGAAGCGGCGGCGGCGCTCGGCCTCCGCTCCGGTCCGATCCTGCGGCTGGTGGTCATCCCGCAGGCGATGCGCATAGTCATCCCGCCGCTCACCAGCCAGTATCTCAACCTGACCAAGAACTCCTCGCTGGCGATCGCTATCGGTTATCCGGACCTTACCGCCACCGCCGGCACGGTGCTCAATCAGACCGGGCAGGCGGTGGAGGGCGTTTTCATCATGATGATCGCCTATCTGGTGCTGAGCCTGGTGACGTCCTTTGTCATGAATATCGTCAATGCCAGAATGGCGCTGGTGGAGAGGTAGGGCCATGCAGGAACATGACATGTCCTGGGTGCGCACCGAGATGGCGCTTGCCCAGCCGGCCCCGCCTACCGAACGCGGCGCCTATGCCTGGGTGCGCAAGAACCTGATCGGTTCGGTCGGCGACACCGTCCTCACAATCCTCGGCATCGCCATCGTGCTTTGGATCCTGCCGCAGGTCATCAGCTGGGCCTTCCTCAATGCCCAGTGGACCGGGCCGGATCGCACCGTCTGCACCACCGTCACGCAAGGCGGCATCCAGCCCGACGGCTGGACCGGTGCCTGCTGGGCTTTCGTCAACGCCAAGTTCGGCCAGTTCATGTTCGGCACCTATCCGATCGAGGAGCGCTGGCGGCCGATCCTGGTCGCCATCCTGTTCGTGGCGCTGTTGGTGCCGATGCTGATCCCGCGCGTGCCGCGCAAGGGATTGAATGCGGTGCTGTTGTTCGTAGCGCTGCCGATCGTCGCCTTCTTCCTGCTGCTTGGCGGCGTGTTCGGCCTGCCGGTGGTCGAGACCTCGCGCTGGGGCGGGCTTCTCGTGACGCTCAGCCTCTCCTTCGTCGGCATTGCGGTGTCGCTGCCTTTGGGCATCGTGCTGGCGCTCGGGCGCCGTTCGAAGATGCCGATCATCAAATGGCTTTGTATCGTCTTCATCGAGACGGTGCGCGGCATTCCGCTGATCACGGTGCTGTTCTTCGCCAGCGTCATGCTGCCGCTGTTCCTGCCCGCGGGCGTTACTTTCGACAAGTATCTGCGTGCGTTGATCGGTGTGTCGCTGTTTGCCGCCGCCTACATGGCCGAAGTGATTCGCGGCGGCTTGCAGGCGATCCCGAAGGGCCAGTATGAGGGCGCCGATTCGCTCGGCCTCGGCTACTGGCAGAAGATGAGCCTGATCGTGCTGCCGCAGGCGCTGAAGCTGGTCATTCCGGGCATCGTCAACACCTTCATAGGCATGTTCAAGGACACCAGCCTGGTCCTGATCATCTCGATGTTCGACCTGCTCGGCGTGGTGAAGCAGAATTTCGCCGATGCAAACTGGGCGACCCCGCAGACCGCGAGATCCGGCCTGATCTTTGCCGCCTTCGTTTTCTGGCTGTTCTGCTTCGGCATGTCGCGCTATTCAATGTACACCGAACGCCGGCTCGACACCGGTTATAAACGATAAAAAGGGAACAGGTTATGGCCACCGAAAACGCCGTCAGCGCGGAAGAAATCAAGGTCAACGCCGCCAAGATGCACATCTCCACCACCGATGTCGCCATCGACATCGTCGGCATGCACAAATGGTATGGCGAGTTCCATGTGCTGAAGGACATCAACCTCAAGGTGATGCGTGGCGAGCGCATCGTCATCTGCGGTCCGTCCGGCTCCGGCAAGTCGACCATGATCCGCTGCATCAACCGGCTGGAAGAGCACCAGAAGGGCAAGATCATCGTCGACGGCAAGGAACTCACCAACGATCTGAAGAAGATCGACGAGGTGCGCCGCGAGGTCGGCATGGTGTTCCAGCATTTCAACCTGTTCCCGCATCTGACCATCCTGGAGAACTGCACGCTGGCGCCGATCTGGGTGCGCAAGATGCCGAAGAAGCAGGCCGAGGAAATCGCCATGCATTTCCTTAAGCGCGTCAAGATACCGGAACAGGCCAACAAATATCCGGGCCAGCTCTCCGGCGGGCAGCAGCAGCGCGTTGCGATCGCGCGCTCGCTGTGCATGAATCCGCGCATCATGCTGTTCGACGAGCCGACCTCGGCGCTCGACCCGGAAATGATCAAGGAAGTGCTGGAGACGATGGTGGGGCTGGCGGAAGAGGGCATGACCATGCTTTGCGTCACCCACGAGATGGGCTTTGCCCGCAAGGTGGCCAACCGCGTAATCTTCATGGATCAGGGCCAGATCGTCGAGCAGAACACGCCGGCCGAATTCTTCGACCATCCGCGCCATGAACGCACAAAGCTTTTCCTGTCGCAGATCCTGCACTGAGCGGGCGCGATCGCTAGATTTTAGGAAGCCCGGCTGGAAACAGCCGGGCTTTTTTGCATTCGGGCGATCGGACAAGGATCGGCTCATTTTTGGTTGACGCTGCGAAATCGTCTAGCCTGATCGTCCAGGTTATCCTGGGGTTGACGCAGACGAGACGGAACGACCGCGCCCGATGAGACGAGTCCTGCGATGTATGGTGATGCTGTTGGGAGCGGCGGTGCTTGCCGCTGCGCTTGGCACGTTGGTGCCGCGTCCGTTCTGGCCGGCGGCACGGGCCGAAGGCAAGGGGACGCGGCACATATTGGTGTTGAAGAACCCGATCCACACCGACATCGCCGTGCCCCTCGATGACGGCGTGCGCCGGCGCTTTGCCTTTCTCGCCGATACCGGCCTGCCGATCGAGGCTCCGGGGGCGCGCTACATCGTCTTCGGCTGGGGCGGCCGCGCCTTCTATCTGGAGACGCCGACCTGGTCGCAATTGAAGACCATGCCGGTGCTGAAGGCGCTTACGCTCGACGCCGCGGTGATGCATGTCGATGTCGCGGGCGCTATTCTTGAGCCGCATCCGGATGTCGCCGGTTTTGACATCGATGAGGACCATTTCTCGGCGCTGCTCGACGATATCGCGGCAGGCTTCCGGCAGGGAGAGGCGGGCGGGCCGATGGCGATTGAAAATGCGGGCTATTCAACTTTCGACCGTTTCTACGAGGCCAACGGCCATTTCAACGCGCTGGTCGGTTGCAATACGTGACCGCGGCGGCGCTGCGCACCGCCGGCATCCGGACAGGTTTGTGGAACCCGCTGCCGATGTCATTGGGGTTGGTCGCTGAGCCTGTATAATTAGAAGCGCCTCATTCCTTGGCCTCCCTCTGTCCTGCCAGTCTATCTGGCCGTCGGGCGCGCTACCGCCTCACTACCTTCCGCTCTTCCCAGCCATAGAGCCAGTCCAGGTCCGCCGCGAGCTTTTCCGCCGGTCGCGCCGCCAGCACCAGGTTGCGCGCGATCGCCACCGGCCCCCAGGCGTGCCAGGCCAGCCGATTGAGAGCGCCGCGTTTCAGCACCTTCTCGACGCGCGGGCGTCTGAGATTTTCCCAGATGGCAAGGCCTCGAGCTGGATCGCCGGGGAAATCGGCAACGAGATTGGCGAGCATAGCGGCGTCCTCGATCCCCATGGCCGCGCCTTGCGCCGCGAACGGCGTCATGGCGTGCGCAGCGTCACCGATCAGTGCTACTCCCTCCGCCATGGTCCAGCGCCGCTGCGCGACCGTGTGGATGGGGAAGGCTGTCCACGGCCCGGCAAGCGCCGCCAGCTCCGCCAGCGCTGCCGCCGTGCCTCGCATGGCAGCCGAAAGAATCGCAGGGTCGGCATGGCCGGACCAGCCTTCGGCAATGCGCTCGCCCTTGGTGAAGGCGGCAAGGTTGACGGCGCTGCCCGTGCTCACCGGATAGGCGACCATGTGGAAGCCGGGATGCAGGAAAGTGGTGACGCTGTCGGTGGTTCCGATTTGCATAAAGGCCTGGCCGGCGGCGCTTTGCGCCGTGACCGTCGCGCGCCAGGCGAGCTCGCCCGAAAAGCGGCTTACCGCAAAGCCGGCCGTCCGGGCAAGCTGGGCGCGAACCGACGACCAGACGCCGTCGGCTGCAACCAGCAAACCGCATGCGACATCCGTCGCCTTGCCGTCGATCTCGACCGTCGCGGTAACGCTTTGCGGGTCGACGGCAAAGCCGGTAACGCGCGCACCGGTGACAAGCGCGATACCGGGCCGTTCCGCCACTGCCGCCTTCAGCGCCGCCTGCAGGTCGGCGCGGTGCGCCACGAGATAGGGCGCCCCCCAGCGCTTTTCTGCGGTTTCCCCAAGCGGCACGCGCGCCAGCTCTCGCAGGCTCCTTGCGTCCTTCAGCACCACCGCTCGCGGCCGGATCGCGTTGGGCAGCAGGCGATCGAGCACGCTGAGCCGCCGCAGGATCCGGGTCGCGTTGGGGGAAAGCTGGAGGCCGGCGCCGGCCGCTTCGAGTTGCCTGGCCTGCTCGAACAGTGTTACCGGGAAGTCACGCTCGGCAAAGGCAAGCGCCGCCACGAGCCCGGCAATGCCAGCCCCGGCGATGACGATCTGCCGGGACCTTATTTCAGTCATGGTTGATCGGGGCGATCAGGCGGCCTGGTCGACATAGAGGCAGCCGGCCGGCTGCGTTTCCGTCGCCTTCAGCGACGGTGAATAGCGGTAGAGCGTCGAGCAGTAAGGGCAGACCTTTTCATTGTCGTCGCCCATGTCGAGGAATACGTGCGGATGGTCGAAAGGCGGGTTGGCGCCGGTGCACATGAATTCCTTGACGCCGATCTCGATGACCGGATGGCCCGCGTCGTTCTGGAAATGGGGAATGCTGCCGCCTGCCATCGTCGTCTCCAATTGGGTTCGGCCAGTGGGTGTGACCAGTTTGCATCTGGAGCATAACAGGCCAGTTTGCAAGATCGATGAAATCAAACTGTCGCAAAAGGCTGGCAGAGGATAAGTTGAGCCGGTTAAGCGCATGGGGCCGGTGCCGGAGCGATTCCGTGACGATCATGCGTCATAAAGACATGCTAGAGCGTCGTTGAACGGCAGTATGCGGCGCCTCCTGGGAACGGTTGCGGGCAAGAGCAGGAAACCATGAACGAACTGAAGCCTGTGCAGAGCGAGTTCATAACCGTCGAGGCCGCAAGCCCCGACGGCGGCAATCCCGATCGTTTCGTCAACCGCGAATTCTCCTGGCTGCAATTCAACCGCCGCGTGCTGGAGGAATCGCTGAACGAGCATCATCCGCTGCTTGAACGCGTCCGCTTCCTGTCGATTTCTGCCGCCAATCTCGACGAGTTCTTCATGGTTCGCGTCGCCGGCCTTGCCGGCCAGGTCCGCGAGGGCATCGCACTGAAGAGCCCGGACGGCCGCACGCCCGAACAGCAGCTGGAACAATTGTTGCGGGAGGTCGAGCGCCTTCAGGAAGACCAGCAGAAGAGCCTCTCGGCGCTGATGACGCTGCTCAACAAGGAAGGCATCGAGAGCATCACCCGCGACGCGCTGACCAAGGATGAGAAGGCCTGGCTGGAGGAGCATTTCCAGGAACAGGTTTTCCCGGTGCTGACGCCGCTGTCGATCGACCCGGCGCATCCGTTTCCGTTCATCCCCAATCTCGGCTTTTCCATCGCCCTGCAATTGCGCCATCGCAAGAATGGCGAGGAGATGAGCGCGCTGCTGCGCCTGCCGGTGGCGCTCAGGCGTTTCATCCGCCTGCCCGACCGCAAGAACCATGTCCGCTTCATTCCGCTGGAGGAAGTGGTCGGCATCTATATCGGCAAGCTTTTCCCCGGCTACGAGGTCAAGGGCTCCGGCACGTTCCGCATCATCCGCGACAGCGACATCGAGGTCGAGGAAGAGTCGGAAGACCTGGTGCGCCTGTTCGAAACGGCGCTGAAGCGGCGCCGTCGCGGCTCGGTGATCCGCATCGAATTCGACACGCTGATGCCGGCTGCGTTGCGGGACTTCGTCGCCGGCGAGCTCGGCGTGTCGTCGAGCCGAATCAGCGTGCTCACCGGCCCGCTGGCGCTCAACCAGATCTCCGAGATTGTCGCCATTCCGCGCGACGACCTCAAATTCACCCCCTACAATCCGCGCTTTCCCGAGCGCATCCGCGAGCATGGCGGCGACTGCTTCGCCGCCATCCGCGAGAAGGACATCGTCGTCCATCACCCCTACGAGTCCTTCGACGTGGTGGTGCAGTTCCTGCGCCAGGCCGCTGCCGACCCGGAAGTGGTGGCGATCAAGCAGACGCTCTACCGCACCTCTAACGACAGCCCGATCGTGCGCGCGCTGATCGACGCCGCCGAGGCCGGCAAGTCGGTCACGGCACTTGTCGAGCTCAAGGCGCGCTTCGACGAGGAAGCTAACATCCGTTGGGCGCGCGACCTCGAGCGCGCCGGCGTCCAGGTCGTGTTCGGCTTCCTGGAGCTGAAGACCCACGCCAAGATGTCTTTGATCGTGCGCCGCGAGGATGGCCGGCTGCGCAACTACGTGCATCTCGGCACCGGCAACTACCACCCGGTTACCGCCCGTATCTACACCGACCTGTCCTTCTTCACCACCGACCCGACGATCGCGCGCGATGTCGCGCAGCTCTTCAATTTCATCACCGGCTATGCCGAGCCCGCCGAGGAGATGCGCCTTGCCGTATCGCCCTTCACGCTGCGCAAGCGCATCCTGAAACACATCTTGGACGAGATCGTTCATGCCCGCGACGGCCGACCGGCGCGCATCTGGATGAAGATGAACGCGCTGGTCGATCCGACCGTCATCGACGCGCTTTACGACGCCAGCCGCGCCGGCGTCGAGGTCGACCTCGTCGTGCGCGGCATCTGTTGTCTGCGGCCGCAGGTGCCGGGTCTTTCCGAGAACATCAGGGTGAAATCGATCGTCGGCCGCTTTCTCGAGCATAGCCGCATCTTCTGCTTCGGCAACGGCCACGGCCTGCCGTCCGACGAGGCGGTCGTCTACATCTCGTCGGCCGACATGATGCCGCGCAATCTCGACCGCCGCGTCGAGACCCTGGTGCCGATCACCAACCCAACTGTGCATGAACAGGTGCTTGGCCAGATCATGCTGGGCAACATCATGGACAACCAGCAAAGTTTCGACGTATTGGCTGACGGCACCTCCCGGCGCGCTGTGCTGGAGGAGGGCGAGGAGCCGTTCAACGCGCAGGAATATTTCATGACCAATCCGAGCCTCTCCGGGCGGGGCGACGCGCTGAAATCGCATGCGCCCAAGCGCATTGCCCAGTTCAAGCGCCGCAAGAAGAACAGCGCCGCGTGACTGCAGTTTCCCAGGGCCGGCTTCAGGACCGGCGGCCGCTGTCGATCATCGACATCGGATCGAACTCGATCCGCCTTGTCGTCTATGAGGGGTTGGCGCGCTCGCCCACGCTCCTGTTCAATGAGAAGATGCTGGCGGGCCTCGGCCGCGGCATCGTCTCGACGGGCAAGCTCGACCCGGAGGCGGTGACGCGCTCGATGGAGGAATTCCGCCGGTTCCGCGCGCTGTCGGACCAGGCGGGCGCTGAACATATGTATGTGCTAGCTACCGCCGCGGCGCGCGAAGCTGGCAACGGCCCCGATTTCATCCACCGTGCCGAGGAGGTGCTGAAGACCGAGATCCGCGTGCTCACCGGCCGTCAGGAGGCCTATTATTCGGCGCTCGGCGTCATTTCCGGGTTCCATCCGGCCAACGGCATCGCCGGCGATCTTGGCGGCGGCAGCCTTGAGCTGATCGACATCAATGGCGAAGCGATGGGCGACGGCATCACGCTGCCGCTCGGCGGCCTGCGCCTGCAGGATATGGCGAAGAACTCGCTCGTGCAGGCCCAAAAGATCGCGCGCCAGGAACTGGCGCGGGCGAAGCTTCTGAAGGGCGGGCAGGGCAGGGTTTTCTACGCAGTCGGCGGCACCTGGCGAAACCTTGCCCGGCTGCATATGGAGATGAACAACTACCCGCTCGGCGTCATGCATCACTACGAGATATCGGCCGACAGCGCGCAGACTTTCCTCAAGCAGGTCGCCCGCAGCGAGGTCGAGAAGGTGAGGGGCATCGAGGGCGTTTCCAAGAACCGCCGCTCGCTCTTGCCCTACGGTGCCGTCGTGCTGCAGGAGATCATGTCGGCCATGCAGCCGTCGAAGATCGTCGTCTCGGCGCAGGGCGTGCGCGAGGGCTTCCTCTATTCGCTGCTCGACGCCGCCGAGCAGAAGGCCGACCCGCTGATCTCGGCCGCCGAGGAACTGGCGCTATTGCGCTCGCGCTCGGTGCATCACGCGCATGACCTGGTCGAATGGACCGGCAAGGCCTTCAAGGCCTTCGGCATCGACGAGACGGAGGATGAGGCGCGTTACCGTCATGCCGCCTGCCTGCTTGCCGATATCGGCTGGCGCGCGCATCCGGAATATCGCGGCCGGCAGTCGCTCAACATTATCGCGCATGCCTCCTTCACCGGCGTCGACCATCCGGGCCGCGCCTATCTGGCTCTGGCCAACGCCTATCGCCATGACGGCGTCTTCAACGACGGCATCGCACCCGAGATCAAGGCGCTGGCGCCGCCGCGCCTTCTGGAACGCGCCCGCACGCTGGCGGCCATGATGCGCGTCGTCTATCTGCTGACGGCGGCTATGCCGGGCGTGATGCCGAGGCTGAAATGGGAGAACCGCGGCAACGGAGCGCTCGCGCTGGTGCTGCCGGCCTCGCTTTCCGACCTCTATGGTGAGCGCCCGGCCGGCCGGCTGGCGCAACTGGCGCGTATCACCAATCGCCGCCTGGTGCTCGCGGTCGAGGGCGGGCCGAGCGTCTCGGTGAAATAACGGATCAGCTGACGTCGGCGCCGATTCCGAAGCCACGCCCGTCCGCCGACCATGCGCCGGCGCCGGCCATGGCCAGCGCCAGAAAGCCGCCGGCAATGGCGATGTCCTTCATCAGCATCTGCTGGTGCATGAAGGACAGCGTGGCGTCGTCCGCGCCCTGGCCGTAATGGCCGATGAAACCGGCGACTACGCTGAAGGTGGCAAGCAGCAGCGCCACGATCCGCGTCTGGAAACCGACGAGGACCAACAACCCGGCGATCAACTCGAACAGGCCTGTGCCCCATGCCGCCAAGGTCGGCAGCGGCAGGCCGAGGCCGGCGAAGTAACTGGTCGTGCCGGCGATATTGGTGAGCGCCTGGAAGCCGGAGGGCACGAACAACGCGGCGAGCAGGAGCCGCGAGACGAGAAGCAATGCGTTGCGGGGCATTGGTCATCTCCCTTGCCGGCATCAGGCCGGCTGCCGGCGCAGTCTACGCCTACAACCGGAAAACGAAAAAGCGATGCGGAAAATTCCGCACCGCTTTCGTTTCAGTTTGGGAGGATTGCTTCAGTATGGGAGGAAAAAGATCAGCCGCGCTTGGCGTCGATCGAATAGGCGCCGGCGCCCGAGGAGGCGAGCAGTATGAAGCCGCCGGTGATGGCGAGGTTCTTGAGGAACTGGATCATTTGCATCTGGTCGGCCCAGCCGGTGTGCGCGACCAGCCCGGTGGCGATCGTGAAGATGGCGAGCACCCAGGCGGCGATCCGGGTCTGGAAGCCGACGAGAATGGCAAGGCCGCCGAGCAGCTCGATCAGGCCGACCAGGACGGCGGTTACGGTTGGCATCGGCAGGCCGAGAGCGCCGAAATAGCCGGCAGTACCGGAAATCGCGGTGAGCTTGCCGAAGCCGGAAAGCAGGAAGATGACGGCGAGCAGAATGCGGCCCAGGAGGATCGTGGTGGAGCTGTTGGACGCGGTGCCGGCGACGGAAGAGTTGATGGACATGGCGGTTCTCCGAACGGGGTTGAATAGTCCGTCAGATAGACGACAGTAACTGTTCACCAAAGCCACCTATGTGACGACACATTGTTCACAGAATATATATTCCGATATCGGCAGCAGTGCGCTAAAAACCTGTCGGCAGGTTGCGCCGGGGGAGTAAATTGTTCTGCCACCAAATGGCTCTGCTACCGAGTCGGTGGTTTGGGCAGCGGCAGTCGCCGGCTTTCGGAGATTCGCCGACACGTCAAATGCTTCGTCATTCTCGGGCGTAGCATGAGCGAAGCTCCGTCGCGGAGACCCTGAATGACGACGTGACTTTCCCCGATGGCGAAAACTACCCCGGATGCGTCATGTCCTCCGGCCGCACCAGCCGATCGTAATCGGCTTCGCTGACCAGCCCGGTGGCCAAGGCCTCCTCGCGCAAGGTCGTGCCGTTCTTGTGCGCGGTCTTGGCGATCTTGGCGGCGTTGTCGTAGCCGATGGTCGGCGCCAGCGCCGTCACCAGCATCAGCGAGCGCTCGAGCGCGGCCTTGATGTTGTCCTCGCGCGCCTCGATGCCGACCACGCAATTGTCGGTGAAGGAGACGGAAGCATCGGCCAGCAGCTGCACCGACTGCAGGAAGTTGTAAGCCATCAGCGGGTTGTAGACGTTGAGCTCGAAATGGCCCTGGCTGCCGGCGAAGGCAAGTGCTGCATTGTTGCCGAACACCTGCACGCAGACCTGCGTCAGCGCCTCGCACTGGGTCGGGTTGACCTTGCCCGGCATGATCGAGGAGCCCGGCTCGTTTTCCGGCAGCGAGAGCTCGCCGAGACCCGACCGCGGGCCGGAGCCGAGCAGGCGGATGTCGTTGGCGATCTTGAACAGCGCCGCGGCCGCCGCGTTGATCGCACCATGCGAGAACACCATGGAATCATGTGCCGCGAGCGCCTCGAACTTGTTTGGCGCGGTGACGAAGGCGATGCCGGTGATGGCGGCGATGCGGTCCGCCACCTTTTCCGCGAAGCCGACCGGCGCGTTGAGGCCCGTGCCGACGGCGGTGCCGCCTTGGGCCAGTTCCTGCAGGCCGGGCAGCGTCAGCTCGATGCGCTTGATCGAGGAGGCGACCTGCGCGGCATAGCCGGAAAATTCCTGGCCGAGCGTCAGCGGCGTGGCGTCCTGAGTATGGGTGCGGCCGATCTTGATGATATGGTTGAAGGCGCGGGCCTTGGCGTCGAGCGCCTTGTGCAGGTGGTGCAGGGCAGGGATCAAGTGATGCGCGACCCGCTCGGCGCAGGCGATATGCATGGCCGTCGGATAGGTGTCGTTGGACGACTGGCTCATATTGACGTGGTCGTTCGGATGCACCGGCTTCTTCGAGCCCATCACCCCGCCGAGCATCTCGATCGCCCGGTTGGAGATCACCTCGTTGGCATTCATGTTGGACTGCGTGCCCGAGCCCGTCTGCCAAACCACCAGCGGGAAATGATCGTTAAGCTTGCCGTCGATCACTTCCTGCGCCGCCTCGACGATCGCTTTGCCGATGACCGGATCGAGCCGTTTCATCTCCATGTTCACTTCGGCCGCGGCGCGCTTGACGATGCCGAGTGCGCGCACGATCGAAGCCGGTTGCTTCTCCCAGCCGATCTTGAAATTGCCCAGCGAACGCTGCGCCTGCGCGCCCCAATAGCGGTCGGCCGCCACCTCTATGGGGCCGAACGTATCGGTTTCGGTTCTGGTCTTTTCAGCGCTCACGGCAAGTCTCCGTCTGTCGATTTGGGCAAGGGCGTATCGCGTTGCACAAACCGCTTCAAGCGGAGATTGCGGTCGGGGAAGATGCAAATCGGTTGAAGAGAGGCCTCTTCTTCTCGCTCTGGGCGAGACGGCGGTGACGGCCAATCTCCCCCTTCTTATGGGGAGATGCCCGGCGGGAGATCAGCGCTTCAGCGGCGGCCCGACAATATCGATGCCGTTCTCGGCGCACAGGCTCGTCAACACCTCAATCATCTCCGGCGTCGGCGCTGCCGCCGGCGGCAGTTCGGCTCGCTCCGCAGGGCGACTAGCCTTGCGCACCATCGTCTCGAAATCCGAACCGCGCGTGACGGTGAGCGTATGGGCGCCTTCGAGAGACTCGACCTTGTAAGTGTGCGGCAGGCCTTTCGGAGCGAGCACCGTTTCGCCGGCGCCGGCAAGCCGCTCGCGGCCGTCGACGACAAAACGTATCCGGCCTTCGAGGATATGAAACACCTCGTCCTCATTGCGGTGCACGTGCAGCGGCGCGGAATCGCCGTAGGGCTGGCGGTGCTCGATGATGCAGATGCCGTCCTCGCCGTCGGCCGACGAAAGCTGGATGGCAACGAGCGTGTTGTTGAACCAGAGGAGTTCCTTGCCTGCGATCATCGTGTTGATCATTGTCATCATTGCTCTCCCTTGTTGAGTGCCGACAAAGCGGCTTCGACGGCGACCTAAGCAAGGATGAGCCGGTGATGGAAATCGAATGATCGTATGGGGGGGATTGATGCGATGAATTTGAACGCGCTCGACCTCAATCTGGTGAGGGTGCTCGACGCGCTGCTGCGCGAGAAGAGCGTGACGCGCGCCGGCGAGCAGATCGGCCTCAGCCAGCCGGCTGTTAGCGCCGCGCTCAACCGCCTGCGCCATGCGCTCAACGACCAACTCTTCGTGCGCCGCGGCAACGACATGGTGCCGACGCCTCGCGCCGAAAGCCTGGCGGAGCCGGTGCGCGCGGCGTTGCGCGAGATCGAGCGCGCCTTTCAGCCGGCGACCGATTTCGATCCGGCAAGGCTGGAACGGACCTTCACCTTCATGGGCGCGGATTTCTTCTCCATGCTTCTTATGCCGCCCTTCGCCGCGCGCATTGCGGCGGTGGCGCCCGGCGTATCGTTCCGTTTCCTCGACAGCGCCATCGGCGACGTCTCGAAGCTGTTGCAGGACGATCGGATCGACCTTGCGCTGGAGCGCCCGCTGGAGGTCGCGGAGTGGGTCTCAAGCGCGGCGCTGTTCGGCTCGCCCTTCGCCATTGTCGCGGCGAAGGACAATGCGGCGCTCGGCCAGGCCGGCATCGCCGAGGGCGAAGAGGTGCCACTCGACCTGTTCTGCGCGCTACCGCATGCGCTGCGCTCCATCGATGGATCGATGTCGGGCTTCACCGACGATGCGCTGGGCAGGATGGGCCGGGCGCGTCGCGTCATGCTTGCTTTGCCGCACTTCCAGGCCGTCGCGCTGGCCGTGGCGAACGGGCCTTATCTGGCTGCGGTTCCAACGCAGTTCGCTGTAGCGGCGGCAAAATTCCTGCCGATCGGCATCTATCGGGCGCCGATCCCGATACCATCGCCGGCGGTCAGAATGTACTGGCACGCCCGCCGCGATGATGAGCCACCGCATCGCTGGATCCGCGAGCAGATACTCGATGAGGTGGGAACGCTCGGCTTCAAGGACCGGGACGGCACCGCAAGTGCTCTCCCGGGGGTATAGCTGCCGTTGGAGCGGGAGTGCAGCGCTGAGCAACGCGGACGGTCAAGCGCGGGAGCGATCGTCGGTATGAACCTTATCCGGCTGAGGCTAGCTCGACCGGCGCGGGCTGGCGCAGGCCCAGCCGGCCCGCGACGAAATCCTTGACCTGGCGCACGGCCTGTTCGCGCGTGACACTGCCCGGCTGCAGGCCAAGCCTGAGCCACAGTCCGTCGATCAAAGCGGTGACGCCGAGCACGGTCTCCTCGGCCAGTTCGGGCGAAGCGAGGCCGCGCAGGCCGGACAAGAGGTTCGAGCGCATGCGCGCGTGGATGACCTTCTGGATGCGCGCCAGCTTCTCGTCGCGCGGCACCTCGGCGCAGAGCGACAGCCATGCGTGGCAAAGCGGCGGCAGGAACAAATGCTCCTCGAAATTGCCCTCGATCACGGCGTCCAGCCGTTCCATCGGCGTTCGCGCCCGCTGAAGCCGGGCGACGACGGCGTCACAGAGCACGGCGTTCGCCTCGCGCATGGCGTGCTCGAAAAGCTCCTGCTTGTTACGGAAATAATGCAGCACGATGCCCTTCGAGGCGCCGGCCTGGGCCGCGACCTTTTCCAGCGTCGCGCCGGCGATGCCTTCGCGCTCCAGCACCGCGAAGGCCGCCTGCCGCAGTTCCTTGCGGCGTATGTCGCTGAGACGCGTGAGTTTCACCGGACCGATCCATGCATAACGAATCCACGTTGACATTTTCGTCCGCTCAGATCAATGATTGACCAATGGGACAATAAAATGACCGCAAGGTCAAAAAAGGACCGAAAGAGGAGAACCGGAATGTTGCGCATGCTTGCGAGAGGCGTCTGTGTCGCGGCGCTAATGGCGGCTTCCCAGGCGGCCGGCGCCGCCGAAGCCGAAGGCTGCAAAGCGGTTCGCATGGCCGAACCCGGCTGGAACGATCTCGCCTTCACCACGGGTGTGGCCAAGGTGCTGCTCCAGGCGCTCGGCTACGAGCCGCAAAGCGAGGTGCTTGGCATCAACGTCATCTATGAAGGGATGAAGAACAAAGACCTCGACCTGTTCCTCGGCTACTGGGATCCTGCGATGGTCACTTATTATGAGCCCTACAAGAAGGACGGTTCGATCGAGAATGTGCGCGTCAACCTGGTCGGCGCCAAATACACCTTCGCCGTGCCGACTTATGTCTGGGACGCCGGCGTCAAGGACCTGTCGGACCTGCATAAATTCGCCGACAAGTTCGGCAAGAAGATGTACGGCATCGAGCCCGGATCCAATCAGCTCATGATGGATGCCATTGCCGATCCGCAATATGGTCTGGATGGCTGGCAAGTGGTGGAGTCGAGCGAAGCCGGCATGCTCTCGGAGGTCGGCTACGAGATCAAGGAGAAGCAGTTCATCGTCTTCCAGGGTTGGGCGCCGCACCCGATGAACACGATGTACGACTTCAAGTACCTGACCGGCGGCGACAAGTTCTTCGGCCCGAATTTCGGCGCCGCCACCGTGACCACCCAGGTGCGCAAGGGTTTCCTGCAGGAATGCCCCAACGTCGCGCAGTTCCTGAAGAACCTTGCCTTCGACATCGACATGGAAAATGTCGGTATGGGCTATCTCATCAATGACGGCATGAAGCCGGAGGATGGGGCGCTGAAGTCGATCACCCTGCACAAGGATCGGCTCGATGCGTGGCTCGCCGGCGTCACCACCTTTGACGGCAAGCCCGGCCTTGCCGCGGTCAAGGAAAAGCTCGGACTGTGAGGCCGGCAGCCTTGGAGCTGACGGATCAGGAGGCCGAGCAGGCGTCTTGGGCCGCGCGCAAGCGGACCGTCGATATCGGCGGTCTCGACCTTGCCTATGTCGAGATCGCCGGTGCGGAGCCGCCGCTGCTGCTGATTCACGGCTTCACCGACACCAGCCGCAGTTTTTCTCTGCTGACGCCGCATCTTCCCGGCCGCCGGCTGATCATGCCGGACCTGCGTGGCCACGGCGGCTCGCAGGCGGGCGAGGGCTGCGGCGTCGCCGATTTCGCCGACGACATCGCGGGGCTGATCCGGCGCCTGCGGCTCGACCGGCCGGTCGTCGTCGGCCATTCACTGGGTGGCATGGTGTCGATCGCGCTGGCCACACGGCATCCGGAACTGGTCGGCGGGCTGGTGATCCTGGCAAGCGCGCTGATGCCCGGTTTCGAACAGGATCACCAACTGATCGATGAAGTCGCCGCGTTGCGCGATCCGATCTCGCCGGTCGATCCCTTCTATGATTGGTGGCATGCCTGCCGGCCGGGCGTGCCGCGGGCCTTTCTCGCCGGTCTCGCGCAAGATGCGTCCGCGATCCCCGCGGCGCGCTGGCGCGCCGTTCTCGAAGAAGTCCGTGGCACCGATCTGACCGCCGCGGCGCGCGCCGTGCAGGCCCCGACGCTGATCATCGCAGGCGGGCGCGATCCGCTTTTTGGCGAAGCGCATCAGCGGGCGATGGCAGGGGCGCTGGCCGGATCGCGCCTGGTGTGGGCACAGGATTGCGGCCACAACCCGCATTGGGAAGATCCGGCCTTTGTCGCCGAGGCAATAGCCGGCATGTTGTCGGCAGCGTGACTATCGCAACAGCGACCGGGCCGTGGGCGTCAGGCGCAACGTCTCGGTCGGCTTGGTCGAAACAGCTTGCAGGGTTTCGCGAACCACTTGCCATTCCGGCGAAGCGGCGAGAGCGGCCTGATCGCCCGCGTGGGCATCGCCATCGTCGAAACCGGTAATGGCGATGAAGACATTTTCGCCGGCCCGCACGGGCAGCCGAGGAAATGTGTTTTCGGAATGCTCGCTGACGAAGGCGCCGAGAAGCCGGGCGCCGTTTGCCGCAAGCAGCGGAACCGCCTCAGCCTGGAAGCGTTCGGCAAAGCCGGCCTCGGCACCTGGCCGCAAATGGTGAATCGAAATCTCAACAAAGCCGGGCAACCGGCTCCCATTGCTCATGGTTTCAGCCTCGGTGGCTGTCGGCCGCTGCAACCCTGACAGGTCGAACCCCGCGCCCCGCCAAGCCGGTTTGAGCAGCAACACGTCGTCGGAATCGATCATCGTCGCATTGGCGGCATCGCGATGCGCTGCCCACACCGGGCCGCCATAGAAGGCGCTCAGCGCGTCCTTTCTCGTTTCCATGTCCTCAAAACCGCGCAGCCAGACGAACATGTCGGGGCGGTCGAGATCGCGGAACTGTCCGATGACGGTCATGCCCGTCGCTTCCTGCGTTTCGACGAGCTCCCGCTCGAACAGCGCGATCAGCGTTTCGCGCTGTCCGGGCTTCAGCGTGTATTGCCGAAGCTCGACGACGGGCGAGGCAAGGCGGGAAGGTCCGTTCATGGCCAGAATCTCAAAACAGGGTGATCGTCCTGTTCATAAACAGACCGGTTGTCCTGTTTTGTCAATCTGCTATCTTGCTTTCCCCTTCTCCCCTTGTGGGAGAAGGTGGATCGGCGCGCAGCGCCGAGACGGATGAGGGGTGCTCCAGCGGAGTGAGACGCTGGCTTCCCTTATCCGCCTTCGCTTCGCTCAGGTATCTTCTCCAACAAGCGGAGAGGGGGAGAGATCGCCATGGCCCCGCGCAAAAAGCGCACCAACGATCCGGAAGGCATGCGCCGGCGCGTCCTCGACGTGGCGGAAGGCGCCTTCCAGGCGCGCGGCTATCACGCCTCGAGCCTTGGCGATCTGATGGCGGCGGCCGGCGTCACCGGCGGCGCGCTGCACCACCATTTCCCCACCAAGAAGGCGCTGGCGCTCGCAGTGATCGAGGAACGAGTGGCGGCGGCGGTCCAGGAGACCTGGATCGACCCGATGCTGGCGGCGTCATCGGCCCGCGAAGGCGTGCGGGCCGTGTTCGAGGCTGTGGCTGCGGAGCTAGAGCGACAGGGCTATGTCCGCGGCTGCCCGCTCAACAATCTGGCGCATGAACTGTCGCTGGCCGACGACGAGTTTCGCCTGGCGCTTGCCAAGATTTTCGCCGGCTGGCGGAGGGCGATCGCCGACAAGATCCGAGCCGACCAGCAGGACGGCGGGGAGGGTGGGACCGATCCCGACCGCTTCGCCGCGCTTGCGGTGGCTGCTTATTCCGGCGCCATGTCGATGGCCAAGACATCGCAGGATGCGGGGGTGTTGCGCGAGTGTTTGAGGGGGCTGGAAAGCGTGCATCCGTCTTCGGGCGGATTGGCAATGAGACGACGCCGCAGGGTGCTGTTGCGATAAACGCTGTCAGGACAGAGGGAGGCGGTCCGAGGTTGTTTAATCGGGTGACGATGAATCGCTCTTCGCCAGCAACCGTTTCGCGCCGCGTCTTCATCGCCGGAGGTCTCGCTGCTGCCGGCGCGCTGCCTCGCGTCGCCTTCGGCCAGACCGGCAGGCGCATCCAGCCGATCGACGCCACTTTCCTCTTCATCGCCGATATTCATGCCTGCCGCATGGCGAACGGGCTCAGTCCCAACTGCCTGCAGGAAGGCAAGACCGATGCAGCACTTCTGCGCAACGTCGCGGCCTTGAACGCGATTGCCGACAAGAAGTGGCCGGCCGAGATCGACGGCGTTGCCACCGGCCTGCATTCGGCCGGCACCCGCATCGGCACGCCGCTCGGCCTCGTCACCGGCGGCGACATCACAGACGACGGCGGCGGCCAGGTCACCGAGCCTAGCGAAGGCACGCAGCTTCTGCAGTTCTCCAAGCGCTATCAGGAAGGTGTCGGGCCGGACCGGATCCACATCCCGGTCTATGTCGGGCTCGGCAATCATGATCTCGACCAGAACGGCTCGCCCCCGCACGTCGATTGGTATCGCCGCGAATTGCGCGATTATGTCGAGGTCAACCATCGTCCCGGCGTGTTCTTCAAGCCGCCGGTGCCCGCTACCGAATACGACGTCGATACCGACTGCTATTCCTGGGACTGGGGCGGCCTGCATCTCGTCCAGATGCACCGCTTCGCCGGCGATACCGGCCATGGCGCGCCAAGCAGCCTGCCTTGGCTGAAGCAGGACCTCGCCACTTATGCCGGCGACGGCCGGCCGGTCGTCCTGTTCCAGCATTATGGCTGGGACACTTTCTCGACGGAGCGCTGGGATCCGCTGAAACGCACCTATGATGACGATGGCTCCGGCCGCCCGCATTGGTGGGGCGAGACCGACCGCCAGGCGCTGGTGACCGCGATCAAGGGCTACAATGTGATTGCCGTCTTCCACGGCCACCAGCACGAAGTGCCGATGATCTACCAGCGTGACGGGCTCGACATCATCAAGCCGAAGGCCGCCTTTTTAGGGGGCTTCGCCTTGGCGCGGGTGACGGCCGGCAACATGGATGTGGCATTGGGCGAGGCGGTCGGCGATCACGGCGAGATCGTCTTCACCAATGCCTTGGCCAAGCAATTCCAGACATGAAAGGCCGC
Organism: Mesorhizobium sp. CA6; assembly: GCF_020165035.1. NCBI lineage: Bacteria > Pseudomonadati > Pseudomonadota > Alphaproteobacteria > Hyphomicrobiales > Phyllobacteriaceae > Mesorhizobium > Mesorhizobium sp. CA6. Next base: position 355,662 of record NZ_JAIUHI010000004.1, on the reverse strand, counting down.
CTCCTGGCTGACTCTTTCGACCAAAACCAGAAGACCTTACGGACCTTATCCACGTCGCCACAGGTCTTCTACACCTTGCCGGCGAGCTTGTCGGCAGCGCTTCAGATCTGGGTTAGCCGGTTGCCGGTGGCCTTGCCGGCCGCCGGCTTGACCGAACCCTTCATTTGCTTGGCAATGCCGGCGACCTGATCCCTGTTCACCATGCGCGCATGTCCTGGGTCTGGATGGGAGCCGGATGCGAGAACCGCATCCGGCAGCCAAACGGACGCAGAGATTTTGGTCCCGCAAGCCGGCGTTGCGACAATGACTTTCGGCTCGAAGGTGAAGCGGCTAGGTTGGCCGCAACCTGCATGAGGAGAGGTCGGTCTTGACTGAATTCACCCTTTATATCGGCAACAAGTGCTTTTCCTCGTGGTCGCTGCGGCCATGGGTGGCGATGAAGCACCTGGATATCCCTTTTGAGGAAGGCTTCGTGCGGCTGCGCACGTCCGAGACGGCGGCCAACCTCGCCAAGGTGTCGCCGACCGGCCTCGTGCCGGTCTTGAATCACAATGGAAGGATTGTCTGGGAAACGCTTGCCATCCTTGAATATCTGGCCGATCTCTATCCGGGAAAAGGGCTCTGGCCGACCGATCTCGGTGCCCGTCAACTGGCGCGCTCGGTGGCGACGGAAATGCATTCGGGCTTCCGCGAGGTCCGCTACGGCTGGCCGATGAACCTGCGCCGGCCGAAATCCCATAAGCCGCTCGATGCCGAGGGCGAGGCGCAGCGGGCGAGGATCGAAGCGATCTGGCGCCAGTGCCGCGAGCAATATGGCGAGGGCGGGCCGTTCCTGTTCGGCCATTTCACCGCGGCCGATGCCATGTATGCGCCGGTGGTGACGCGCTTCGACACCTATGGCGGCGAACTGGCGCCCGTCACCCGCGCCTATGTCGACGCGGTCTTGGCGACGCCCGCGATGCGGCACTGGTATGCGGAAGCCGCCAGGGAGCCTTGGCCGGAGCCCGGGCCGCACGAACAGGATTGAGCCCGGGTCGGCTCGGCAATTGCTTCGACTGCTCTGATGGGGTCTTCAAGCCCCGGCGGCGCGGCCTATTTGAAGGGGCGGGCCGGGCTCCTGGAGATTTCTCATGACAACCTCAAATTCACCACTCACGGGCAAGGTCGCGCTCGTCACCGGCGCTTCGTCCGGCATCGGCGAGGCCACCGCCGTGGTCCTTGCCGCGGCCGGCGCGAAAGTCGTGGTCGCCGCCCGTCGTGCCGATCGCCTCGAAGCATTGGTTGCGCGCATCGAACAGGCCGATGGCGTCGCGCTCGCAATTGAAGCCGACATCGCCAAGCCCGGCGACATCACCGCGATGGTCGACAAGGTCGTATCCGAATGGGGGCGGCTCGATATCCTCGTCAACAATGCCGGCGTCATGCTGCTTGCTCCTGCGGCCGAAGCCGATCTAGACGACTGGCGCCAGATGATCGAGCTCAACCTTATCGGCCTGATGGCGACCACCAAGGTGGCGCTGCCGCACCTGAAGGCTTCAAAGGGTCACATCGTCAACGTCTCCTCGGTCGCCGGCCGGGTCGCAAATCCCGGCGCCAGCGGCTATGCGGCGACAAAGTTCGGGGTGGTGGCTTTTTCGGAATCGCTGCGTCGCGAGGTCTATGCCGACAAGGTGCGCGTCACCGTCGTCGAGCCGGGCCTTGTGCGTACCGAACTCGGCGATCATATCACCAACGTGCAATCCAAGGCCGGACTCGAACACCGTCTCGCCACGATGGAAGCGCTGACCGCGGAAGACATTGCGAACGCGATTTTCTATGCCGTCAGCCAGCCGCCAAGGGTCAATGTCAACGAGATACTTATCCGTCCGACCGATCAGGAGCGGTGAAAAACAGAAAACGCCTCTCGCGCTTGTTATGGCGCGGGAGGCGCTTTTTGCCGTCAGCCGTTCTCGATTGCTCGTGAATTGCTGACGGCTTGAGTGGAAACGGCCCGCCAGGACATTGGTTCCGCAGCCGACGAATTTTTTGCCCTTTTGCGGATAGCCCCAACGTCCGCCACGATGTGATAAGGATGCTGCAAGGCTAGGATGCGGACGTCCGCAATTTAATCCGACGCCAATGTTGCTTTGTGCGTGGTCATGGCCGAAAGACGCTCTGCCATTTCGGCATCAACCTGCGGGCAGGAGAAGATTTTGACCGCTAGCTCGAATGAATCATGTGGGCAGGCTTTGCCGAAACCGGCAGGCACACGCTGATGGCCTCCAAACGCGTGCCATCTACGCCGATCGCCGCCGATGCGACCATCGCCGATATGGTCGACACCCTTGACAAGCCGATCGAATATGTTCGCCGAGTGCTGGAAAGGCTCGAACGCTGCAAGCGCGCGCATGGCGATGCCCAGGTGCGCGTTGGCGTGCGCGGCCGCGCCGAAGCCCCGAACTATCTGATTGAGTATGTGCGGGAAGACGCCAAGACCCGTCAACGCACCAGCTATCAGGATGCCGCCTACAGCGGCAGCACGCATCGTGAGCTGGCGCCGCACCACATAGAGGACGCCAGGAACTGGTCGCCCGAGGAAATGAACATCACGGCGGTCTCGGCGCTGATCGGCCGCTTGCGCAATCCGAATGCGCCATCATCGCGCTTTTCTGACGAGGACTGACATGGCCATAAAATTCTCCGCCAAGGACCAGCCGACAGCTCCACCCGCCGCGGCCAGGCCAGCCAAGCCGGCGGCAAAGCCGGATGCGCCCGCAGAGGTTGCGACCGATCTGTTCAAGTCGCCGGCCGAAGCGCCGGCGCGCAAGACCAGGAAGAAGTAGCGCCCTTGCCGCAGGACGGCGGTCGCACAGCCGGGCCGCTCGGCCTGCTCGGTCAGTCCTCTGTGTCTGTCGACGAGGACAGCGGCGCGGTCGCCGTCTTCGACTGTCAGAGCTGCGGCGCCTGCTGCTCCTACTCGGCGGACTGGCCGCGCTTTTCGACCGAGGAGGATGAGCAGCTCGACCGCATCCCGGCCGAGCTGGTAGCGGCCGACCAGTCCGGCATGCGCTGCGAGGGCGGCCGATGCTCGGCGCTCACCGGCGAGGTGGGCAAGCACACGGCCTGCGGCATCTACGAGCTGCGCCCCGACGTCTGCCGCGCCTGCATGCCCGGCGGCGGCGACTGCCTGATGGCGAGGGCGGCGCATGGGCTGGCGGTCAGCTAGTTTCCTCGCCCCCGCATCGCGGGGGCGAGGAAAAGTGTCCCGCTTGCCCTGTTGCAAGCCTCCCGGTACCTTCCCGCCGGGCAGGGCAGCGGAGGAAATCCATGAGCATTGAATTCCTGTTGACGTCGTTGATCATCGTGGCTTCGCCCGGCACCGGCGTCATTTACACGCTTGGCGCCGGCCTCTCGCGCGGCGCGCGCGCCTCAATTATCGCGGCCTTCGCCTGCACGCTTGGCATCATCCCACATATGGCGGCCGCCATCACCGGCCTGGCCGCAGTGCTGCACACAAGCGCCATCGCCTTCGAGACGCTGAAATATCTCGGTGTCGCCTATCTGCTCTACATGGCCTGGAACACATTGAAGGAAAAAGGCGGCCTCAGCATCGACGAGGACGCCGCGCCGCGCTCGACCGCCAGAACGATCACCTCGGGCATCCTGATCAACATCCTGAACCCGAAACTGTCGATCTTCTTCTTTGCCTTCCTGCCGCAATTCGTCAGCACCACCGAGCCGCACGCGCTGCCCAAGATGCTGGAGCTCTCCGGCGTCTTCATGCTGATGACGTTCGTCGTCTTCGCCATCTACGGCGTCTTCGCGGCATCGGTGCGCAGCCACATCGTGTCGCGGCCGAAGGTGCTGACATGGATGCGCCGCAGCTTTGCCGCCGCGTTCGTCATGCTCGGCGCGAAGCTGGCGCTTGCCGATCGGTAGCCTTTGGCGCCAGCCCTCTACGTAGCCCATGTCGCCTCGGGGGAGCTTTGGGCTAATGAGGCTCGAGAGATCCAGAAATCCGAGTAAGGCCGGAAATCCGAATAAGAAAGGCGGTCGCAGTGACGCTTGAGTGCATCAATCCCCAGGATCTGCCCAAGCCTGACACATACAGCCAAGTCGTCGTGGCGAAGGGCACCAGGTTGATATTTATCGCCGGCCAGGAACCTGAAGACCTGAACGGCAAGCTTGTCGGCGAAGGTGATTTCACGGCTCAAACGCGCCAGGTGTTCGCCAATCTCGGTCGGGCTATTGCCGCCGCAGGCGCCCGTCCCAACGACGTGGCGAAGATCATGATCTACGTTGTCGACTATCGGCTCGATGACCATTACCCGATCATCGATGCCGCCCGCGTGGCTCTGTTCGGGGACCACAAGCCGGCCAACGTCGTGTTGGGAGTGGCCAGCCTGTCGCCTGGATATCTGATCGAGGTCGATGCGGTTGCGGTGGTCGACGGTTAGCCTTTCACATAGCCCATCGCCTCGACGATTTGCCCATCGGCGACACGCATCAGGTTGACGCCGCGCAGCGAACTGCCGTCGGCCACCCAGAAGCGCCAGCGGATCGTGGCGCGGTCGCCGGCGACGAACGTCTCTTCGATGTCGAAGCGGGTACCGGGTCCGGTAGCGATCGCCGACCACAATTCGACGCAAGCCGCCTTGCCGGTGCGGCGGGCGCCGTCGGGCGCCGGCGTGGTGTTCTCGATCACGCAGTCCTGCGCCACCAGTTCGTCCAGTGCCGAAGGGTCGTGGCGCTGGAAGACGTCGTTGTAGCGCCGCATGATTTCCGCCGTTTCGGCGGAGCGTTTGGCCGCGGCGATGTCGATGATGTGTTCATGGGTCATTTGATCTTCTCCTGTCGTTTCATTGAGCTACGAGGCTCGCCTTGAGCGTGACGGTGGCGACGCCGGCCAGCGCGCGCGAGACGAGACAGGCCGCCTTGGCCTTTTGCGCCAGCCGCTCGAAATCGTCGGCCGATATGCCGGCGATGCGCGCCTGAGTTTCGAGCTCGATGCGGGTGATCGTCGGCCCGGCCGTGGTCGCGCCGAGATGCACCTTGGCGATGGTGTGGATGCTCTCGGCCGTGTGGCCTTCGGCGCCGAGAACGGCGGTAAGCGCCATCGAAAAGCAGCCGGCATGGGCGGCCGCAATCAGCTCTTCCGGATTGGTGCCTGGGCCGTTCTCGAAGCGCGACGGGAAGGAATAAGCGCCTTCGAAAACGCCGCTGCCCAGCCGCAGCCGGCCGGATCCTTCCTTGAGCGTTCCTTGCCATTGGGCCGAGGCTTCGCGGATTGTCATGGCTGATCTCCTTTCTGTTTGCGGGAAAGCATGATGGTCACGCGCCGTCGATGACGACCTTGCCGAAGACGTCGCCCAGCTGGAAATGGCGGTAAGCCTCGCGCGCCTCGGCGAAGGGGAAGACCTTGTCGATGATCGGTCTCAGCCGGTGCGTGGCGACCGCGGCAAGCATCGCCTCGAGCCCGTTGCGGCTGCCGACAAAGAGACGGGCGATGGTAACGAGGCTGCGCTGATAGACGGCGCCCGGAATTTCGACCGACTTGCCGTTGCGGTCCTGCACGGTGAGCAGCACGATGCGCCCGTGAAGCGTGCTGGCGATCAGCGAATGCGCAAAAGTCGCCGGGCCGCCGGTTTCGATGACCAGGTCGATGCCGCCGGTCGCCTCGCGCAGCTTCATGCCCCATTCCGGTGTCTCGGCTGCCGCGACGACGAGGTCGGCGCCGAGCGCCCGCAGCCTGTCGGTCTTCTCCGCCCGCGAGGTGACAGCGGCCACACGGCAGCCCATGAGCTTGGCGAACTGCAAGGCAAACAACGCAACACCACCTGAGCCAATGGTGAGAACCCATTGCCCCGGCTTCGGAATCTCCGCGTGCGTCAGCGCGCTCCAGGCGGTCAGCCCGGCGCAGGTGAAGGTCGCAGCCTCCTGCCAGGAAAGATGGTCCGGCAGTCGCACCGCCCATTGCTCGTCAAGCAGCGCATATTCGCTCAGCACGCCGTCCAGTGTGCAGCCGAGCTGGTCGATTACGCCCGGATGGATGCGGCCGTCGATCCAGCGCGCGAAATAGCTGCCGGTGACGCGGTCGCCGACGACAAAGCGAGTGACGCCGTCGCCGGCGGCCGCGACTTCGCCGGCACCGTCGCTCAGCGGCACGATGCCCGCGCGGGGTGCCAGAGGATAGGTGCCGTTGAGGATCATCGTGTCGCGGCGGTTGAGCGAGGCGGCGCGCACTCGTACCAGGATCTGGTTTGCACCCGGCTTGGGAAGCGCTTCCTTGCGCATGACCAGCCCCTGGATGTCGCCGAACTCCTCGAGGCGGTAAGTCCGCATTTTTGCCTCCGGTATATGTAGATCGATTTACATATTATGTAGACCGATTGTCATATTCAGGGCAAGCCCTATAATGCGTGCTCCTGACAGAGGTTGACATTTTGAGAGGTCGACGTGGCGACGGACACACGCACCCGCATGATCGAGGCGACGGCGCTGCTCATCCGCAAGCGCGGCTATCACGGCACGTCGCTGAACGACATTCTAAGCGCCAGCGCAGCACCGCGCGGGTCGCTCTATTTCCATTTCCCGGGCGGCAAGGACCAACTGGTAGTCGAGGTGACGCGCGCCAGTGTCGCCGACGTGACGGAGCGGCTGGGCGCCGCGCTGTTGGAGGAAAGCGATCCCGCCGTTGCCGTTCACCACATCTATCAGTCGGTGGCCCGCATGCTGGAGGAGAACGAATTCTCGCTCGGCTGTCCTGTCGCGCCGGTGGTGCTCGATGCGCCGAACGATGTGCCGGACCTGGTTGAAATCTGCCGCTCGGCCTTCGAGCAGTGGATCGGACTGCTGCGCCAGGCATTCGTCAGGGCAGGGGTGCCGGAGCGGCGCGCTCAGGCGCTGGCCCTGCTGGTCGAATCCTCGCTGGAAGGCCTGATGGTGATCGCCCGCGCCACCCGCGACCGTGCCCCGGTCCAGGCGGTTGCCGACGAGGTCGCTGCGCTGGTCGAGCAGGCGGTGCTGGCTGGCAAGGCGACACGGCAGGCGGAGAGTGCCGCCTGAGGACTCGGATCTCCAAATGCAAAACAAAAAGGGCGCCTTTCGGCGCCCTTTCCGTATCAGTGATGGGTCAGACTTCTTAGAAGTCCATGCCGCCCATGCCGCCCATGCCGCCGCCGCCCATGCCGCCAGGCATGCCGCCGCCAGCCGACTCCTTCTTCGGAGCTTCGGCGATCATGGCTTCGGTCGTGACCAGAAGGCCGGCGACCGAGGCCGCGTCCTGGAGAGCCGTGCGCACGACCTTGACCGGGTCGACGATGCCCATGGCGATCATGTCGCCATACTCGCCGGTCTGGGCGTTGTAGCCGAAGGTCGCGCCCTTGTTGTCGAGGATCTTGCCAGCGACGATCGAGGCTTCCGCACCGGCGTTGGCCGCGATCTGGCGGGCCGGAGCCTGCAGCGCGCGACGCACGATGTTGATGCCGGCGGCCTGGTCGGAGTTGGCGCCGGTGGCCTTGAGGTTGCCCGAAGCGCGCAGGAGCGCGACGCCACCGCCGGCGACGATGCCTTCTTCGACGGCCGCGCGGGTCGCGTTCAGGGCGTCATCGACGCGGTCCTTCTTTTCCTTGACTTCCACTTCGGTCGCACCGCCGACGCGGATCACGGCAACGCCGCCGGCGAGCTTCGCCAGACGTTCCTGCAGCTTCTCCTTGTCGTAGTCCGAGGTGGTCTCCTCGATCTGCTGCTTGATCTGGGCGACGCGGCCCTGGATCTCGGCCTTCTTGCCGGCGCCGTCGACGATGGTGGTGTTCTCCTTGGAGATCGACACCTTCTTGGCGCGGCCGAGCATGTTGAGGCCGACATTCTCGAGCTTAATGCCGAGGTCTTCCGAGATGACCTGGCCGCCGGTGAGGATGGCGATGTCTTCCAGCATGGCCTTGCGGCGATCGCCGAAGCCCGGCGCCTTGACGGCGGCGATCTTCAGGCCGCCGCGCAGCTTGTTGACGACCAGCGTGGCCAGGGCCTCGCCTTCGACGTCTTCCGAGATGATGAGCAGCGGCTTCGAGGTCTGGACGACGGCTTCCAGGACCGGCAGCATGGCCTGCAGGTTGGACAGCTTCTTCTCGTGCAGCAGGATGTAGGCGTCCTCGAGATCGGCGACCATCTTGTCAGCGTTGGTGACGAAGTAGGGCGACAGGTAGCCGCGGTCGAACTGCATGCCTTCGACGACTTCCAGCTCGGTCTCGGCGGTCTTGGCTTCCTCGACGGTGATGACGCCTTCGTTGCCGACCTTCTGCATCGCTTCCGCGATCATCTTGCCGACCGACTCGTCGCCATTGGCTGAAATCGTGCCGACCTGGGCGACTTCCTCGGAAGTCTTGATCTTCTTGGCGGCCTTGCCGAGCGCCGTGACGACTTCGGTGACGGCGAGGTCGATGCCGCGCTTCAGGTCCATCGGGTTCATGCCGGCGGCGACCGCCTTGTGGCCTTCCTGGACGATCGACTGCGCCAGAACCGTTGCGGTCGTGGTGCCGTCGCCGGCGATGTCGTTGGTCTTCGAAGCGACTTCGCGGACCATCTGGGCGCCCATGTTCTCGAACTTGTCCTCAAGCTCGATTTCCTTGGCGACGGTGACGCCGTCCTTGGTGATGCGCGGAGCGCCGAACGACTTGTCGATGACGACGTTGCGGCCCTTGGGGCCAAGGGTGACCTTCACCGCGTCGGCGAGGATGTTGACACCGCGCAGCATGCGCTCACGGGCATCGCGGGAGAATTTTACGTCTTTGGCAGCCATGTTTTAGCTCCTGGCAGGGGCTCGGGAAGAGCCCGAAGATGAAGATTCAGGTGAGGCCGATGATCAGCCGATGATGCCCATGATGTCGGATTCCTTCATGATCAGAAGGTCTTCGCCATTGAGCTTGACTTCAGTGCCCGACCACTTGCCGAACAGGATGCGGTCGCCGGCCTTGACGTCCAGCGGCACGAGCTTGCCGCTTTCGTCGCGGGCGCCGGAGCCGACGGCGATGATCTCGCCTTCCTGCGGCTTCTCCTTCGCCGTATCCGGGATGATGATCCCGCCGGCGGTCTTGGATTCGGATTCGACCCGGCGAACGACCACGCGGTCATGAAGCGGGCGGAACTTGGACTTTGCCATGTTTTCTTCCTCGAATGAGAACGGTGAGAACTGTTCCTCCATCCGGCGAGGCCGCCGGATATAAGTTAGCACTCACCAAAGGCGAGTGCTAACGTGGCGCTGAGATAGGCCGCTGGGTTGCCGGAGTCAAGGCGCGCGCAACGGGGCGACGACGCGAAATTTTTCTCCTGAGAAACGCCAGGCCGAGATGCACGGGCTGTCGCGAGGCGCCGACGAGCAATCCTGCCCGTCAGTCCAGGCCTTTCGGCGAACGCAGCACCAGCAGCGGGCAGCGTTCTGCGAGCCCGTATGTGCCGGTCGAGGCCAGCCGTACGTCATCGAAGAAGGTCTGGGCTTCCTTGATCAGCGCTGCCGCCGGGGCGAAGCTATAGACTACGGACGAGCTCCGGTAGACGTCGATGGTCCCGATGGTCGGCAGCTCCCACCCGGTTCGAGCCGACAGCTCCTCGCGGTCGGGAAACATCCTGTCGAATTGTTCGAGGATGCCCCTCACCGGTATCGTGTAATCAGGCGCTCCGCCGATGGCGGTCATGGCCACGCGCCATTTGAGTTCATGGAAGGTCGAGACGCCGCCGCTCAGCGCCAAGGCGCGGACATCCTTCGGGTCGTCTGGAGTTCCGGGGGAAGCATAAAGCCTGATGGCGGCACGCCCGTCGGATTTGAGCGCACGCGCGATCGACACGAACAGTGAGCGTCTGAGGTCGGCGGCGCCGATGACCGAGAGACAGCCATCGCCGATCAGCGCTTCGATGCTCGCGCCGGGAAACGGCAAGTCGAACCAGTCGCCCTGCACCGCCTTGCGCATATCGGTGTCGCCCGGCCAGATGCCGGCAATCATGTCGCTGGATTCGTCCACCGCCGTCGTGCTCGCGCCAAGCCCGGCGAGTTCGGGTGTCACGCCGAGCATGACGACATGCGATCGAGCGAGGTCAAGTTCGCGGTTATAAGCCTCGACGACTTGCGGCGGCGGCCTGAGCGGCGACCCGAGCAACTGCCAATGTCTGCGAATTGCATTCCAATGCTCTGTCATGCAAGCCCGCCCGTAGGATATTGCATTCGAATGCATAATCGAGGACGCTTAAGAAACCAAGCCGGGGCGGATGGCACATATCGCGGTTATCACACATGAGTTTGACGGCTTTGAACGCCGTCGCGGGCCGTTGCTGCGCCGCGACAGCCCCTACATGCTCTTCGATCTCCTGGAGGAGTTGAAACGTCGGGGACATTCCGTGCGCGTTCTTGCGGGCACTTCGGCCAAGCCGGAGGCGGATATCGCGATACTGCATGTCGACGCGACCGTGACGCCAACTGAATATGTCGAATACGCGCGCACTTATCCCTTCTGCCTCAACATCGGCGCAGCCGACATCTCGAAGCGTCGCGTCAGCGGCGCCGTGATCGACCGGGACCACGGCTGGCAAGGCCCTGTCATCGTCAAGAGCAGCCTCAACAATCTGGGGACGCGAGAGCAGACGCTCAACCGACGATCGCGGCGCGCCGGCAGGCCGGAGCCGTTTCCCGATGCCAAGCTGCTCGATCGCTACCGCATCCATGGCTCGCTTGCGGATGTTTCCCCGGGAGTGTTCGACCGCAAGGATCTGGTGGTGGAAAAGTTCGTTCCCGAGCCCGAGCCTGACGGCTTTGGCGCTCGCTTCTGGCTGTTCTGCGGCGAACGCGAGCGGTGTACCCGGCATGTCTCGCCGCAGAGCCTGGTCAAGGGCGAAGACACCATCCGCCGCGAGGCGGTTCCTGTTCCCGAGGAGCTGCGAGCGCTGCGGCGCCAGCTCGGCTTCGATTACGGCAAATTCGATTTCGTCATGCACGAAGGCAGGGCCGTGCTGCTTGACGCCAACAAGACGCCCGGACGCGTCCGCAACCTGTCTGCCTTCCTCGCCGCCGGCAATGCCAATCTTGCCGACGGCTTCGAAGGGTTGATTCGCCAGCTAGGCTAGATGTTCATGCCGCCCGACACTTCGATACGCTGGGCGTTGACCCACCGATTGTCCTCGGACAGCAGCGAGGCGATCATCGGGCCGATGTCGTCGGCGACACCGGCGCGGCCGAGCGCCGTCATGTCGGCCACGACGCGATTGATCTCGGCGTCGTCGCGCACATGACCGCCGTTGAAATCGGTGGCGATCGCGCCCGGCGCCACCGTGTTGGCGGTGATGCGCCGGGCCGCCAGTTCCTTGGCGAGGTAGCGCGTGAACACTTCGACGCCGCCCTTCATCATCGCATAGGCGGCGGAGCCCGGGACCGAGAAGCGCGCCAGACCGCTCGAGACGTTTATGATGCGGCCGCCATCGTTGATCAGCGGCAGCAGCGCCTGGGTAAGGAAGAACACGCCCTTAAGATGGATGTTCATCAGCGTGTCGAATTCCTCTTCCGTCGTCTCGGCGATCATCTTGCGCAGGCCGGTGCCGGCATTGTTGACGAGATAGTCGAAGCGGTCGCGCTGCCAGATCTCGCGAAGGGTCTTTTTCAGCGATTCAACGAAAGCCGGGAAGCTGGCGACGGCGCCGGCGTCGAGCTCAAGCGCCGCTGCTCGACCGCCGGCAGCCTCGATCTCGGCGATTGCGCTCTTCGCCTCGTCGGCGCGCGAGCGATAGGTGACGATGACGTCGACGCCCCTCCGGGCAAGGTGGATCGCGGTGTTGCGGCCGAGGCCGCGGCTGCCGCCGGTGATGAGAGCGATGGGGCGGGTGGTCATGGCGAAATCTCCTTCTGTCTGGACGGAGATGCATATACTCGCCCGGTGGGCCGATATAATCGGCCATGAATTGCCAACACTATTCAGTATGTGCGAACAATAAGCGATGGACCGATTCGACAGCATGCGGCTCTTCACCCGCGTCGTGGAACGGCGCAGCTTCACTGCGGCCGCCGCCGATCTCGCCCTGCCGCGCTCCAGCGCCACCGCCGCAATCAAGCAGCTCGAGGAGCGGCTCGGCGTACAATTGCTGAGGCGCACAACGCGCCACGTCACCACGACGCTGGACGGCGAGGCCTATTACCAGCGCTGCATCGGCATCCTCGCCGACATCGAGGATGCCGAGGGCGGCTTCGGCGCGCATGAGGTGCGCGGACGTCTGAGCATCGACCTCAACGGCAACATGGCCCGCACCTTCGTCATTCCGGAACTGCCGGCGCTGCTCGCCCGCTATCCCGGGCTCAGCGTGCATATCGGCGAGGGCGACCGCTTCGTCGACCTGGTGCGCGAAGGCGTCGATTGCGTGGTCCGCGCCGGCACGCTGCCCGACAGCGACATGATCGCGCGCCGCATCGGCATGGCGCGCGAGGCGACGGTTGCCAGCGTCGCCTATGTCGAGCGCTACGGCCTGCCGCGCACTCTGGACGAGCTTGCCGGGCACGTCATGATCGGCTTCGTCTCGTCCCGCACCGGCCAGGTGATGCCGCTGGAGTTCACCGTCGATGGAAAGATCCGCGAGATCGTGCTGCCGTCGCGCGTCACCGTCTCCAATTCCGACACCGCCGCCACGCTCGTGCGCCAGGGTTTCGGCCTTTACCAGGCGCCGCGCCGCCGCTTCGCCGCCGACATCCAAGCGGGCCGGCTGGTCGAGGTGCTGCCGGACAATCCGCCGACGCCGACGCCGATCTCGGTGCTCTATCCGCCGAGCCGCCAGCTTTCGCCAAGGGTGAGAGTGTTTGTGGATTGGCTGGTGGAGATTCTGGGGCCGAAGCTGGAAGCGGGCTGAGGCAGCTAGGCGCGGCCCCGAGTATGGCGTCGGCTACAAAAACAGCTTCAACTGCGTATGGATGATCGACCGATAATCCTCGATCGTCCTCCTTCCCTCCGCCTCGTCCTGTGTCAGCGCCAGCCGCACGACGCCGCCGGCGAGCTGGAAGATCAGGAACACGACACGTCCGAACGCCTCGCGCTGCTCCGCTTGGAGCATCGGTCCGACCTTATCGCAGAACATCTTCGCCTGTTGCCTCGTCTCGGCGATGTCGAGATGCTGCAGCGCCTTGTCGGCCTGGATGGCGTTCTGCAGGTCCTGGATAGCCGGGTCCGCGGCGACACGGGCTTGATAATCGTCGAGCAGCTGGTCGGCCGCGGCGGTCACGTCATCCAGCCGGCCTATCCCGGCGATGATCGCGCCGAAGCGTGCGCGGCTTTCCTCGGAGAACCGCTCATAGAGCATCGCCAGGATCGCCGACTTGCTGGGGAAGTAATGATAGACGGTAGCGATCGGCCCGCCGGCCAGCGCGCCGACTTCCTTCATCGTCACCGCGTCGATGCCCTTCTCGCCAATCAGGCGCATGGTCGTGGCAAGGATCGCGTCGATGCGCTCGCGGCTGCGCTCCTGCTTCGGCCTGCGCCGCGGTTCCGTCGCTGTTCGCCTTGTCTGCGTCATGCGCCAAATCTCGTGAAAGCCGCGAATTCGCGGTTGACAAGAAACATGATCAAGTATCAGTTCCGTCAAATACTGACAACTTGTCAGTTTTTTGAGCGAGCTGCAAGGGAGAGCGCCTCGTGACCGCATCGCAAGCCGTGCAGGCGGAAAATGGCGATTGGCTTGTCGGCAATCCGACCGGCCTGCAACTGGCCTCGGCGCTGTGGATCGGCTCGGTCGGTCTCCTCATCCTCGGACTGCAGCCGGTGCTGCTCGGTGCGCTCTACAGCGAAGGCCATATCACCGGCGACGAGCTGGCGCTGGTCGCCACCGCCGAGATGATCGCGATAGCGATCGGCTCGGGCGTGGTGGCGATGCTCTTGCCGGCGCGCAACATGCGCTGGAAAAGCACGGTGCTGCTCATGCTGCTGGCACTCGCCAATGTCTGGACCGCTTATGCCGGCAGCCCCAATGCGCTGATTGGCGCGCGCACGCTGGCCGGCCTCGCGGAGGGCGGGCTTGTCGCCGTCGCGACCGAGCTGATCGCCCGCTCGCGCCGGGCCGAGCGCATCGGCGGCTATTTCGTTACGCTGCAGACCTTGGCGCAATGCGCGCTGGCGCTGATCCTCGCGCTCTTTGCCGTGCCGCGAGCGGGCTCGGCTGGCGGCTTCATCGCGCTCGGCATCGTCTGCCTGCTTTCGCTCGTCGTGGCATGGACCGTGCCGGACGACTATGCCGACCTGCCGAAGGAAGAGCAGTTCGCCAACGTTGCGACCGTGCCGGCGATCGCCGCGCTGCTGTCGATCTTCTGCTATTTCATGTTCTTCGGCGCCGTCTGGGCTTTTCTCGAGCCCATCGGCGCGCAGTTCGGCATCGATGGCCGCACCGTCGGCCTGATGGTTTCGGCGAGCCTTGCCGCGCAGGTGCTCGGCGCGATGACCGCGACAAGCTTCGAGGCGCGCATCGACTATCGTTTTGCCATCACTGTCATCACGATCGTCGCGGCGATCAGCTCGCTGCTGCTTGCGTCCGGCCCGGGTCTTTCGGTGTTCTGGGCCGTGGCGCTGGTGATGGGCTTCATCCTGCTCTTCATCGTGCCTTACCAGATCCGGCTGGCGATCACCGCCGACGAGACGCGCACCGCGGTGCTGCTGGTGCCGGCCGCCCAGCTCTTCGGCCTCGCCATCGGCCCGGTCGCCGCCTCGCTGCTGATCGACGGCGCGGATTTCCGGCCCGTGCCCGAATTCGCCGCCGCCGCCGCTTTGGCGAGCGTGCTTTTGCTCGGCATTTTCGTGCTGGTCGCGCGGCGGCGCGGCCGGGTCTGAGCAAAGGGGTCAAGATGGCAACCGCCTGGAGCAACTGGTCCGGCTTCGTCACGGCTTCCCCGAAATCGATCGCGGCGCCCGCCGATGCCGGCGAGCTGGCCGAACTGGTGCGCTCGGCGCCCGGTCCGCTGCGCGTCGCCGGCGCCGGCCATTCCTTCACGCCGTTGGTGCAGTCCGACGGCACCATCGTCTCGCTGGAGAAGATCGAGGGGCTGGTCTCGCACGATGCCGCGAACAACCGGGCGCGGGTGAGGGCAGGCACGCGGCTCGGCGCCTTGATGCACATCCTGCAGGACATCGGCCAAGGCCTGCCCAACATGGGCGACATCGACCGCCAGGCGATCGGCGGCGCGCTGGGCACGGCAACGCATGGCTCCGGGCCGACTCTCGGCGCCTATCACACGCAATTGGAGGCGCTGCAACTCGTCGATGGGCAAGGCGAGCTGCGCGAGTTCAGCCGGGCTGACGCCCTGGACATGATCCACGCCACGGGCGTCGCGCTAGGCGCCTTCGGCGTGCTGACCGAAGTGGCGATGAACAACATCGCCACCTACCGGCTGCGCCGCCGCAAATGGGTGCTGCCGATCGGCGACATGCTCAAAAATTTCGAGATGATGGCGGCGCATCGCTCGGCCGAGTTCTACTACATCCCGTTCTCCGGCTACGCCCAGTTCATCGCCAGCGATCTTAGCGACGCGGCGCCGACGACGCGGCCGACCGAAGACGACGAGGAAGGGTTGGCGACTTTGCGTAAGCTGCGCACCGCGTTACCCTGGCTGCCGCGGTTGCGCCGCGCGCTGATCAGAGGGGCGGTGAAGAAGGTGCCGGCGGAAGACTATGTACAGGACTGGCTCAACGTCTACGCCAGCGAGCGTCGCACCAAATTCAACGAGATGGAGTATCACCTGCCTTACGAGGAGGGTCCCAAAGCGTTGGCCGAGATCATTGCGCTTACGGAAAAGCATTTCCCGGAAGTCTATTTCCCGATCGAGGTGCGCTCGGTGGCGGCCGACGAATTCTGGCTTTCGCCATTCTACAAGAGGCTGACCTGCTCGATCGCAATCCACCACGATGCGGCGAACGACCCGCTGCCTTTCATGCGCGCCGCCGAGCCGATCTTCCGCAAGTGTGGCGGCAGGCCGCATTGGGGCAAGATGCACAGCCTGAAGGCGGCGGACTTCAAGAAGCTTTATCCGCGCTGGGACGATGCGATGGCGGTGCGGCGCGACATCGATCCGCAAAACCGTTTCGTCTCGCCCTACATGGCCGGCCTGTTCGGCATCCAACAATGAGCGCCTATTTCGCCGCCCTGGCCGATGCATTGATGGCCGCCGAGATTTTCCGGCCCTGCCTTGTCCTCGATGCCGACCGGCTGGACGGCAACATCGCGCTGGTGAAGCAAAGGCTGGCGCCGGGCCTTGGCTTGCGGCTGGTCGACAAGTCGCTGCCTTGCGTGCCGTTGCTTTCGCATATCGCCAAGGCGCTTGGCACCAACCGCTTTATGACCTTCCATCCGCCGGTGACGCAGGCCATGCTTGACGCGTTTCCCGAGGGCGATCTTCTCTACGGCAAGCCGATGCCGGTGGGTGCCGCCAAGGCCGCGCTGACCAGGGGTGGCGCCGGCTGGTGGTCGCGCGTCTGCTGGCTGATCGACACGCCGGAACGGCTGGCGGAATATGGCGCGCTCGCTGCCGCGCTCGACACCGAATTGCGCTTCGCTTTCGAGGTGGATGTCGGCCTGCATCGCGGCGGTTTTCGTGATCCCGCCGAGATTAACGCGCTCACGATTCCAAAAGGTCTGCTCTGCGACGGCATCATGGCCTATGAGGCGCATGCACCGGAAATACCGGGCCTGTTCGCTGGCGCGGCCAAGGCGCTGAAGCACGCCTCTGCCAAAGCCGCGGAATTCGTCGCTGCCCTCGATCCGGACCAGCGCCGCACCATCAACATCGGCGGCTCCAAGACCGCGCTGCTGCATGGCGGCGGCGTCGCCAACGAAGTGTCGATCGGCTCGGCCTTCGTGCTGCCAAAGGATTTCGACACGCCTGGCTTGGAGGGCTTCCAGCCGGCGGCCTTTATCGCCACGCCGATCCTCAAGGCGCTCGATCCGATGCTGCCCGGCCCGCCGGCGGTTTCCAGGGCGCTGCAGGGGCTTGGCCTCTTCCCGCGCAAGGGCTGCTATCTCTATGGCGGCAAATGGATGGCCGAGCCGGTGTTTCCCGAAGGCATGAAACCGAACGGATTGATGGGCCTGTCGTCCAACCAGCAATTCATGGGCCTGCCGGCGGGCGCAGATGTGAAGCCCGGCGACTATGCCTTCCTGCGGCCAACGCAGAGCGAGGCGGTGCTGCAACATTTCGGGGCGATCGCTGTGTTCTCGGCCGGGCGTATTGTGGAGTTTTGGCCAGTGCTGCCGTTGGGTTGAGAGGCGCTTCAGACGCTCGCGACTAGCGCCGGCTACCGTGACGTCGTCATTCTAGGGCGGAGCGACGCGAAGCGGAGCGGAGACCCTAGAATCCATTCCGTTCCACCTGCCGAAGAACGAATACGGCGCAGAAGAAGGTATCCTATGCCAGCGTTTTGGCGTCAGGGTCCGCACCGTTGTATCGATCGTAGGTAACGGCATGGATTCCAGGGTCTGCGCGCGTCGCTTCGCTCCTTGCTCCGCCCTGGAATGACGAAGGCGCGGTGATCATTTCATTGACTAAGTCAACTAAATGGTTGATCCTGTCCAGGACAGGAGGATTTCCCATGACCGTCCACAATCACCCCGGCAAGGACCGTATCGATGCGGTGCGCGCCTTCAACCGCTTCTATACCCGCCAGCTCGGCCTGCTCGACGAGGGCCTGCTGAAAAGTCCGTTCTCGCTGACCGAGGCGCGGGTGCTTTACGAGCTCGCCCATCGCGATGGGCTGGTCGCAAGCGACCTGGTGCGCGACCTCGGCCTCGACCCCGGCTATGTCAGCCGGCTGTTGAAGAAATTCGAGGAGCGCGGCCTGGTCGGACGCGAAGCTAGTGAGACCGACGCGCGCCGCGCCTCGATCGCGCTGACGCCAGCCGGCAGGGAAGCATTTGCGCCTCTCAACCAGGATTCGCATGACCAGGTGCGCGCGCTGCTCGATCGCCTGGCGCCGGCCGAACAGGAGCGGCTGGTCAACGCCATGCGCACCGTCCAAGACTTGCTCGGCGACAGACCTGAAGCCAAGGTTCCCTATATTCTGCGGCCGCTGCAGGTCGGCGACATCGGCTGGATCACGCACCGTCAAGGCCTCATCTACGCGCAGGACTATGGCTGGGACGAAACTTACGAGGCGCTGGTCGCAGAGATCCTCGGTGAGTTCGTCAAGAACTTCGTCCCGCAATGGGAGCGCAGCTGGATCGCCGAGCGCGAAGGCGAGGTGGTCGGCTCGGTCTTCGTCATGCGCAAGTCACCCAAGGTCGCGAAGCTCAGGCTGCTCTACGTCGAACCGTCGGCGCGCGGCCTCGGCATCGGTCGGCGGCTGGTCGACGAATGCATCGCCTTCGCGCGCGCCAAGGGCTACCGGACGCTGACGCTCTGGACCAACGACATATTGAGCTCGGCCCGCCGCATCTATCAGGCCGCGGGCTTCAAGCTGGTCGAGGAAGAACGCCATCATTCCTTCGGCAAGGATCTTGTCGGGCAAACGTGGAATCTCGAGCTTTAGCGCTTTTCCTTCTCCCCTTGTGGAAGAAGGTGCCGCCGAAGGCGCGGGGTGCTCCAGGGAATGCCAACGTCTCACTCCGCTGGAACACCCCTCATCCGTCTCGGCGCTGCGCGCCGATCCACCTTCTCCCACAGGGGAAGAAGGGAAAACCATCACCCCTTGACCGGCACCCAGATCTCCACCCCGCCATTGCCGGTGCGCGCGTCGAATTCGGGCCCATAGCGCTCGAACTCGGGCGCGTCGGCGATCTCGTGGCCGGAGGCCGGCAGCCAGCTGTTCCAAATCGTGTTGACGGTCCGGCGGATGGTCGAGATGTGCTCGCGATGCGAGAATACCGCATGTTTCTGCGCCGGCACCCGCACGCGGTGGAAATCCTTCGGCAGGTCGGAGAAGTCCGTCACCTCGACGCCGACGACATAGTCGAAATTACCGGCATCGTCGCCATTCGTGCACACGCCATAGAAGACGCCGGGCACTTCGCCCGGAATGTTGCCGATATAAGGGGCGAAGCGCTGCCACTGCATCGGGATGCCGGCGCTGGTCTCGCAGCTGTAGCGCTCGCCGAGCCCGGCGACGAGGAAGGGGCGGCTGGTCTCGAAGCGCGGCGGCTCGAGTGTGGTGAGAAGCGAACTGTCCATCAGAATGGGCTCCACGAGGTCGAGGTTTTCGGTCGAGCCTTGCGCGCGCACCAGCTCCGGCGTGGTGCCGAATTGCTCGCGAAAAGCCCGCGTGAACGCCTCATGCGAGCCGTAGCCGGTATCGAGCGCGACCGAGAGAATGTCGCGCGCGCCGCCGGCCAGCTTGCGCGCCGCTTCGCTGAGCCGCCGCGCTCGCATATAACCCATCACCGATCGTCCCGTGGCCGCGCCGAAGGCGCGCGTCACATGGAAGCGCGACACGCCGCTGCTTGCCGCTATCTCGTCGAGGCTGATGGCGTCGGGCAAGTGGCTTTCGACAAACCATAGCGCCTTCTCGGTCGGGTTCATGGCTCCTCGCATTTGGCGGGACGATACTAGCCCTACGCCGCCGGCCAGTTTGATCGAAATTGCGCTCTGGGCAATAATGGTGATGTGCGAGCCGGGTCGAGCGGGAAGGGCTGACATTGTGCACGATAGGCGGGAAGGGGTGTTCCCGATGACGACGGCGACGGCCGATCAGGTGTTCCGGTTTGGCGGGTTCACGCTCGACCTTGCCATGGGTACGCTGCGCGGCGTCAACGAGCCGCTGTTCCTGCGCCCGAAAGCCTATGCGCTGCTGTCGCATCTTGCCCGCAACATGGGCCGCGTCGTGCCGAAATCGGAACTGATGGATGTCGTCTGGCCGGGCGTCTACGTCACCGAGGATTCGCTGACGCAATCGGTACGCGAAATTCGCAAGGTGCTGGGCGAGGATATGGTGCGCACCATCTCCAAGCGCGGCTACATGCTTGCCGCCGAGGCCGAAGCCGCGCCCGAGATCAGTTCGCAGCCGATCGTGGCCGTCGTGCGCTTTCGCAACGATAGCGGCGATCCGGCCGACGAGGCGATGGTCGACGGCTTTGCCGAGGACCTGATCAACGGGGTAGCGCGGTTTGGCACGGTCACGGTCCTGGCGCGCAATTCGAGCTTCTCTTTCACCTCCTTCGGCCGCGCCGAGTGGCCGCAGATCCGCGCCCGCATCGGCGCCGACTATCTGGTCGAGGGGTCGCTGCGTCGGCAGGGCGAGCATGTCGTGGTGGCCGTCAGCCTTGTCGACATCGCCAGCGCCAGACAGCTCTGGGGCGACCGCTACCAGTCCCAAGGCGCCGGGCTGTTTGCCATCGAACGCGAGATCGTCGAGCAGATCGTCAGCCGCCTGGTGACGCGGGTCACCAATGCCGGGCTGGAGCGAGCTTCACGCAAGCCGGTGACCAGCCTCGCCGCCTACGAGCTTCTGCTGCGCGGTTTTGCGCTGTTGCGCGATCCGGCTCAGACCGACCAGCGCGGCGCCGAGGCCTTGTTCGAGGCGGCGATCGCCAAGGACCCGAATTACGGGCTTGCCTACTCCTATCTCGCTTTGGCGCGCTCGCTGGACGGGGAGTTCGGGCGCGCCAACGATGCCGTGCTGGAGAACGCGCGCGACCTTGCCGACAAGGGCCTGGCCTTGTCGCCCGATCAGCCGACCGGCCATCGCGTGCAGTCCCTGATCCGCCTCTATATGCGCGATCACGAGGCGGCCGAGCATCACATGCGCATCGCGCTTGAGCTCAACCCCTATGACGCCGACAGCATCGAGCAGATGGGAATGCTGCTCACCATGCGCGGCCGGCCACTAGAAGCGCTGACCTGGCTGGCCCGCGGCATTCGCATCGATCCCTTGCATCCGCACTGGTACCAGTTCGACCGCGCGCTGGCGCTTTATATGATGGGGGAGTACCGGCAAGCGGCAGAGGCGCTGGAATTGGCAACGCGCCCGGCGCCCTGGATCCGCACGCGGCTGGCGGCCTGCTATGCCCAGATGGGAGATATGGAGAAGGCGCGTCGGCAGATCGCCCTCGTCGACGAGGGCGCTCCGTTCTCGCCGCTCGACTATGCGTTGCGCGGCGTTCCGTTCGAAAGCCAGGCGGATGCCGAGCATCTCGCCGAAGGCGTTAGGCTTGCCCTCGGCTAAATGCATGTCGCTCAGACGTGCAGGGGTTCCGAGACAACGTGCACCAGAAACAAAGACCTAAAGCGCGTCGCCCGACTCCGTTTCAGCGCGCGACGCGCTTTATGTCGTGCTCGGGACCAATCAATCGGCCACGACCACGACGTAGCGACCCTGGTAGGCGCGGTAGTAGGTGCCGCCGCAGCGCCAAACGTCAAAACCGTTGACCTTGGTGCGGACGCAGCCCGCAGGGAGCGTTGCGACCCAGGCTGTCGTATGCCGTAGCACGCGCCAGGTGGTGGTGCGGCGGGCAACGCCCGCTGCGCTGCGCGGCGTCCAGGGCGCGCCGATTCGTGCCTCGGCAGTACTGACCAGCGACAGGGCCGGAACGGCGCTGCCGACGATTTCGACGGCGGTGATTGCAAGGGCGAGCAGAGCTGCTGCTGAACGGAATTTCCTGAGGGATTTCATAAGCATGTTGGTTTCTCCAGATGTTGGTGAGGTCTAGTGGGAGGATGCAGCGGCAAGCCGGGTCGAACCCGTCAGCACCGCCAGGTGAGCAACCACGAACAGCCAGTGCGCCGCGGTTGTGACGCCGCCGACGACGAGCACGTCGGCGGCGATGAAGAACTGCCAGAACAGGAGGTTTGCCGTTCCGAGCAGCACATGCACGGCAGCCATCACGGCATGCCAGATGCGGGAGTAGCCGATACGCCAGAGCGTCACGCCGATGATCAAGGCGAGCCCATGCGCTTCGATAAAGCCGATGCCGGTGCCGGGCGCGTTGTTGAGCAGCACGGCCTCGGCGCCGCGGCCGAAGAAGGAGCCGGCGATGTCGGTGGCGAGCCCGCCGACCGATGCGAGGATCAGGAAGCCGGCGTTGAAGCGAACCAGAAGATTGCCAAAGAAGGGTGTCATGATCGTTCCTTTCCGTGTTGGATGAAGGCTCGCCACGGCGGCATCCGCCGTGGCTGTTGGAGGAAGCGCCGGTCAGGCCGCCAGCGGTTGGGGCTCGGCGGCGGCCGTGGTCGGCTCGGCCGCGGGAGCGCTCTCGACCGGCGCCTTGATGCCGAACCAGGTGACGTAGAGCGTCGGCAGAAAGACCAGCGTCAGCACGGTCGCGACCAAAAGGCCGCCCATCACGGCATAGGCCATCGGCCCCCAGAATACGGTTGGCGCGATCGGGATCATGCCGAGAATGGCGGCCGCCGCCGTGAGCAAGATCGGCCGCAAGCGATGCGTGGTGGCGCTGATCACCGCCGCCCAGGGTTCCTCGCCGGCGGCGATATGCTGGTCGATCTGCGCGATCAGAATGACCGAGTTGCGGATCACCATGCCGATCAGCGACATTACGCCGAGGATCGCGACGAAGCCCATCGGTGCTCCCGACAGAAGCAGTGCGCCGGCCACGCCGATGATCGCCAGCGGAGCGGTGAGCAGCACCAGCACCAGGCGCTGGAAGCTCATCAACTGGATCATCAGCACGGTGGCCATGATGAACAGCATCAGCGGGAAGACCACGAAGATGCTGGCCTGCGCCTTGGCGCTGTCCTCGATCACGCCGCCCTGTTCGACGCTGTAGCGCGCCGGCAACTGCGCCTCGAAGGTGGCAATGGGGCTCGCTAGCCGCTTCGACACGGTGGTGGCGTTCTCGCCAGGTGCGACGTCGGCCTGGACGGTCACGGTCGGCAGGCGGCCGCGGCGCCAGATCAGCGGCGGCTCGGTCTGGTAGCTGAGCTTCGCGACCTGTTCGAGCGGCACCCGCCGTCCGCCCGAAGCGCCGATCGTCAGACCGCGCAGCGTGTCAATGCTGGCGCGTTCACTGTCCACGGCACGTGCGACAATGTCGACGAGATAGGTGTCGTCGCGCATCTGCGTGATCTTGGAGCCGGACAGCACTGCGTTGATCGTCTCCGACAGCTGCTGCGAGGAGATGCCCAGCGCGCGCGCACGATCCTGGTCGACATCCACCTTGATCACCTTGGCCGGCTCGTTCCAGTCGTAGTTGATGTTGCGCACGGCGGCATCGCTGCCCAGCACCTGCGCGAACTGCTGCGCGAGGCTGCGCGTCTTGTCCGGGTCCGGACCGCTGACGCGGAACTTCAGCGGCCAGCCGACCGGCGGGCCGAGCTCCAGCGGCGTGACGCGGGCCATAACGTCGTCGAAGCCGGTCGACAGCTTTTTCTCCAGCCGGTCGATGACCGCCTGGCGTACGGCGTGGCCCCTGGTGACGACCACGGCCTGGGCAAAGAAGTCGTTGGCGAGCTGCGCGTCAAGCGGCAGGTAAAAGCGCACCGCGCCCTGGCCGACATAGAAGCTCCAGTGGTCGATATCTGGATCGGCGGCGAGCAGCTTCTCCACGCGCTCGACCACGGCATCCGTCGACTTGATCGAAGCAGTGCGCGGCAAGGAGAGGTCGAGCATGACCTCGGGCCGGTCGGACTTCGGGAAGAACTCCTGGCCGACGAAGCCCATCGCCACGACGGAGAGCGCGAACAGTCCGGCCGTCGCCGACAGCACCAGCCACTTCGCCCGCATCGCCATTTCGAGCAGCGCCTGGAAACCGCGGGCGATGCGCGAGGGATGATTGCTGCCACCATGACCCTTTATGCGATCGGGCAGCAGGAAGACTCCGGTCAGCGGTGTGAACAGCACCGCAACCACCCAGGATACAACGAGCGCGATCGCTACGACAGCGAACAGCGAGAAGCAGTATTCGCCGGCGCCGCTCTTGGCGAAGCCGACCGGCACGAAGCCGGCGATCGTCACCAGCGTGCCGGTGAGCATCGGGAAGGCGGTCGAGGTGTAGGCATAGGTGGCGGCCGAGATCTTGTCGTAGCCTTCCTCCATACGCGCGATCATCATCTCGACCGCGATCATCGCATCGTCGACCAGCAGGCCGAGCGCGATGATCAGCGCGCCGAGCGAGATGCGCTGCAGCGAGATGCCGAAATACTGCATGGTGACGAAGGTGATCGCCAGAACCAGCGGGATGGCGACCGCCACGACGACGCCGGGACGCCAGCCGAGCGCCAGCAGCGAGACGGCGAGCACGATGGCGATCGCCTCGCCGAGGCTCTTGGTGAACTCGCCGACGGATTCTTCCACCACATGCGACTGGTCGGCGACCAGGCCGAGTTCGGCGCCGAGCGGCAACTCGCCCTCCATTTCATGCATCTTCTCCTTGACCGTCTCGCCCAGCGCCAGCGCGTCGCCGCCCGAAGTCATCGAGATGGCGATCCCGACCGCCGGCTTGCCGTTGAAGCGGAACATCGGCTGCGGCGGGTCGGAATAGGCGTGCTTGACCTCGGCGACGTCGCCCAGCCGGAAGTAATGGCCGTTGGCATAGAAGTTGATCGCCTTGAGGCTTTCCTCGGAGGTGAAGCTGCCCGAGACGCGGATGGCGATGCGCTCGGGGCCGGCATCGACCGTGCCGCTGGGCGTCAGCGCGTTCTGCGCCTGCAGCGCCTGCGACAGCGTGCCGACATCGAGGCCGAGCGCCGCCACCTTCTGCGTCGAGAATTCGAGATAGATCTTCTCGTCCTGCTGGCCGATGAGGTCGACCTTGGCGACATCTTTCACCGCCAGCAGCCCGGCCCGCAGGCTGGTGGCGAGATCCTTCAACTCGCGATGGCTGAGGCTGTCGGAGGTGAGCGCATAGATCAGCGAATACGTGTCGCCGAACTCGTCGTTATAGAACGGGCCCTGCACGCCTGACGGCAGCGTCGGCTTGATGTCGTCGAGCTTCTTGCGCACCTGGTACCAGAGCGGCTGCACCTGGTCGGCGGCCACCGTGTCCTTGAGATTGACGAAGACGACGGATTCGCCGGGTTTCGTGTAGCTCTTGACGTAGTCGAGGTCCGGCAGTTCCTCGAGCTTCTTCTCGATGCGGTCGGTGATCTGCTCCACTGTGTCGCTGGTGCTGGCGCCCGGCCACATCGTCTTCACCACCATGGTTTTGATGGTGAAGGGCGGGTCCTCCTCGCGGCCGAGGCCGCCATAGGCGTAGAGGCCGGCAAGTGCGGCCGCGACCATCAGATAGACGATGAAGCTGCGGTGGCGCAGCGCCCATTCGGAAAGATTGAAGCTGGTCATGATGCGGTTCCTTTTCAGGGCGCGCGCAAGCGCGCTCCGCCGGCGCTTGCCGGCTGGCCAAAACAAATGACGGTTTGGGTTCAGTCAGCGCCCGCCGCTCGGCGGGCACTGTCGCAATTCAGGCCAGGCTGTGCATGGTGCCCGGCACACGGTAGGGCGCGCGTTCGGCGGTCCTCGGTCGGATGGCGAGGCCGGCGAGATAGCGCTGGAAAACGGCGGCTTCCTGAACCGGCGAGGCGAGCGCGACATGGCCGTCCGGCCTCACCAGATAGGCTGCGTCGCGCTGTAGCCCGGCTTTCCCGGCTGCGTCGGTCCAAGCGAAGGCATGCACTGCAATTCCTGTCGGTGCGAGCATCGCCCGGAAATCGCAATTGACCTCGCCATAAACATGGATCTGCCAGTCGAGCGACCGCAGCGGCTCGAAATTGTCGCCGCCCGCGCCCATGATGTCGCAAGCGACATAGGGCAGGCGATCGCCGCCGCTGACCTTGCCCGCCACCCCCGAGCTGATCGGCCCGGCGCGATACTGGATCGCCGCCTGCGAGATCACGCCGAAGAAGGCGCGCGAGCCGATCGAGGTGTGCAGGGCGATGTTCAGGATCTTCGGCATCAGGTAGCGCCGGAACAGGCCGACGAGCCGCGAGCGGCTGGTAATGAAACGGAAAGCGGTGTCGGTGCTCTCGATCAGCTTGTGCGCGAAGGCAATGCGTTCCGGTTCGTAACTGTTGAGCAGGCGCGTATCGGCCCGGCCCTGTACGACCGCCGCGAGCTTCCAGGCGAGATTCACCGCATCGCCCATGCCGGTGTTCATGCCCTGGCCGCCGGCCGGGCTGTGGATGTGGCCGGCATCGCCGGCGAGGAAGACGCGGCCGACGCGGAAGCGCTCGGCGACCCGGTGATGGACGCGGTAGGTCGAGAACCAGTTGACCTCGTCGACCTTGACGCCGGTGTCGCGCTCGACATCGGCGCGGATCGCCTCGAAGCTGATCGTCTCGTCGGCTTCATGCGCCTTCGGCACGATCCCAATCAGCCGGACCGAACCGGACTGCCGCACCGGCATGACGATTGCGAAGCCGTAGGTGCTGATCGTCGTGTCCATGCCGTTGCGGGTGATATCGCCGCTACCTTTCACGTCTGCGACGTAGAAGGACTGCTCGTAGGTGCCACCGGGGAAGCCGATGTTCAGCCCGTGGCGCACCGCGCTGCGGGCGCCGTCGCAGCCTGCGAGATAGGCGGTGCTGACGGTCTCGATCCGGCCATTCCTGCTCAGCGTGGCGATGACCGCCTCGCCTTTGTCCTGGAAAGCGACGAGCTCCGTATTGCGCTCGATCTCGACGCCGGCGCGCTCCAGATGCGTGATCAGCACGCGCTCGTGGATGTCCTGCGGCAGCGCGAAGGCGAAGGAGTAAGGGCTGATGCCGCGGCCGAAATCCGACAGCGGCAGCCTGGCGGCGACGCCGGCCGGCGTGTGCACGGTAAGCCGCTCGAGCTTCACGCCTGCCGCCAGCACGTCGTCGACGATGCCGATCTGGCGGTGGAACTCCAGCGTGCGCGCCTGGACGGCCAGCGCCCGCGAGGTTTCGCCGGGAGCGGCGGCCTTGTCGAAGATGCGCACCGGCACGCCGAGCCTGGTCAGCCACAGCGCGAGCGTCAACCCTGTCGGACCGGCACCGGCGATGAGGACCTTTGCCTTGGACATGGTCATTTTCCTTCTCCCTCGATGATACGAACTTTTTCGTGCTCCCGCAGCCGGTTCACGCCGGCGGTGACGACCATATCGCCCTTGGCGAGCCCGTTGCTGACCACCACGCGGTCGGTCTCGTAGCGGGCGACCGTGATGGGCTTGAGTTCGACAGCGGACGAAGAGGTGACAACCCAGACTGCCGGCTTGCCGTCCTTGTCGAAGAGCGCGCTGCCCGGCAGCACCATGACCGGCGCGCCACCACCCATCTCGGCGCGGCCGGCGACGCTTGCGCCGAAACGCATCTCGTCGGGTGCATTGTCGATCGAGACCTTCACCTGGAAGGTGCGGGTCGCGGCATCGGCCATCGGCGCGATCTCGCGGATGGTGCCGACGGCCGTGATCGCCGGATTGCTGAGTAGAGAAACGGTCACCTGCGGCGGCCGCTTGGTGTCGGGAGCGTTGGCGAAGGCGGCTTCCGCGATCGAGAACACGGCGTCGCGGCTGTCCGGATCGGCGACGCGCACCACCATCTGTCCGACATTGACTGACTGGCCGGCTTCGGCGCCGGCGGCGGTGACGATGCCGTCGAATTCCGCATGCAGCTCGGTATAGCCGAGCTGGTCCTTGGCCATATCGGAGGCAATGGTCGCCGATTTGAGCTTGGCTTGCGCCGAGCGCAGGTTCTTCAGCGTCGCGTCATAATTGGCCCGCGTCGTAAAACCCTTGGCGAGCAGCGCGCCGATGCGCGCCTCGGCGGCATTTGCCTCGACAAGTACGGCCTGCGCCGCCGCGACATCGGCCTCGGCGCTGGCGAGCCGGTTGCGATAGTCCTGATCGTCGATGCGGGCGAGCACGTCGCCCTTCTTCACCGTCGCGCCGATCTCGGCGACGCGTTCGACCAGCTTGCCCGATACGCGGAAGCCGAGGTCGCTTTCGAGCCTCGGACGGATCTCGCCGACGGCGGTGCGGGTGTCCGCGCCGAGCATCGGGGCGACCGCTATCGCCTTGACGAGCTTCGTCTCCGGCGTGGCCGGCTTCACGTTCGAGGCCTCGCTTCTGGCGCCGTGCCAGGCCATGGCGCCGCCGCCGGCAAGAACGGCGATCGATCCTGCGATAAGGCGGCGCCGCAGCGGCCTGTTATGAAAAAGTGCAATCATGTTGTCTCCATGACCAAGGTTGCGGCCGCGCTGGGAGGATGCGACCGGGAAATGTGTCGGCTGGAGAGGGGATCGGGCGTTCGCGGCCTGTCTTTCGCCAGCCCCATCTTCTTGCGGTTTCCGGCCTGGGAAATCCCGAACGGTTTCTGAAAATTTTCCGATGTTTGTCCGAGAGACAGGCTCGAAAGGATTGACGTCGGCGCTCCAAATGTATGGCGCCCTTCGATCGGCATCATCACGAGCTCGCTCGCCGCCTTCTTCGTCGTCACCATGCTGATGCGCAACCGGCCGTGATCTCTTGGCCTTGGGATGGGCCTATCGGCACCGACCCCTGCACGTTCATCGATCGCTAACCGTAAGGGAGCTTGCCTTGCTGCCATGTCGATTTGCCGGCTTCTGGAACAACGCAGCCTCTTGAATAGTAAGCACGCTTATTATATGTATCGCTCATGGTTTCCGACGGTATCGACAGATTAGGATTTTTGATCCACGACGTGCAGCGCCTGATGCGCAAGCGTTTCGAGGCGCGCGCCAGTGGGTTGGGTCTTTCCTCGGCGCAGTGGCGCCTGCTCGTGCGCGTTGCCAAGGAGGCGGGCGTCGCGCAGGCGCGGCTTGCCGAGCTCCTCGAAATCGAGCCGATCAGCGTCTCCCGCCTGGTCGACCGCATGGAGGAGGGCGGCTGGATCGAGCGTCGCCAGGACGCGACCGACCGGCGCGTGCGCATGATCTTTCCGACCGAGAAGGCGAACGCGGCCTATGCCGACGTCAAGAGCCTGGCCGGCGAGGTCTATGAGGAATCGCTGACCGGCGTGTCGGCGGAAGAACGCCGCGTCCTGATCCGAGTGCTGGACGCCATCGTGCAGAATTTGACGGACGCTGAGACGTCCCTGGAAAAGATGAAGAATACGGAAGGGGCAGCAGCATGAACGCGGCAGCCAAGATAGAAGACGACAACGTCACCAAGCTTGCGCCGGCGCAGCCGGTCGTTAATGCGCCGGCGCAGCCGGTCGCGGAAGCGCCGGCCCAGCCGGCGGCCGCTCCGGTTGCGGCGGCTGCCGAGCCGCGGCTCGCTCCGGCGCCGAAGAAGAAGCGCCGCCCCGGGCGCTTCCTGTTGATGGTCGCCCTGCCGCTGGCCCTGCTTGCCGGCGGCGCGTATGTCTGGATCACGGGCGGCCGCTATCAGGAAACCGAGAACGCCAACCTGCAGCAGGCCAGGATTTCGGTCGCCTCCGACACGGCCGGCCGTATCGTCCAGGTCGGCATAGCCGACAACCAGCTGGTCAAGCAGGGCGACCTTCTCTTCGTCATCGACCCCGAGCCTTACAAGATTGCGCTCGCCCAGGCCGATGCGGCGGTCGCCGCCGCGCGCCTCAATGTCGAGCAGCTGCGCGCCGCTTACAGCCAGGCGATGGCGCAGGAAAAGTCCGCCTCCAGCGAGGTCGACTATGCGCAGTCGCAATATGGCCGCGCCGCCGATCTCGCGCAGAAAGGCATCAACGCCAAGTCGTCGCTCGACGAGGCCCGCAACGATCTCGACAAGGCCAAGCAGCAGCTCGCCGTCGCACAGCAGGGCATCGTCAGCGCCAAGGCAGCGCTCGGTGGCAATCCGGATATCGAGACCGACAAGCATCCGACCGTGATGGCGGCGCTCGCCGCGCGCGACAAGGCCGCCTACGATCTGGCGCAGACGACGGTCAAGGCGCCGGCCGACGGCATCGTCTACCAGGCCGCGTCGTTCAAGGTCGGCCAGTATGTCGGCGTCGGCACGCCGCTGTTCGCTCTGGTCGAGACGGGCGACACCTGGATCGATGCCAATTTCAAGGAGACCCAGCTCACCAACATGAAGCCGGGCCAGAAGGCCGAGATCGTCGTCGACACCTATCCGGGCCGCACCTTCGAGGCGACCGTGAAAGCCATCGGCGCCGGGACGGGCGCGGAGTTTTCGCTGCTGCCCGCGCAAAACGCCACCGGCAACTGGGTCAAGGTCACGCAGCGCATTCCCGTGCGCCTGGAATTGACCGACCCCGACGCCAAGATGGCGTTGCGCACCGGCATGAGCGCCACCGTCACCGTCGATACCGGCGTGGCGCGCGGCCTGCCGCCGATCTTCGGTCACGCCACGGCAGGGGAGCAGGCGCGGTAAGACAGCGAGCCCGTCGCGATCCGGCGGGCATTGAGGGGATTGGTCTGGTGGAGACGTGGCAAGGGATCAGCAAGGCAAGCCGCATGGCGGCTCGTTCGAAAGCTGAGGCCCGGCCACGGACCCGTTGGTCCTCAGGTTTCCGGGCGGCAGGCATCCGCTCCAACAGAGACTTTCAGTCGATGTAACCCCCACATCGATAGTCGCGTCCCACCGCGATGAAGGTCTCTCAACGAAGGCTTTGCCGCCCGGAAACCTAGAGCCGGATGATTTCGGGCCTGTTCGACCTGAAATCTGAACCCGCCTCTAAATCAAAGCGCATGATACTTTTCGGCATCATGCTAACGTACATGTTTTTGTTACCTGCTGGAAGTTCAGCATCATGAGCACGCCCGAGCCTTTCAAGGAAGTGCCGCACCGCGGACTGATCACAGTCGCGCTGATGCTGGCGACGATCATGCAGGCGCTCGACACCACGATCGCAAACGTCGCGCTGCCGACCATGACCGGCGACCTCGGCGCCTCGCCCGACAACATCAACTGGGTGCTGACCTCCTATATCGTGGCGGCGGCGATCATGACGCCAGTTACCGGCTGGCTCGCCGACAGGCTCGGCCGCAAGGAGCTGTTCCTCACCGCCGTCGTCGGCTTCACCATCTTCTCCATGCTTTGCGGTCTTGCCTGGAGCCTCGAGACCATAGTGCTCTTCCGCCTGCTGCAGGGCGTGTTCGGCGCGGCCATCGTGCCGCTGTCGCAGACCTTCCTGCTCGACATCAACCCGAAGGAGCGCCATGGCCAGGCAATGGCGATCTGGGGCGCCGGCATCATGCTCGGGCCGATCCTGGGGCCGACGCTCGGCGGCTGGCTGACGGAAAACTTCAACTGGCGCTGGGTGTTCTTCATCAATCTGCCGGTCGGCATCCTCGCCTTCCTCGGCATGGCCGCCTACCTGCCGGTCATCGCCAAGCGCGTGCGCGGCTTCGACTTCTTCGGCTTCGCCATGCTGTCGCTCGGTGTCGGCGCGCTGCAGCTTCTGCTCGACCGCGGCGGCGAGGTCGACTGGTTCAACTCGGCCGAAATCTGGATCGAGCTCGCGCTGTCGCTCACCGGCTTCTGGGTGTTCATCATCCACACGGTGACGGCCGAGCATCCCTTCATCGATCCGAAGATATTCCTCGACCGCAATTTCGTGACCGGGCTGGGCTTCATCTTCGTCATGGGCGTACTGATACTGGCCTCGATGTCGCTGTTGCCGCCGATGCTGGCCAACATCTTCGGCTATCCGACCGTGACCATCGGCGTCGTGCTGGGTCCGCGCGGCATCGGCACGATGATTTCGATGCTGGTCGTCGGCCGCATCATGCACAGGATCGATGCCAGGATCCTCGTCGCCATCGGCTTCCTGCTCACCGCGCAGTCGCTCTACACGATGGCGAGCTTCACGCCGCAGATGGACAATTGGCTGATCATCTCCTCGGGCGTCATCCAGGGTCTCGGCATGGGCATGGTGTTCGTGCCGCTGTCGACGGTCGCCTTCGCCACGCTCGACGCGCGCTACCGCACCGACGCCACCTCGCTGTTCAGCCTGGTGCGCAATCTGGGCTCCTCCATCGGCGTATCGGTGGTCGCGGCGCTGATGGTGCGCAACACCCAGATCAACCACACCGAGCTGTCGGCCTTCATCAATCCGTACAACCCGAATCTGTGGGCCGCTTCTCCGGCGGCCGCCGCCGGCAATCCCCTAGCACTTTCGCAGGTCGACCGCGCGGTGAATGCCCAGGCGATGATGATTTCCTATATCAACGACTTCAAGATCCTGATGGTGATGACGCTGGCCGCCATTCCTTTCGTCATTCTGCTGCGCAAGCCAAAAGCGGCACCGGCGGGCGGGGCGCCGGCCGCGCATATGGATTGATAAAGTCGCTGCTCTCAGCCGGCCGCCTTTTCAGCGGCCCAGCACCAGCGCCCAATAGCGCAACGCCGGATCGCGGCCGTCGCGCACGTAAGCCAGCCCGAAGCGGCTGAAGTCCTGATCGAGCATGTTGCGGCGGTGGCCGGCCGAATGCATCCAGATGTCGAACAGCTTCTCAAGGTCGAAGCGGCCCTCGGCGATGTTTTCGGCGGCGGCGCCGCGCACGCCATTGTCCTTCATGCGCGAGGCGAAATCCTTGCCCCAGCCGGTGGTGTGGCTCATGCGCTCGCGCGAGGCCATATAGCCGGCCTGCTGCAGCGCCGCCTGTTCGAGCTGCGCGTCCGGCGTCAGCGTCGGCAGACCGGCGGAGCTGCGGATACTGGCCAACGTCGCTGTCGCGGACGAAGAGACGCCGGCGCCTTCGCCGGTCGGCACGGAGACGGTGCTGCAGGCGGCTATGCCGGCAAGCGCCACTAGGCCGGCGGCCGCGAGCAACGTGCGGCGGTTGAAATCGGGGGAGGTGGTGATCGAGGTGGTCATGCGGCCTCTGATACCGGCGATCGTGGCTTTTGCCGGGCAGGGCGATGAAAATCGCATGAAGCGCGACATTCCCCGGAAGATCGGTTATCATCCCGGCGTTCTTGAAAGTGGCAGCCACGGGCGGCCACCCAGGCGGTGACCGCCCCCGATATAAAACGGAGGACGGTTATGGCTGGTTTTCATGTCATGGCGGACGCGCGCGGGATGCATGTGCAGCCCACGGTGCGCCACATCACCACGTCGGATCTCTGGGATGCGTTGAGGCTCGGCGCCGAGGATTTCTGGGCCAAGCCGTCGCATTATGTGTTCCTGTGCCTGATCTATCCGATCGTCGGCCTGATCCTGACCCGGTGGAGCTCCGGCTCCAACGCCATCCAGCTCGTCTATCCGCTGATGTCAGGCTTCGCGCTGATCGGGCCCTTCGCGGCCATTGGCCTGTATGAGATCAGCCGCCGGCGCGAGCTCGGCATGAGCAGCCGCTGGCATCATGCGCTCGACGTGCGCCATTCGCCGGCGCTGCCGTCGATCGCTGTCATCGGCGTCCTGCTCTTCGCGCTGTTCCTGTTGTGGCTGTTCGCCGCGCAGTCGCTCTACACCAGCCTGTTCGGCGCCGAGCCGCCCGCTTCGGTCGGCGCCTTTTTGCGCGATGTGCTGACGACCGGCAGGGGCTGGACGTTGATCCTCGTCGGCAACGCCGTCGGTTTCGTTTTCGCCGCCGTCGTTTTGGCCACCACCGTCATTGCCTTTCCGCTGCTGCTTGACCGCGACGTCGGCGCCGTCTCGGCAATTGAAACCTCGGCCCGTGCCGTCATGGCCAATCCGCTGACGATGGCGCTTTGGGGGCTTACGGTCGCCGTGTTGCTGGTGATCGGCTCGATCCCGCTATTTGCCGGGCTTGCCGTCGTCATGCCGATCCTCGGCCACGCGACCTGGCATCTCTACCGCAAGGTGGTCGAGCCGGAGCAGATCCGGCCTGTACGCCGGCCGATGTAGATCTGATGGCTCGCCCTTAGGGTGCGTTGAGATTCAGGTCAGGCCGAGTCGAGAATGATGGCTGTCGAGAACCGGCCTACGCCGGCCGTAGCCTTCATAGAGCAAAGACACTTATGAGGGCTTCGGCCGGCGAAAGCCGGAGCGGAGCGTACTGCCGTACGTGAGCACCGGAAGCGCAGACAGCCGTCATTCGCAGGCCGGTCTCACCTGAATATCAATGTGCCCTAGCGCTGCGCCTCGGTCGCCATCTTCAAGGCCAGGGCGGTCAGCACCGTGCCCATCATCCAGCGCTGCACGACCAGCCAGAACGGCCGTCCGGCGAGGAAATTCGCGATCGAGCCGGCCGTCACCGCAATGATGGCGTTGACGGTGAGGCTGATCGAGATCTGCGTCACGCCGAGCACCAAAAGCTGCGACAGAACATGACCCTTGGCCGGATTGATGAACTGCGGCAGCAGCGACAGGTAGAGCACGGCCACTTTCGGATTGAGCAGGTTGGTCATCAGCCCCATGACGAAGAGCTTGCGCGGCCTGTCCCTCGGCAACTCGCGGACCTGGAAGGGCGAGCGCCCGCCGGGCTTCAGCGCCTGCCAGGCGAGCCACAACAGATAGAGCGCGCCGGCGAAGCGAAGCGCGTCGTAAGCGTATGGCACGGCGAAGATGAGCGCCGTAATGCCGAACGCTGCCGAGACCACATAAAACAGGAAGCCCAGCGCCACGCCGCCGAGCGAGATCAGCCCGGCTTTCGGCCCTTGCGACAGCGAGCGCGAGATCAGGTAGATCATGTTCGGCCCAGGCGTGAGCACCATGCCGAGGCAGATCAGCGCGAAAGTGAGATGATTGGCGGCGTCGGGCATCGGAGTCTCCAAGAGCGAAGACACTGACCACCGACGTCCGCCAACGGCAAGAGCATGATCGCCCGGGCTTTTGCGCCAGTGCTCGAAAATCGGCGAAAGCGCCGCAGCTGCTGATCTCCCCCCTTGCGGGGGAGATGTCCGGCAGGACAGAGGGGGGTGCGAAGGAACGCCTACCCCTTGCCAACTGGGCCAAGACATAGACGATGTATAGGCTGGCTGGAGAGGCCGGCGGGACAGCAGCCCCCTCTGCCTTGCCAGGCATCTCCCCCGCAAGGGGGGAGATTGGCAGCTTCAGCGCTGGCTCCCGCTACCCAACCACGCGCAAATTCGACAGCTCGTTGGCAATCTCCTTGAAGTTGTCGGAGAGCGTCGCCCCAGTGGCGTTCCAGAACAGCTTGGCCGGTTTGCTGGGATCGGTCGGATCCTTGCGGAAGCGGGAATCGGAAGAGCAGGCCTTCAGCGCGGCCATCGCCTTCTGGTCGCTTGAACTGATAGACGACATGTCGAGCGCCACCGTCATCACCATGATGTTGGCCGCCTTGGCATTGTCGCACAGCTTCGCCATCTGCTCGTTCATCGCGGCGGTGTAGTTGCTCGACGAATAGTTGAACTGGCCGATGGCGCTCGACGTGCCGCCGAACAGGCGGGTGACCGATGTGCCGTTATAGCCGACGCCGGTATAGCCGTAGGCGGCATAGGTCGACTTGTTGCCGGCCGGATCGGAACTAACCGTCGAATAGGTGTTCTCGCCGTCGGTGAGCACGATGACGACCTTGTCGTTGCCGCGCTCGGATTCCGGACGGCCTTCGGTGAAGGGTTCGGCGCTCGAAACCGTGCGCCAGCCCCAGGCCATGCCTTCGGGCACATTGGTGTTGCCGTTGGGCTGCATCAGGTCGATCGCCGTCTTGATGGCGGCAAGCCCATCTGTTTGGGTGACGTCGGTGAGCGGCGTGATCGGTGTGGTGGTGCAGCTGTAATTCGGCCCGGCGCCCGGGCTCAATACCGGAGCATTGATCGGCCGTGGCATGAAGTATTTGGCCATATTGGACTGCCTGGTCTTGCCGGTGGTGCTCGACGGATCGTCGTTCCACCAGCTGTTGGCGGCGCCATAGGTCACCGGCCTCGGTTCGTCAGGATCCTGTGTGACATACCAATGGTTGCCGGGCTCGTCGGGCGCGAACATCGGCACGAACATGGTCGCCGGATCGCCGACGCCGATGCCCGTGTTGTTAGGCCCGCCGGAGGCCGGCGTGTCGTTGATATTGTAGGGATAGGGCCGCACTTCCACGCAACCCTGCCAACTGGCGAACGGCCCATAGGTGTCGTTGTAGTCGTATTCGTCGTGGCTATCCGAGCAGGTATGATTGGAACGGTACTTGTCACAGACGACGCGCTTGCTGCCGGCGATGCGTTCGTGGCTGGTGACGACCTTCATATCCCGATAGAGCTCGAAACGGGTCAGTATCTGCCCTTCCTCCGCGCCCCAGCCGGTACCCTTTTTATACCAGATGCCGTTGATTTTCTGAGCGTATTTGGCGGGAGCGTTCAGCGTCGACCAATCGAAATTCTCGTTGGCGATTGGCGACAGCCCGTAGGTGTCCATCCAGGAGGCGTTGTCGTTGTTCGGCCCGACATTGACCGATGCCGCGAACGGCACGAGGCTGAACTGGACCGGCTTGTCGATCTGCTTGATCTGCGCTGCCTGCTGCCCCAGCGTGTCGACGAGCTGCTTGGCCGCCTGCTTGAGCAGGTCGATGCGCTTCTGTCCCGTGCCTGTGCCGGGCGTTGTCATGGAGCCTGAATTGTCGAGCACCATCGCCACTTCCAGCGTGTTCTTCAGCCGCACCTGGGAGTCCATGGCAAGGTTGATCGACTTGTTCGCATCGACCGTGGATGCGCCGACGAGCAGCGAGGAGGACGGGTAGAAATAAGGGTGATAGTTCAGCGTCGCGCTCATCGTGAGCAGACCGCCGCCGGCCTGGCTGGTGGGCAGCGTGATGTTGAGCGAGATGTCGGCGGGGTCGATGTTGTTCAGGTTGGCGTTGAAGAAGTCGACCGCATAGGCTCTGATCTGGTCATCCGTGGCGCCTTCGGCAAGCCGCCGCGCCGCGGCGAAATTGGCGGCGTCGAGCGCGTTGAGCACCATCTGCTTCTGGCGGTTGAGCTCGCTGAAATCGACCGCCATCGCCACTGCTCCCATCAGCGGCACCATGGCGATTGCGGTCATGAGCGCATAGTTGCCGCGGCGGTCACGGCAGAATTGATGCCAGAATTTGCGCATTTTTCTCGAGCGGCCCCCCGCCGGCGGATTCTCTGTCGGGCCACACTTCCACAAAACGCTGAAGGACCGGTTTGGCAAACCGCTCGATTGCTTAACGGCGGCTTCACCAGTCGCTAACCAAATCATTTCTGGTGGTGCTCTGCACGATGAAAACGCCCGCCTGGAGGGCGGGCGTCATCGATCGCTTGTTCGAGCAGATCAGCTGACGATGCGCAGGTTTGACAATTCGTTGCCGATTTCCTTGAAGTCGTCCGACAGTGACGCGCCAGTCGAATTCCAGAACAATTTCTGAGGCTTGCTCGGGTCGGCCGGATCTTTCCGGAAACGCGAGTCCGACGAGCAGGTCTTCAAGGCGTTCATCTGCGCAGCTTCGGCCGTGTTGGTGGAGTCGAGATCGAGCGCGATGGTCATAACGATGATGTTGGCCGCCTTGGCGTTGTCGCATAGCGTTGCCAGATGCTCGCTCATGGCCTTGGTGTAGTTGGCGTTCGAATAATCGCTCTTGCTGACATTGATGCTGGTGCCGAGGAATGGCCGGCCATAGGTGTAGGTGCTTCCGAACGGCTTGGTCTGGCTGCCGTAGGCAAGATATCCAAGCGCGGAATAGATGGCCTTGTTGCCGGAAAGATCGTTGCCGCCGCTCCTGTAGTAAGTGCCGGAGTACGACTGGGCACTCACCGAATCCGGCGTGTAATAGGTATTGGCCCCGTCGGTCAGCACAATCAGAACCTTGTCGTTGCCTTTTTGTGTTTCCGGGCGTCCCTCGGTGAAGGGCGCGGTGCTGGAAAGCGTCCGCCAGCCCCAGGCCATACCTTCCGGCACGTTGGTGGCGCCGACATCGACCATGGCGTCGATCGCGTTCTTGACCGTGGTGGCGCCGGCAGAGGTGGAGACATCGGTCAGCGGCGTGATCGCGGTCGTGCTGCAACTGGTGTTCGGGCCGGCATTGTTGCCGTAGGCGGGGGTGACCTTGTTGCCGTAGTTGAAATATTTCGGCATGTATTTCTGTCGCGTCGGTGTCGGGCTGTCGCTGCTGGACGTCACGTCGAGATGCCAGTTGTTGTTTGCGGGCCGGGAGTAGCCGTCGGTATAGTCGGTCTCGTCAGGCGCGAACATCGGCACGAACAACGTCGCCGGTGTGGAGGTCGAGGCGGCCGTATCCTGGATATTGTACGGATAGGGGCGCGACTCGACGCAGCCGCTCCAGCTCGCGATCGGCGCGTAGGTTATGTTGGACGTGCAAACATTGTTCGAATCTTTGGTGCAAGCCGAAATTCGCTGCATCCATTTGTAGAGCGAGAAGCGCGTCAGCGGCTTGTCTTTTTGGGTGGGATCCCAATCGGTGCCGCGCGCATACCAGATGCTGCCGACCTTCTCGACATATCTCTGGGGCCAGGGCGAATTCCCCTGGGTCATCGTTGTCCAGTCGAAATTCTCGTGCTGGATGGGCGAGATGCCATCCTGATCCATCCACGCCGCCGTCGAGTTGGCCGGGCCTATATTCACCGAGGCGGCGAACGGAACCAGGCTGAACTGAACCGGCTTGGAAATCTGCTTCATCAGCTGCGCTTGCCCCGACAACTGGTCGACAAGCTGCTTGGCGGCACTCTTCAGAAGGTCGAAACGTACTTGATTCGAGCCGTGGCCGAGTTCGGCCATCGAGCCAGAATTGTCGAGCACCAGCGACACTTCCAGCGTGTTCTTAAGGCGGATTTCAGATCTGGCCGAGAAGTTGACGTTCGTCTGGCCCGGCGTTCCGCCAAGCAATGCGACCGCGGCCGGCAGGAAGTAAGGTTGGTACTTCAGGGCGGCTTCGAGCACCAGCGTGCCGCCGCCCGCATTGTTGTTGGGCAAGGTGACCGTCAGCGTCGTGTTCGCCGGAAGGACGTGCCTCAGATTGGCCTCGAAAAATGTCTTGGCATAGGCCTTGGCTTCGGCGTCGGTGGCGCCGGCGACGATCTGCTGTGCCGTTGCGATGCCGGCGGCGTCCAGCGCGTTCAGCGTCTCCTGCCGCTCCCTTATGAGCTCGGTATAGTCGACCGCAAGCGCCACACCGCCCATCAGCGGTATCATGGTGACGGCCGTCATCAAGGCATAGTTGCCTCGTCTGTCGCGTAGGAATTTGCGGATCAATGCCCTTAGCCCCCGCCAGGATCCTATAGTTTCTCGTTTAGCATGATCCAAGAATCGTTAAATTTTAGCTCCCTCGGAAGCGTCAAGACCGCACGGTCGTTTGACAAGGCATTAACCCTGTGCACCGACGCGCCGTCGAAGGCCGATGCCGGAAAGCTGGTGACAGGATGAAGCGCTTCGGTTATGCGGGATCGGCCGTGGCG
Source organism: Mesorhizobium sp. CA6 (assembly GCF_020165035.1). NCBI lineage: Bacteria > Pseudomonadati > Pseudomonadota > Alphaproteobacteria > Hyphomicrobiales > Phyllobacteriaceae > Mesorhizobium > Mesorhizobium sp. CA6. The sequence goes on along the minus strand of NZ_JAIUHI010000004.1, from coordinate 316,560 downwards.
TCCTCTGAACTGATGAGTGGCTGTCGCGGTCTTGTCAGGATCGAAATCAGGGACACGGCATGGCGGATTCGCCTGACATCATCGCTTCGCTCGACGATCTTGCGGGGCGCTACGCCGCCATACTGTGCGACGTATGGGGCGTCGTGCACAATGGTGAATGGCACTTTCCGGCCGCTGCCGCGGCGCTTGCAAGGGCGCGCGCGGCGAATGTGCCTGTCGTGCTCATCACCAATTCGCCGCGTCGCAGCGCCGACGTCGTCGCCCAGATGAAGGTGATCGGGGTACCGGCCGACACCTTTGACCGCGTCGTCACTTCGGGCGACGTGACCCGCGACCTGATCGCCGAAGGACCGAGGAAGATCTTTCACATCGGTCCCGCGCGCGATTTCACCCTTTATGATGGGCTCGACGTCGATCTCGTCGAGGAATTCGAGGCCTCCGGCATCGTCTGCACCGGCCTCTATGACGACGAGGTCGAGAAGCCCGCCGACTATGCGGAAATGCTGCAGCGGCTGCGTGCCCGCAATCTGCCGTTCATTTGCGCCAATCCCGATATCCTGGTGGAGCGCGGCGAGCGCACCATCTGGTGCGCCGGCGCGCTCGCGCGAGATTACGCGCAGCTGGGTGGCCGTACGTTGATTGCCGGCAAGCCCTTCGCGCCGATCTATGATGTCGCCATGAAAGAGGTCGCCGGCCTTCTTGGCCGCGCCGTCGAGCGCAGCGAGGTCCTCGCCATCGGCGACGGCATGATGACCGACGTCAAGGGCGCGGCCCACAACGGCTTTGACGTGCTCTATGTCTCGGGCGGCATCCACGCTCGCGACTACGGCGATCCGCTCCGCCCCGATCCTGAAAGGCTCGCCGGCTTCCTTGAAAAGCACGGCTACCGGCCGGTCGCCGTCATTGCGCGTCTGCAATAGTTTGGTGGTGTGGCCATGACGGGCGCCTCGACATGAACCAAGACTTCCAACGTCTTTCGGCTGTCGCGCCGCTGCCCGCGCATCTGCGCGGCGGCGTCGTGGCGATCGGTAATTTCGACGGTGTCCATCGCGGCCATCAGTCCGTCCTGGAGCGCGCGCTGAGCGAAGCAACCCGCAATGGCGTGCCCGCTTTGGTGCTCACCTTCGAGCCGCACCCGCGCAAGGTGTTCCGGCCACAGGTGCCGCTCTTCGTGCTGACGCCGCCGCCGATGAAGGCGCGGCTGCTCGCCGGGCTTGGCTTTGCCGCTTTGGTCGAGCAGCCGTTCACGCCCGATTTTGCCTCGCTCTCGCCCGAGGCTTTCGTGACCGATGTGCTGGAGAAGAACCTCGGCATCCGCCACGCCGTCACGGGTTTCGACTTCCATTTCGGCAAGGACCGCCAGGGCGGGCCGGCCTTTCTGATGGCGGCCGGCGAACGGCACGGCTTCGGCGTGACGCTGGTCGACGCCTTCCGCGATGAAGGCGCGGAGGTGGTTTCGTCGAGCCGCATCCGGGACCTGCTCGCCGAAGGCAAGGTGGAGGAGGCCGCCGGCCTGCTCGGCTACCGTTTCACCGTCGAGACTGAGGTGATCGGCGGTCAGCGGCTTGGCCGCACTCTCGGCTTCCCGACCGCCAATATGCGGCTTTCGCCGGAAGCGGCCTTGAAGGAGGGGATTTATGCCGTCCGCTTCCGTCGCGCCGACGGCGCGCTTCATGACGGGGTCGCCAGCTTCGGCCGGCGTCCCACCGTCGACGACAATGGCGTGCCGCTGCTTGAAACCTACGTCTTCGATTTTTCCGGCGATCTTTATGGCGAGACCTGCCAGGTGTCGTTCTTCGGCTTCCTGCGGCCGGAGCTCAAATTCGATGGTCTCGACGCGCTGGTGGCGCAGATGAAACAAGACGAGGCCGAGGCGAGAGCGCTGCTCAAGGGCGTGCGCCCGCTCTCGCAACTGGATGCCGAAATCGCGTTCTAGGTCGTCCTGTTGTTTCTATCGCTTCAAGGCGAGCCCGATGGCGATGAAGCTCCATCCCTGGAACACCAGGTCGATCGCCAGGAAGATGCCAAGAACCCAAAGGCTGTTCACCGGCCAGCCCATGGCGATCATCAGGCCGAGCAGAATGGTGATGATGCCGGCCGCCAGCAGCCATCCCCAGCCTTGCTGCGGCCGATGATGGAAGGCCACCCAGGACCGCAAAAGCCCCGAAGCGACGAGCGCGATGGCCAATAGCAGCGTCAGCACCGCCGAGGCGAGCAACGGGTTGTCGAAGGCGAAGAAGCCGGCGACGGCGTAGAGCAGGCCGCTCAGCAGCCAGTAGAAGAAACGTCCCCAGGTCTTGACCCCGAAGGCGTGGATGATCTCGATGATACCCGCCATCAGCATCAGCCAGCCGACGACATAGACGGAGGCGACGGTGGCGATGAACAGATTGCCGAAAGCGATGCCGCCGAAGATCAGCAGCAACACGCCGAGCGCCACGAACCATCCCCATTTGTCCCGCGTCTGGCCGATCGCGTCTTTCAGAGCATCGCCTTGCAAGGTCATGATCTTTTCCCTCCGATGTCGCCGCGCCGCTTGCGGGTGAAAGGAAGGTAGTCCCGATGAACTTGAGCGTCCAGCGAGCAGCGCGGCGCGTGCGAAGCGCCGCCTTCGTCAGGCCGCCATTTGCCGACGAACCGACTTGGCCGGCGTCGGCCGGATGACCGCGATCGGCGGGCGTGCAGAGATCGTCAACCTGGCGGCGGCTGGATTTCGTCCGGGAAGGGCGCCAGCGTCGCCTCCAGCGTCTCCCGGCCGGCCTGCCCCCAGCTTCGCGCCACGAAATCTGTGGCCTTCGCTTCGTACGGAGCACGGGCCGCGGGCGAAGTGATCCACTCCCGCATCGCGTTTTCCCATGCTTCGACGTCGAGCGGATCAAGGCAGAGTCCCGACGAACCGACTACTTCGGCAATGGCTCCGCCCGTCGAGGCGATCAGCGCCTTGCCGTAGGCCAGCGCCTCGACGGGCGGCAGCCCGTATCCCTCATAGAGCGACGGGTACACGCAGAACGCGCTGTTGCGGTAAAGAAGGGACAGCGTACCGTCATCGACGTTGTCGAGATGAACGAGGCTCTTGCCGTAGGCAGGATGGCCGCGAAGCTTGGCCAGGATGCCGTCGACCATCCAGCCGCTGCGGCCGACGAAAACCAGCTTCATGCCGCTACGCGCGACTGTTCCGTCCAGGACGAGGCGCGTCCAGACATCCATGAGCAGCGAGTGGTTCTTGCGCGGTTCGATGGTGGAAACGAAGACGACGTAGCGATCCGTCTCGAGCCCATCCGGCAGGCGGCCGTCCGCCTTCGATTTGCGGGCACTGTCGCAGCCGAGAGGGACATGCTCCAGCTGCGGCAGGTGGACGCCGCGCTTGGCGGCATATTCCTCGATATCGGTGGTGACGCGCCTCGAGGTCAGGATGAAACGGTCTGCCAGCCTCATCGCCAGATCCACATAGTCCGTGAATCTCTTGACATCGTGCGGCTTGTACCATTCGGGAAACTGGATCGGAATGATGTCGTTCAACAGCACGATCAGCTTTGCGCCGGCCAAGCGCGCCCCGCGCGAAATGATCTCGATATCGGTATGCGCCCAGTCGTTGTTCATCAGGAGCAGATGGTCGCCGGGCGAAAGATCGTATTTGTTGCCGGCCACGGTCCTGAGCGGGACGATCCGGGCGCGTGAACCGCCCACGCCAGCGACTTGCCGCCGCTCGGTTTCCTTCATCAGCCGGTTTTCGATCCGCTCGAGGAAACGAAGCAAAGGGCTGCCGGGATTGCGCAGGCCGAACGCGCCGATTTCCATTATCAGGATCCGGCGCGGTCTGATGATCGCCATCAGCGACCGCCGGGCCCAGTTCGGCCAGCGATCGTAAAAACGCATCTTGAAGCGGGCAGGGTCCGGGTAAAAGCTCATGTCGCACGAAATGTTGCCGGCGATGATCTCCGCCGCCATGGTCAGCGAAACCCGTCTAAGCACCCGCTCGATCGGGTCGAACACCGTGAATGCCACCTCGGAGGCCTTGAATGCGGCCGCCGCGGCTGCGTAGTGGCGTTGCACGCGGACCAGGCCGACCGGGGGGCCGAGCCAGCGCACCATGCTGGAGAGATCGACGACAAGCCGCATCAGCTGGGCCGAATTCTTGCAGGGCGCGAGATCATCCTGCGCCAGGCCAGTCGAGGTCCCAGCGCAAGCGTCCTGAAGGAAGGGGCGCCGACAGCCGCCAGGAACAGCAGCTTGCAAGTGACGGCCATGGGTATGCCCGCGGTTCGCAACAGCAACTCGATGTCGCGTCTTTCCAGGCTGGAGATGCCGGCCCCGGTGGCGGCGCGCGATGCCAGAAAGCTCGCGATGGCCTCGGCGGGTTGGCCGTTGGTGTCGAACGGCTCGGCGCGATTGCGACGCAGCAGCGCCGACTGCCTGGCCAAGGCCGCTGCCGCCTTCTGCTGATCCTGCTTCATGCGCGATACCTGTCCCGGATGCGCTCTCAGCTTCACGAGCTGCGCATCCATGTTGGCCAGTTTTCCGGTCTCGGAAAGCCGCAGCCAAAGATCGTAATCCTCGGCATAGGTGAACGCCCGACGGTAGCCTCCCGCGCGCCGGACGGCCTCGGTCCGGAACATCACCGTCGGATGAAGCATCGGATTGTACCTGGCAAGCGCGTCCCGCAACTGGTCGTTGCCGGCCGGAACGTCTATCGGCCCCAACGGGTTTCCGTCCCGGTCGATCTGCAATCCCGCCGTGCCGAGCAACTGCAAATCGGCGTCGGCCCGGAAACACGCCACCTGCAGGCGCAACCTGTCGGACAGCGAGATATCGTCGCAATCCATGCGCGCGGCAAGAGGGGCCCGCGCGAGCGAAATCCCCATGTTCAGCGCATCGACGATCCCCTTGCCGTGGTTGGCGACAACTTTGACGCGGCCATCACGGTTGCCGATCGATGTCGCGATCGCGGCGCTGTCGTCGCAAGATCCGTCGTCGACAACGATGATTTCGATATCCGCCAGATCCTGGTCCAGGATGCTTTGCAGCGCCTCGCCGACATATTGCGCGCCGTCTCGCACCGGAATGATGACGCTTACTGTCGGCAATGGAACTTTCCTTGCGATGATCGGCCGCGACCGAATGGCCGTTGAATTCTCGGATGTCGGCAGCCTGGCTTCAAAATTCCAATTCCAAAGTTTCCTCGGTCTGTCGACCGTCAATTTCCTTGTCGCGCCGATCCGAGCGGGACCTCAAGCGCGGGCGCGAGCAGCCGCAGCACCGCCTCACGCTTTTTCGCCTTCAACGAGAGGTCGCCATCGAGGCCGACTTCATGAAGCCAGCTTCCCCGCCATTCGCAATAGGCCCGTCTGAGCTCAACCCCCGGCAAGGCCGCGAATGCGGTTATCGGCCGTTGCGGAACCGTGCTCGGATCCACATACCGATAGAGCGCCTCCCAGTTGGCTCCGCCGGTGTCGAGGCCGGCGAACCAGTCGAGCCCGAAATCGAGAGGCTTGCGGCCGACGGCGTCGAATCGGAAGAAGCAATAGCCGGCCCACAAATACCATCGCGAGCCTGCCCTGCGGAGGTCGCCGTGAAACGGCGCAACTTCAAGAGGCTCGAAAGGGTCGCATGGCTGCGTCGGGAAAAGATCCTGGTCCAGGAATCCGAACGCGGTCGGCGCGGCAGGCTTCAGAATATTGTGCCACATCCAGTTGAGCGCCGCGCCATGGGACCGGCTCGGGCTTCTTGCGGTCCACGGATTGGTCGGCAGCCTGACATGCGCGGCGCCATGGGTTGCGCATACCTGCCTGTTGTCGCGTGCGGAAGCTTCGCTGATGCTGTTGTCGGCAACGATGTGGAGATCATGGCGAACGAATCGTCTCGTCAGCCGCAACTGCAATTCCAGGCACTGAGCATCGCCGAAAGCGACGGTAATCAGGACATAGCGATCGCGGGCGGCGGCACGGATCCCTTGGATGTCGCCATTCTTGAGCGGCTGACGCAGAAATCTTCGGTCGATTTTCCGGTAACGGGCACTCTTGACGGCATGCAGCAGCGGCTGCAGCCTCAGCCATTGCCGCAAGTCATATTCGCGCAGGGCCTTTGGCACGGCCGCCGCGGCTTTCAGTCGGACCCGGCTTGGCAGCCACGATCGCCCCGTGGAATTTTCATGCGCGCTCCAATTGAGTTTTTTGAAAAAGCTCGAATGCAACAGCATCCAGGTCTCTTGATAACGGGCTATATACAGCATATGCGTCTTTTCAACACGACCAACATTTGAGCGCCCGGCGTGTTTGTTTGAATGGGGAAGTCTGGGGCGCACCCGGGGTCTCTCTCCGATCTGACTTGGGGGTGGGGTGGCGCTCCGGAAAACGCGATGAGAATCTGCTGCGCAATCTCTACCCTCTTCATGAATGGGGGTCTGCAGAGGGATTGTCTCAATATCAGCGACCGATTGGTCGGGCGCGGCCACAGCGTGACGATCCTGACGACGCGCCAGGTCGGTCATGTCGAGAGTTCGGCTACGATAAAAATCCAGCCGGCAAGGGTTCTCTCCAATCCGGGCACCGAATATGCGCTGGGAAGGTCGGTGCTGACGGCCAGGCGCGACTTCGACTGCGTGGTCGGTTTCAACAAGATGGCGGGTCTGGACATCTACTATGCCGGCGATCCGCCCTATTTTGTGTCGAAGCTCGGATGGTGGCGGCCGTTTTCGCCCCGCTTCATGCGCCAGCAGAATCTCGAATCGATGATCTTTGCCCCTGGCAACACCGTGCAGATCATTGCGCTCAGCGAAAACCAGGCAGCGCTTTACCGAGACTTCTGGCGAACCGAGGAATCGCGCATTCACGTCGTCGGCCCGACGCTCGATCCGAAACGCCGCAGACCGGAACTGCTCACTGTCGACCGCAATGAGATCCGCGATCGTTTTGGGCTTCCCCGCAAATCCGTCATTGCCTTGACCATCGCCAACAGATTGAAGGTGAAGGGTCTCGATCGGGCGGTAAGGGGCCTTCAGCCGTTCCCGGATATTCATTGGCTGATCGCCGGTCTTCGAAAAGGCAGCGAGGAAGAAACGCGACTTCGCGCTCTGATTGCCAAATCCGGCATGTCGGAACGGGTTACCCTGCTGGGCATCCAGGAAGACATTCCGGCGATTGTGGTTGCAAGCGATTTCATGCTGCATCCGGCTCGTCTTGAAAATACAGGCACGGTGATCCTCGAGGCACTCGCAAACGGCTTGCCCGTCATCGCATCGGACGCCTGCGGATATGCAAAATATGTCGAAGCCAGCGGAGCGGGGCTGGTGGTGGCCAACCGCGACGATCCTGAAATCTGGCGGCAGGCAATCCTGAAGGCCGGCAACCCGGCGGTCCCCGCGCAATGGCACAAGGCGGCTCTTGCCTACGGGGCATCGAATCCGCTTACCGGCGGACTGGAAGCGGCCTGCGATCTGATAGAGACGTCTCGCCGCACCCGGCGTGTCGCCTAATTCGTCCGTCGATTCCGCTGGTTCCGACGTTACGACTTTAAGTCAAATTTTACCGAACGCACGGCATGGCTTGAGCGCTGGCAGGTGGTGCTGCCGGCGCGTTTCGCGTAAGGGGTGACGATGCGTATTGTCGGGACGATTCCGCTGGCCGTCGCCATGGGCCTGTCCACCGCGCCCTCCGCCCAGGCTGGCGAGGGCAGCTGGATATCCGGCGACTGGTATCTGACGCTCGGCGCCACAGCGCTGGTCGCGCCGAACTTCGAGGGCGGCAAGAAATACATGCTCAGCGCCCAGCCGATCATTTCGCTCGGCAAGGTCGGTCCGGAGGCGCGTTTCACCTCGCGCAACGACAATATCTCGCTGGCGCTGATCGATGACGGTTCCGTTCGCGCCGGCTTGACCGGCAAGTTCATATTCTCGCGCGAGAGCAAGGATGAGCTCAAGGGGCTCGATCCGGTGCGCTTCGGCGGCGAGGTGGGCGGCTTCTTCGAATTTTATCCGCTGGACTGGCTGCGCGCGCGGGCCGAGCTGCGGCATGGCATCCGCTCCCACAACGGCTTCGTCGCCGATATCGCGGCCGACGCCTTCTACGACATCACGCCGACCGTTCGCATTTCCGGCGGTCCGCGCGTTTCCTTCGCCTCATCGGACTATTTCGATGCCTATTACGGCGTCAATGCCAAGGAAGCGGCGGCTTCGGGCTTGAGCGAGTACCATCCGGGCGGCGGTGTGAAGTCGACAGGCCTCGGCGGCGCGATCACCTGGAAGGTGACCGAGCCGATGACAGCGAGCGTCTTCACCGAATATTCGCGCCTGATGGGGCCGGCTGCCGATTCCAGCCTGGTCAAGGAACGGGGCGACCGCAACCAGTGGACCTTCGGTGTCTCGACCACTTACCGCTTCAATTTCACGATGTAGGTCGCGAAAGCGGCCTCATGCCTTGAAATCCGCGCTTTATTCCTGCCGCGCCATCCGCTAAAAGGCACGCCATGACGAGCTTTTCGCGCCTTTTCGCGATCGCGATACGAATTACGGGCCCGGTGTTCCGGGCGGCCTGAGCGCCGCTGGAGCCGCCGGGAGTTTTCGCGCGCGCCCCTCGCGTTTTTTCATGAACATCAACGCATATCGCTCGAAGGTGGCTTCGTTTTTTTGGGAAAACGATATGCGTCAAAGCAAGACCTGAACGCCCGACTTTTGTCGTCGGGTACCCTGAGATGACAGATCAATGACCGACACCGTTAAGACGATCGACTATTCCAAAACGCTTTATTTGCCGCAGACGGATTTTCCCATGCGCGCCGGCCTGCCCGAGAAGGAGCCTGGCCTGGTCCAGCGCTGGCAGGACATGGACCTTTACAGAAAGCTGCGCGAAGAGGCCGCCGGCCGACAGAAATTCGTGCTGCATGACGGCCCGCCCTACGCCAACGGCAACATCCATATCGGCCATGCGCTGAACAAGATCCTCAAGGATGTCATCAACCGCTCCTTCCAGATGCGCGGCTACGACGCCAACTACGTGCCGGGCTGGGACTGCCACGGCCTGCCGATCGAATGGAAGATCGAGGAGCAGTACCGCGCCAAGGGCAAGAACAAGGACGAGGTGCCGGTCAACGAGTTCCGCAGGGAATGCCGCGACTTCGCCCAGCATTGGATCAAGGTGCAGGGCGGCGAGTTCCAGCGCCTCGGCGTCATCGGCGATTTCGATAATCCCTATACGACCATGGCTTACCATGCCGAGTCGCGCATCGCCGGCGAGCTGTTGAAATTCGCCATGTCCGGTCAGCTCTACCGAGGCTCGAAGCCTGTGATGTGGAGCGTGGTCGAGCGCACCGCGCTCGCCGAGGCCGAAGTCGAATATCAGGACTATGAGAGCGACACGGTCTGGGTGAAGTTTCCGGTCGCGAGCCTCGCCCAGCCGGTCGCCGGCGCCGCGCCGGCGCTGGAAAAAGCCGCGCTCGATCTGGTCGAGGCGCATGTCGTCATCTGGACCACCACGCCCTGGACCATCCCCGGCAACCGCGCCGTGAGCTATTCGCCGCGCATCGCCTATGGCCTCTATGAGGTGACGGCGGCGGAGAACGCCTTTGGCCCGCAGCCCAGCGAGAAGCTGATCTTTGCAGACGCCTTGGCCGAGGAATGCGCCGCCAAGGCCAAGGTCACGTTCAACAGGCTTCACAGCGTCTCGGCCGAACAACTTGGGAAGCTTACGCTTTCGCATCCTTTCAAGGGCCTCGGTGGCGGCTATGAGTTCCCGGTGCCGATGGTTGCCGGCGAGCATGTCACCGAAGATGCCGGCACCGGCTTCGTGCACACCGCGCCCGGCCATGGCCGCGAGGACTTCGACGCTTGGATGGAGGCGGCCGCTGACCTTCGGGCGCGAGGCGTCGACACCACGATGCCCTTCACGGTGGACGATGCCGGCTTCTTCACCAAGGACGCGCCGGGCTTCGGCCCAGGACGCGAAGGTGGTGCGGCGCGCGTCATCGACGACAACGGCAAGAAGGGCAACGCCAACCAGGCGGTCATCGACGAGCTGATCAAGCGCAACGCGCTCTTCGCGCGCGGCCGGCTGAAGCACAGCTATCCGCATTCCTGGCGCTCCAAGAAGCCGGTCATCTTCCGCAACACGCCGCAATGGTTCGTCTATATGGACAAGGACCTGGGCGACGGCACGACGCTGCGCAGCCGCGCGCTGAAGGCGATCGACGACACGCGCTTCGTGCCGGCGGCGGGCCAGAACCGCATCCGCGCCATGATCGAGGAGCGCCCGGACTGGGTGCTGTCGCGCCAGCGCGCCTGGGGCGTGCCGATCGCCGTCTTCGCCGACGAGGACGGCAATGTGCTCAAGGACGAAGCCGTCAACCGGCGCATCATGGACGCTTTCGAGAAGGAAGGCGCCGACGCCTGGTTCGCCGAGGGCGCCAAGGCGCGCTTCCTTGGCAATCACGACGCCTCGAAATGGCACCAGGTGATGGACATCCTCGACGTCTGGTTCGATTCCGGCTCGACGCATGTCTTCACGCTGGAAGACCGTCCGGACCTCAAATGGCCGGCCGACGTCTATCTCGAAGGCTCGGACCAGCATCGCGGCTGGTTCCATTCCTCGCTGCTCGAAAGCTGCGGCACCAGGGGCAGGGCGCCCTACGACACGGTCATCACCCATGGCTTCACCATGGATGAGGAAGGCCGCAAGATGTCGAAGTCGCTCGGCAACACCGTCGTGCCGCAGGACGTCATCAAACAGTCCGGCGCCGATATCCTGCGGCTCTGGGTGGTGACGACCGATTATTGGGAAGACCAGCGCCTCGGCAAGAACGTGCTGCAGACCAATATCGACGCCTACCGCAAGCTCAGAAACACGATCCGCTGGATGCTGGGCACGCTTGCCCATGACGACGGCCAGGATGTACCGGTCGAGGCCATGCCGGAACTGGAGCGGCTGATGCTGCACCGGCTGTCGGAGCTGGACGAGGTGGTGCGCCAGGGCTACGACGCGTTCGAGTTCAAGCGCATCACCCGTGCGCTGCTCGACTTCATGGTGGTGGAGCTTTCGGCCTTCTATTTCGATATCCGCAAGGACGCGCTTTACTGCGACGGACCGTCGAGCCTGCGCCGCAGGGCGGCCGTGCAAGTCGTGCGCCACCTCTTCGAATGCCTGGTGAAATGGCTCGCGCCGATGCTGCCCTTCACCACCGAGGAAGCCTGGCTCGACCGCCATCCGGAAGCTGTCTCGGTGCATCTCGATCAGTTCCCGGCGATCCCGCAGAACTGGCGCGACGAGGCGCTGGCCGAGAAATGGCGCAAGGTGAGACAGGTGCGCCGCGTCGTCACCGCCGCGCTGGAGATCGCGCGCGCCGAGAAGCTGATCGGTTCTTCGCTCGAGGCCGTGCCGGTGGTCACCATCGACGACGCCGCGCTGGAGGCGGCGATCGCCGATGTCGACATGGCCGAGATGGCGATCACCAGCGACCTCGTCATCAGCCGCGGCAAGGCGCCGGAAGGCGCCTTCACGCTCGACGACGTCAAGGGCGTGGCGGTTGTGGTGGAGAAAGCCGAGGATCGCGGTCTGCTCAAATGCGCGCGCTCCTGGCGCTACACCGCCGATGTCGGCCAGGACCCGGAATTCCCGGACGTTTCGGCCCGCGATGCGGCCGTGCTGCACGAGCTGAAGGCGCTTGGGCGGTTTTAGCGCATGTCGCCCAAAAGCATGCGCTCGGGCTTGACCCGGGCGGGCGCAGCGGTTTTGGGATCCAGTGCAAAAGTAGCACGCCGGGCGGCCAATCGCCGCCCGCGCGTTGCCCTTAATAAGTGGTTGAGGTAAACACGCGACACTCCGGCAGACAAATTGTCGCCGGATTTCCATCGCAAGTGCGGGGAAGAAGGGGACCGTGCCGTTGGCCGGTGGCGACCGAAAGGCTGTTAGAGTGGGACTTTTTGGCATGACCGACAGAACGTTTGCGCGCGCCGCGCTGATGGCGCCGCTTGTGGTATCGGCCATCGCAATGTCCGGCTGCGTGAGCTCGCCCACCTACGGGACCGGCAAGACCGCCGCCGCGCAGCTGTTCGATGATGTTTCCGGCGCTGCCGCGATCACGCCGAAGCGTCGCGATCCGATCGACTACAAGCCGCGTCCTGAACTGGTGAAGCCCGCTCCCGGGCAGAAGGAAAATCTGCCGGCGCCGCAGCAGAGCATCCAGACGGCGAGCGCCGACTGGCCCGAATCGCCGGAGGCGCGCCGCGCCCGCATCCGCGCCGACGCCACCGCGCACCAGAACGATCCGAACTACCAGCCTGAAGCGGCCGAGGATGTGCAGACCGATCCCGAAGCGGTGAAGAAGGCGATGGCGGATTCGGGTTCCAGCCACCCGCCGCGCTGGTCGCCGGATGATTCCAGCGCCACGCGCCGCGCCGAGGTTCAGCGCCGGCTGGCCGAACAGAAGCAGGGCGATCCGACCACTCGCAAATATCTGAGCGAGCCGCCGCTTGCCTATCGCCAGGCGGCCGCCACCGCGCCGCAGAACGAGCTCGGCGAGGACGAGTACAAGAAGGAGCGCCGTCTCAAGGCGCAGGCCGAAGGCAAGAAGGGCGGCTGGTTCGACTGGCTGGGGCTCTGAATAGTCAGTAGTCACCTACTCACTACTCACTACTCACTCCACTTCACCCACCATCCCGTCTCTCGCGAAAAAAGTCCTTGAGTATGAGGGCGGCGTCGCTCTCGCCCATTCCCGGATAGATGTCCGGGGTGTGGTGGCAGGTGGGCGAAGCGAAGAAGCGCACGCCGTTGATCACCGAGCCGCCTTTCTCGTCGGCGGCGCCGAAATAGAGCCGCCGCAGCCGGGCGAAGGAGATCGCGCCGGCGCACATCGCGCAGGGCTCCAGCGTCACATAGAGATCGTGGCCGGTGAGACGCTCGCTTGCGAGCTTCCGGCAGGCCTCGCGGATCGCCAGCATCTCGGCATGCGCGGTCGGGTCCGAGAATTCGCGCGTGCGGTTGCCGGCTTTCGCGACCACCGTGCCGCCATTCGCGATCACGGCTCCGACCGGCACTTCGCCGCGGCCGGCGGCCGCTTCGGCCTCTTCAAGCGCCAGGGCCATGAAATCCGGTCGTTTCAAGCGGTCTCCATTCCGATTACTCCTCGCCACCCGACAGCGATCCTGTTATCTAGCGCGAGACCTTGAAAACCGGAATCGGTTTTTGCCGCGCTGGCATATGCGCAAAATCAAGAATGACACTGCCTGCGTTGGGCGTCCGCAAGGGCGCGCGGCGTCGTAGCAGGCAAAGACGAGCAAAGTAATGAACGACGACAAGAAATCTCCACGCGGGCCTCGCAAAGGCGGCTCGAAACCGGCGGACCAGCGAGGCCGCGGCGGCAAGCCGAGCTTCGGTCCCAAGAAACCGTTCGTGAAGCGCGAGCGGCCTATGGCCGCCGAAGGCGAGCGCCGCGATGTCGACGGCGGACGCCGCGACTTCAAGCGCAGCTACAAGCCACGCGAAGCGGGCGAGGGCGCTGAGCGCGGCGAAAGGCCTTTCCGCAAAGGCCCGCGTCCGGAAGGCAAGCCGTTTGAGAAGCGCGAGGGCCGCAAGCCCTACGCACCGCGCGGCGCCCGGCCGACGGCTGCCGACGGCGAGCGCCCAGCCCGGGATTTCCAGCGCAGCTACAAGCCACGCGAAGCGGGCGAGGGCGCTGAGCGCGGCGAAAGGCCTTTCCGCAAAGGTCCGCCACGCGACGGCAAGCCCTTCGAGAAGACACGCAAGCCTTACACACCGCGTGGCGACCGGCCGGTGGCCGCCGACGGTGAGTGGGAAGAAAGACGTTTCGACCGTCCCAAGCGCGAATTCGGTGATCGCCCGGTACGCGACTTCGCCGACCGGCCGAAGCGCGACTTCAGCGATCGCCCGCCGCGCGACGCCACCGCAAGAAAGCCGGAAGGCGGCTTCAAGCCGCGGCCGCGTCCCCCGGAAGCCGCGCCGGAAAGCGGCGAGCGCATCGCCAAGCGGCTGGCGCGCGCCGGCATCGCTTCGCGCCGCGACGCCGAGGAGCTGATCGCCGCCGGCCGCGTCAAGGTGAACGGCAAGGTGCTGGACTCGCCGGCCTTCAATGTCGGCGCCAACGATGTCATTCATCTCGACGGCACCGAGATTCCCCCGATCGAGCGCACGCGCCTCTTCCTGTTCCACAAGCCGGCGGGCGTCGTCACCACCAACCGCGATCCGGAAGGCCGCAAGACCGTCTTCGACGTGCTGCCGCCGGATCTGCCGCGGCTGATGACGATCGGCCGGCTCGACATCAACACCGAGGGCCTGCTGCTCTTGACCAATGACGGCGGGCTGTCGCGCGTGCTCGAATTGCCGGCGACCGGCTGGCTGCGGCGCTATCGTGCGCGCGTCCACGGCAAGGTCGAGGAGAGCGCGCTCGCCGGCCTGCGCGAAGGCATCGCCGTCGACGGCGTCTTCTACGGCTCGATCGAAGCTTCGCTCGATCGCGAGCAGGGCACCAATGCGTGGCTGACGCTCGGCTTGCGCGAAGGCAAGAACCGCGAGGTGAAGAACATCCTCGGCGCGCTTGGCCTCGACGTGACGCGGCTGATCCGCATCTCCTACGGGCCGTTCCAGCTCGAGGATCTGCCGGAGGGCCATGTGCTCGAGATCAAGGGCCGCGTGTTGCGCGAGCAGCTTGGCGAGCGGCTGATCGAGGAGTCCGGCGCCAATTTCGATGCCGAGATCCAAAAGCCGTTCTCCAACAAGCCGGTGCGCGGCGGCGGGCCTCGCCGGGAAGAGGCCGACCGGCCGAAATTCACGCGCGACGGCGACCACCGGCCGATCGGCGAGGGCGGGCTGATCAAGGCGCGCAAGCGCCGCGAAGGCAGCCGCGACGAGGCGCTGAGCAAGCTCTCGACAAAGCCGGACAGGGCATTTGGGCCGGACCGGACGTTCGGCGAGCGCGGCCCGAAATCCGACCGCGGCGGTTTCGGCGACAAGCCGCGGTTTGGGGGCAAGAAATCCGAGCGCGAGCAGCGGCCGATCGAGCCGCCGGGCCAGCGCAAGGCCAATGTCTGGATGGCGCCGGGCGCCCGCCCGATCGGCAAGGGCAGGGCGGAGGCCGATGCCGCCAAGGCCGCCGAGGCGAAGGCGCGCAAGGCATCCTACAAGCCGGGCGGCAAGGGCAAGCCAGGCGCGAAGCCGTTCGGCAAGCCTCGCGGCGAGCGTCCTGAAGGTGATGGCGGCGACAGGCCGCGCGGTCCGAAGAGGGGCGGCGATGCGGATCGTCGGCGGTGAATTCCGCGGGCGTCCGCTGGCGACGCCGAAAAGCAACGCAATCCGCCCGACCACCGACCGCACCCGCGAGGCGGTGTTCAACGTCCTGGCGCATCGCTACGCGGAAAAGCTCGAGGGCGGCCGCGTGCTCGACCTTTTCGCCGGCACCGGCGCGCTCGGACTTGAGGCGCTGTCGCGCGGCGCTTCCTACTGCGTCTTCATCGAAGAATCGACCGAAGGGCGAGGCCTGATCCGCGAGAATGTCGAGGCCTATGGCCTCACCGGCCGCACCAAGATTTTTCGTCGCGACGCCGCTCATTTGGGCGAAGCCGGCACGATCTCGCCCTTCGGCCTGGTCTTCGCCGATCCGCCCTATGGCAAAGGGCTCGGCGAACGCGCGCTGCGCTCGGCCAAGGCCGGCGGCTGGCTGCTGCCTGGCGCGCTCTGCGTCGTCGAGGAGGCTGCCTCGGCGGCGTTCGAACCGGGCGCCGGTTTTTCCGTGATGGACGAGCGCAATTACGGCGAAACGGTCATCCGCTTCGTCGAGGCCAACTAGCCTCGCCTCGAAAATGCCGAACAAATCACTTTGCCTCACCAGCGAACCTTGCCTATCGTCGCGCAACCGCGACCGGAGAACTTGATGAGACAAACAGGGATTGGGCTGCGCGCAGCGCTTCTGGCGGGCGCGCTGGCGCTTGCCGCGGCTGCTCCGGCCCGCGCGGCCGATGACGGCGAGGTCAAGGATTTCCTGCTCGACAACGGCATGGAAGTGGTCATCATCCCGGACCATCGCGCCCCGATCGTCACCCACATGGTCTGGTACAAGATCGGCAGCGCCGACGAGCCGCCCGGCAAATCCGGCATCGCGCATTTCTTCGAGCACCTGATGTTCAAGGCCACGAAAAATCACGCCGCCGGCGAGTTCGACCGCGCCGTGTCCGAGATCGGTGGCTCCAACAACGCCTTCACCTCTTACGACTACACCGCCTTCCACGAGACGGTGCCGCCTTCGGCGCTCGAGCAGATGATGGGCTTCGAGGCCGATCGCATGCGTAACCTCATCCTGACCGACGATGTCATCAAGACCGAGCGCGACGTGATCCTGGAGGAGCGCCGCTCGCGCATCGACGGCAACCCGCAGGCGGTGCTCGACGAGGAGGTCGACGCGACGCTCTGGCAGAACCAGCCTTACCGCATTCCGGTGATCGGCTGGATGCAGGAGATGGAGCAGTTGAACCGTCCGGACGCGAAAGCCTTCTACGACGCCTATTATCGGCCGAACAACGCCGTGCTGGTGGTGGTGGGCGACGTCGATCCCAACGCGGTGAAGGCGATGGCCGAAAGGACTTACGGCAAGGTCGCCCGCGGCCCGGACCTGCGGCCGCGCATCCGTCCGGTCGAGCCCGAGCAGAACACGAAGCGCACGGTGACGCTCACCGACGCTCGCGTCTCGGTGCCGAGCTTTTCGACGCAATGGGTGGTGCCATCCTATCATACGGCCAAGCCCGGCGAAGCCGAGGCGCTCGACCTGCTTGCCGAGATCCTCGGCGGCGACAACCGCAGCAGGTTGTACCAGCAGCTCGTCGTCAAGCAGGGTATCGCTTCCGAGGCCGGCGCCTACTTCCAGGGCACCATGCTCGACGCCACCAACTTCACCGTCTATGGCGCCCCGCGCGGCGACGCCAAGCTTGTCGATATCGAGGCGGCGGCCGATGCCGAGATCGCCCGCATCGTCAAGGACGGCGTGAGCGACGATGAGCTGGAGCGGGCCAAGACCCGTTATGTGCGCTCCATGATCTTTGCGCGCGACAAGCAGGACGACATGGCCAACATGTACGGCTCGACGCTTGCG
Source organism: Mesorhizobium sp. CA6 (assembly GCF_020165035.1). Lineage (NCBI taxonomy): Bacteria > Pseudomonadati > Pseudomonadota > Alphaproteobacteria > Hyphomicrobiales > Phyllobacteriaceae > Mesorhizobium > Mesorhizobium sp. CA6. The sequence continues at coordinate 299,481 of NZ_JAIUHI010000004.1, read as the reverse complement.
ACGGGCGGCAATGTCAAGGACGTCCAGGAATGGCCCGACCGCATCCGCAAGGTAACCGCCGATGAGGTCAAGGCGGTCGCTGCCCGCTATCTGGTGCTCGATCGCTCAACCAGTGGCTATCTCTTGCCGCAGCAGCAGGCGGGGAATTGATGATGAGCATGGTTCTTGGCCGCACGAGCATCTTTCCTTCTCCCACAACGGGAGAAGGTGGGCGCGTCTATCGCGCCGTCGCCATCCTTTGCTTCGCCCTGTTCTTCCTGCTTTTGCCGGCGCTTGCCGCGCGCGCCGAAATGAACATCCAGGAGGTGAAGTCCAAGAAGGGCGTCACCGCCTGGCTGGTGGAAGACCATTCGATCCCGCTGGTTGCGATCCGTTTCGTCTTCGACGGCGGCACGGCGCAGGATCCGGCCGGCAAGGAAGGCCTGGTCAACCTGATGACCGGGCTGTTCGACGAGGGCGCCGGCGACCTCGACAGCGAGGCCTTCCAGGTGAAGCTCGACGATGCCGGCGCCGAGATGAGTTTTCAGGCCGCCCGCGATGGCACCTATGGTTCGATGCGCATGTTGTCCGAGCAGAAGGACGAGGCTTTCGGCCTGCTGAAGCTGGCGGTGAACAGTCCGCGCTTCGACCAGGCGCCGATCGACCGCATCCGCGCCCAGATACTGTCCGGGATCCTCGCCAACGAACGGGATCCCAACACGATCGGCCAGCAGCGCTGGCTGCGCGCGATCTATGGCCAGCATCCCTATGCGCGGCCGGACGAGGGCAACAAAGACAGCCTCGCCACCATCACTGCGGACGACCTCAGGGCCTTCCACAAAGCAAATTTCGCCCGCGGCGGCCTGCATGTGGCGGTGGTGGGCGATATCGACGCCGCCACGTTGAGCAGCAGGCTCGACGAGGTGTTCGGCGACCTGCCGGACAAGCAGGCGCTGGCGCCGATTGTCGACGTCACGCCCAAGCTCGGCCAGCAGCTCGAAGTGAATTACGACTTGCCGCAGACCTCCCTGCAGCTTGCCTGGCCGGGCGTGAAGCGAAGCGATCCCGACTTCTACGCCGCCGCGCTGATGAACGAGATACTCGGCGGCTCGACATTCACGTCGCGTCTCTACGAAGAGGTGCGCGAGAAGCGCGGCCTTGCCTATAGCGTCAGCTCCGATCTCGTCGATCACGAGCATTCCAACGCGCTGCTGGTGACGACGGCGACGCGTTCCGACCGCGCGGCCCAAACGCTTGCGATCGTGCGCCAGGTGGTGAAGGACATGGCCGAGAACGGCCCCTCGGAGGAGGAGCTCGCGGCGACCAAGAAATACATGGTCGGCGCCTACGCCATCAGCAATCTGGATTCGTCCAGCTCCATTGCCGCGACGCTGGTGGAGCTGCAGATCGATCATCTCGGCATCGATTATATCAAGCGGCGCGCGGCTCTCATCAACGCGGTGACGCTGGCCGACGTCAAGGCGGCGGCAAAGAAGCTCCTGTCGTCCGATCCGGCGGTGATGGTCATCGGGCCGCCGCTGGTTCAGGTGGCGGGAGGCCGCAAGGGATGAGCCCGACCTTCGGGGTGGCCTTCGGCGGCGGCGGCGCGCGCGGTCTTGCGCATATCCATATCATCGAGGCTCTCGACGAGCTTGGCATCAAGCCGGCGGCGATTGCCGGCTCGTCGATCGGCGCCATCATGGGCGCCGGCATGGCGTCGGGCATGAAGGGCGCCGAGATTCACGATTATGCCCGGTCGATCCTCGGCAGCCGGGCCGAAGTAGCGGCGCGCATGTGGCGGTCGCGGCCGGGCACGATCGCCGAAGCCATGCAGGGCGGCATCCGCGTCGGCCAGTTCAATATAGAGCGCATCCTGAAGGCGTTCCTGCCTCAGGATATCCCCGCCACCTTCGAAGAGCTGAAGATTCCGCTCAAGGTGACGGCGACCGACTATTTCGGCCACAAGCTCGCCGTGTTCGCCGAGGGTGAATTGCATTCGGCGCTTGCGGCCTCGGCCGCCATTCCGGCGGTGTTCCGCCCTGTGGTGCGCAATGATTGCCTGCTGATCGACGGCGGCATCTACAATCCCGTCCCCTTCGATCTCCTCGAAAAGGATGCCGATATCATCATCGCAATCGACGTGGTCGGTGCGCCGAGCGACGCCGAGCGCAAGCATCCGACTACGGTCGACCTGATGTATGGCGCCTCGCAGCTGATGATGCAGTCGATCATCGCCAACAAGCTGCAGCAGTCCAGCCCCGACATCCTGATCCGCCCAAAAGTCTCGAAGTACCGCGTGCTCGATTTTCTCAAGATCGAGGCGCTGATGGCCGAGACGGCGGAGATCAAGGATGAGCTGAAGCGCGCCGTGGAGAAGGCCGTGGAAGCGCATGGCGGCAGGCAGGACAACAAGAAGGCGGTTTGAGAGCCTCCTCCAGCCGCCTCGGTTCAGGTGCATATGACGTCGACGAAGGTCCGACAACCGAAGCCTGAATGGTCGGCGCAAAGGTCCCTTATAAAATAAGACCTAAGAATAGAGCACAGTATTCTTTATGCCGAATGGTCGAATTCGCACCCGGATTTGAGTTCTGTCATTAACTCTTCATCGAATTGCCCGTTGACGCACGCTGCGGTAGAGTTAATAATATCCTAATATAGTAGCGTGAACAATCTCGAGATCGGCAACAACGAGATACTGCGCTACTGGGGTAGGGGAACGCAGCGCGGCATCTGTGCCGCTACAGCCATCACATCGAGCCACCAGCAGTCGTGAGCAGCCATCTTGTATGTGGCGCTTGCTGCCGGCCGGTGGTCGCTGCTTGCTGAATGCCACGTCGATCCTCCTCCCGCACGGAATTGGGCGCCGATCTCGGTGCTATTGGCATGGGGTAAATCAGCCGCCTTAGGCGGCCAACAAGTGGCGCGCCTAGGCGCTAAGGGAGTTGAACATGGCCACAGTGGTTGATCTGACCAACGGGACAACGTCGCAGACTTTGACCGACGGCACCGTATTTTCGGCTGAACAGCAAAGCGGTGCTGGCACGGGCAACTACAATAGCTTTCTCGTGCTTGGCGCGAACGGCACCGAGAGCGGCTTCAACACCGATGGTTCTCCGCTGCCGCTGGATGATAAGCAGCAGGAGCACACCAATGCGCTTCTCCTGAGCGATATGCAGGTAGTGTCCGTGAACGGCCACGATTACTACGTCTTCAAGCTCGACGCCAATGAGCCGAACAGCGACAAGGGATCGCTGCTGTCGCTCAACTCATTACAGATATATTCGGCGACGGATCCAAATATCACCACCCTTGCGACGCTTCAGGCGCAGCAACTACTCTATAATGTTGATGGAAATGCCACCGACGGTGACGTGACGGTTCAGTTGGACGCTGGAAAGGACGCGCCCGCAGGCAGCGGGGTGGGCGATCTGTTTGTCTACATTCCGACCAGTTTCTTCGCCGGGGCAACCGGTAACTACGTCTATCTCTATTCGGCTTTCGGGAACCCAAGTGACTCGGATGGCGGGTTTGAGGAATGGGGCGTCATCGCAAAAGCCAGCGTGGATCACGCTCCCGCGGTCGCGGTCGAGAAGACGGTCGATCCGACCTCAATAGATGAAGGCGAGTCGACGACGGTCACCTACACCTACAAGGTGACCAATACGAGCGCTGATGGCGCCGGTGATCCTCTGACGCTGACCTCGCTGGTAGACGACAATGCGACGCCGGGAGACACCAGCGACGATATCAACCTGTTGAGCGGTTTCGTCGCCAACAGCTCGCATGGCACCCACTACGTGTCGGGCGATACAGACAACGATTACCTTGTCGACAGCAACGAGACCTGGATATTCAGCGCTGACGTCAACATTGACGCTCATGCCACCGGCAGCACCATCACCAACACGGTGGTGGTACATGCTCACGACGACGACAGCACCAATGACGTGTCCGCCAACGACACTGCGACCGTGACGGTCAACGACGTCGCGCCATCGATCGCCATTGAGAAGACCGCCGACCCGATTTCGATCAACGAGGGCTCGGCCGCTGACGTCACCTACACCTACGAGGTGACCAACACGAGCGCGGCCGGCGCCTTCGATCCGCTGATGCTGACTTCGTTGATCGACGACAATGCGACACCCGGCGACACCAGCGATGACATCGACCTGCTGACCGGCTTTGTCGCTGGCTCCGACCATGGCACGCACTATGTGACAGGCGACACCGATGGCGACTATCTCGTCGACAGCGACGAGAAGTGGGTGTTCAGCGCCACCGTCGGCGTCGGTGCTCAAAATGCCGGCACCATTACCAACACTGTGGTGGTGCACGCCCATGACGACGACAGCACCAGCGACGTGCATGCCACTGACGACGCGACCGTGACGGTGAAGGACGTCGCGCCGTCGATTGCCATTGAGAAGACCGCCAACCCGACTTCGATCAACGAGGGCTCGGCCGCTGATGTCACCTACACCTATGAGGTGACCAACACGAGCGCGGCCGGCGCCTTCGATCCGCTGACGCTGACTTCGCTGATCGACGACGATGCGACACCCGGCGACACCAGCGATGACATCGACCTGCTGACCGGCTTTGTCGCCGGCTCCGACCATGGCACGCACTATGTGTCGGGCGACACCGATGGCGACTACCTTGTCGACAGCGACGAGAAGTGGGTGTTCAGCGCCACCGTCGGCGTCGATGCTCACAATGCGGGCAGCATTACCAACACGGTGGTCGTGCACGCCCATGACGACGACAGCACCAGCGACGTGTATGCTACCGACGACGCGACCGTGACGGTGAAGGATGTCGCGCCGTCAGTGGCCATTGAGAAGACCGTCGATGCCGATCATGACGGTATTTTCCACTCGTCCGAAACGGTCCAGTCGGGTGCACAGAACGTCACCTATCACTATGAGATAACCAACACGAGCGCAGCCGGTGCGTTCGACCCGCTCACGCTGACCTCACTCGTCGACGACAACGGCACACCGGGAAATACCGGTGACGACATCAACCTGCTCAGCGGCTTCGTGGCCAACAGTTCGCATGGCACTCACTATGTGTCCGGCGATCTCGACAACGACTATCAGGTCGACAGCAACGAGACTTGGGTCTTCACGGCCAACAGCTCGTTCAACTTGCTTCCCAATGCCGACTCGCGAACCAACACGGTCGTGGTGCATGCCCATGACGACGATACCACCAATGACGTTTCCGCCAATGATACCGCGACGGTCCAATCATTCGCAGGTCCCGGCGTGCGCACGCCGGGCTTCTGGACCAATCTCGGCAAATCATTCTGGGATGGCGTCGCAGGCGCCGACAAATCCGGCCCGAACTTCGCCTCCGGTGAATTGCGCTATGTTGTCGATGCCGATCACAACGGAACGCTGGATCCGGGCAAGCCAGGCCTCTTGATCGGCGACTACAACAAGAACGGCTTGACCGACGCCGGTGAGGATACGTTCTTCATTTCCTACGCCGATGCGCTCAAGGTGATCGATGCGTCCGTCAAGGATCAGCAGGATACACGCTTCGTCCTTGCCCGCGACGCGGTCGCGACTTGGCTCAACTACCTCGCCGGGAATCCGATCGGCGATGCCTCCGATCCCAACAGCCCGCACAAATATCTCGACCAGGCGATCGACTGGCTGCAGGTGACGAATGGCGGGAATTCTTCTTCTCACTTCGAGGACTGGGGCGGTGGGAGTGCAGTGAAGGCAAGCAGCACAGCCTGGAACGTGGGACTGGATGCCGAATCCGTCACTGCCGGGTCCGAGCTTGCCGGAAACCTCATCCACCAGGAGCTCGATTTCTACAACAATACCGGCATGACCTTCGAAGGGGCGATACTGCATGTCTACGCCAATGACGGCGGCTGAGGCAGCGGTCGGCCTGTCGAGCCATGACGTGCGACAGGCAGGTTGGATGACCGGAGTGTTTTGTTCAGTGTCGCTTCGACAATGGTAGCCAAGGCAGCATCTGGTTCAGCGCAGGCAAAGGTAAGGCTCGTCGGCCTCGTCCTAGTTGCTTGCGCTGTGCTGCTCCTTCTCGGCGGCAACGGCTGGCTTTCGCCAGGACGGCCCGGGTCGATGGGGGAGACGCTTTTTGGTGCGGCAATGGTGGGCTTCGGCGGCTTGGCCTTGTTTCGCGCGCGCCGGCCCACGCCGGACAGCAGCATCGGCGATATCGCCAGGCAAACCAATGCGCCTATAGGCGGCAAGCGGCCGGCAAAACCGACAGGCCGGCGAGCGCAATCCGCGCGCTCCGAACTCGCCGAGGCGCTTCGCTCCTGCCGGTCGGCTTTCCTCGCGGTCGGGTTGTTCAGCGGCGTGCTCAACGTGTTGATGCTTGCGGGCTCGCTCTACATGCTCGAGGTCTATGATCGCGTGTTGCCGAGCCGCAGCCTGCCGACACTCATCGGCATCACCGTGTTGTTGGTCATCCTCTATTGCGGCCAGGGCATTCTCGATTTCGTGCGCGGTCGCGTGCTTGTGCGCATTGGCGGAGCCTTGGATGAGGCGCTGGGCCGCCGTGTCTATGCGTCGATGCTGCAGTTGCCGCTGAAAAACGGGCGCGCGGGCGATAGCCTGCAGCCGATGCGCGACCTCGACAGCGTGCGTGCTTTCCTGTCCGGCATGGGGCCGACGGCGCTCTTCGATTTGCCCTGGCTGCCGCTCTACCTTGTCATCATCTTCATGTTCCATTGGTTGCTAGGCGTGACAGCGCTGCTTGGGGCGATCGTGCTGGTGGCTCTGACCGTGCTTGCCGAGCGATTGACGCGAAAGCCTGTGTCGTCCGGGACTTTGACCGGTATTCGGCGCAACGGTCTGATCTCGGCTGGGAGCCGCAACGCCGAGGTCGTTGCCGCCATGGGCATGGCAGGCGGTCTGACCGCGCGGTGGGAAGACGCCAACCTCGATTACATCGCCGAGCAGCGCAAGGTGAGCGACGTGGCCGGCGGCTTCGGCGCGATATCGAAGGTCCTGCGCATGCTGCTGCAGTCGTCGATGCTCGGCCTCGGCGCCTGGCTGGTCATCGAGGGGCAGGCAACGGCGGGTATTATCATCACCGCCTCGATCCTCAGCGGCCGCGCGCTGGCTCCGGTCGATCTTGCGATCGCCAACTGGAAGGGCTTCGTCACCGCGCGCCAGGGCTGGCAGCGGCTGAACAGGGTGCTGGCGGCGCTGCCGGCTGAAACCGAGCCGATGTTGCTGCCGCCGCCGAGCGCGAATGTCGGCATGCAAAACGTCTCGGTCGGCGCCCCGGGCACGCAGAGATTGCTGGTTCACGATGCAAGCTTCGCTCTGGAGGCGGGCCACGGCGTCGGCATCATCGGACCGAGCGGGTCGGGAAAGTCCACGCTGGTGCGCGCGCTTGTCGGCGCCTGGCAACCGGTCGCCGGCCGCATCAAGCTGGACGGCGCCGACCTCGATCAATGGTCTCAGGCCGAGCGCGGCCGCCATATCGGATACCTGCCGCAAGATGTCGAGCTCTTCGCCGGCACCGTGGCCGAGAACATCGCGCGCTTCGAGCCGGACGCGGACCCCGGCGCCATCATCGCCGCGGCGAAGGCAGCGGGCGCGCACGAGCTCATCGTCGGTTTTCGCGAAGGCTACGAAACCGAGATTGGCGAGCACGGCGAGGCGGTCTCGGCCGGTCAGCGCCAGCGCATCGCGCTGGCGCGCGCGCTCTATCGCGATCCTTTCCTCGTGGTCTTGGACGAGCCGAATTCCAACCTCGATATGGACGGCGAGCAGGCCCTGATCAAGGCCATGTTGGGCGTCCGCGAACGGGGCGGGGTTGTCGTGCTCGTCGCGCACCGGCCGAACGTGCTGGCGGCCGTCGATTTCGTGCTGGCGATGAATCAGGGACGCGTCCATGCCTTCGGCCCGAAAGACGAGGTGTTCGCCAAGATGTTCCCGACGCTGCGGCCGGTGCCGACCGGCGCCCCGCAACTGAGAGTGGCTTCCGACGGTCCCCATCTGGCCGTTGCCGACGGAACCGAGGCAGGGCGCTGACATGGCTATATCAGGCGCCTCGCATTTATCCATCCGCTTCTACACGCGGCTTGGCGTCGGCGTGGTGCTCCTGCTTGCGGGCGGCGTCGGTGGCTGGGCATCGGTCACCGAGATCGCCGGCGCGGTCATCGCCCCCGGCGCCCTCGTCGTCGATTCCCACGTCAAGGACGTGCAGCATTCCACCGGCGGCATCGTTGCGGAGATCGACGCCCGGGACGGCGACCACGTGAAAGCGGGAGATCTTCTGGTCCGTCTCGACCGCACCGTGCCGGCAGCCAACCTTGGCGTGGTGAGCAAGGCGCTCGACCAGCTCGCCGCGCGCAAGGCGCGCCTCGATTCGGAGCGCCGCGGCAGCGACGCCATCATCTTTCCGAACGAGCTTTTGGACCGCATTGCCGATCCCGACGTCGCCGAGGCGGTGGCCGGCGAGAAGCAGCATTTCGAGACACGGCGCACGTCCCGCGCCGGCCAGAAGAGCCAGCTGGAGGAACGCATCGCGCAACTCGAAAAGGAGATCGCCGGCGACACGGCGCAGGCTGAGGCCAAGAGCAAGGAGATAGAGCTGGTGCAGAAGGAGCTTGCCTCGGTGCGTACGCTCTGGGCCAAGAAGCTCATTTCCATCGACCGGCTGACCCAGACCGAGCGAGAGGCCACGCGCCTCGACGGCGAGCGCGGCCAGCTGATTGCGGCCCAGGCTCAGGCGCAGGGACGGATTGCCGAGATCAAGCTGCAGATCATCCAGATCGATCTCGACCTCAGCACCGAAGTGAACAAGGACCTGCGCGACGTCGACGGCCAGATGGGCGAGCTTCTGGAGCGCAAGGTCGCCGCCGAGGACCAGTTGAAGCGGGTCGACATCCGCGCGCCGCAGGACGGCGTCGTGCAGCAGTCGATCGCCTATACGATCGGCGGCGTGGTGAAGCCGGGCGAGACGATCATGCAGGTCGTGCCCGACAATGACAGCCTTGCGGTGGAAGCCAAGATCGCGCCGAGCGACATCGACCAGCTATGGGTTGGCCAACCCGCTTCGCTGCGTTTCTCGGCCTTCAACCAACGCACCACGCCGCAGATCGACGGCGTGGTCGAACGGACCTCGCCCGACATCACCACCGACCAGCGCACGGGCGTCAGCTATTACACGGTCCGCATCACCACGACCGCCGCGCAGGTCGCGCGGCTCGGCGAGGTCAAGCTGGTTCCCGGCATGCCGGTGGAATCCTTCATCAGGACCGAGGATCGTTCGGTGATGTCTTACCTGGTCAAGCCGCTGCAGGATCAGATCAGCCGGGCTTTTAGGCAGTAGGCCACTAGACTAGAGCAATTTCGGCAAAAGTCCGTAATGGATTTGCGTCCGGAAATTGCGCAAAAATACTGAGAGCGGTTCGGGCAATTCCGTGAAACGCTGAACCGCTCTAACTTTTCGCAACCGGCCTGTATTCCATCGCCACCACGCCATTGCCGAGTGGTGCCGCCGAGACCAGGTCGAGCGCGATCGGTGCGTCGGGCGGAAACAGCTGCTTGCCTCGGCCGGCCGCCCCCGGATAGACGAGCAGCCGCACGCGGTCGACCAGCCCGGCGCCGAGAAGCTGCCGGGCGACGCTCAGGCTGCCATGCATATAGATGTTGCCGCCGGCCTGTTGCTTCAGCCGGGTGACCGCATCGGTAAGGGAGCCTTCGAGCAATTCGGCCGGATGCCAATCGACCGCTTTCAAGGTCGCCGAGGCGACATATTTCGGCAGCGCGTTGAAGCGGTCGGCGAAGTCGCCTTTTTCGGCAGGCCAGTGGCCGGCAAAGATTTCGTAGGTGACGCGTCCGAGAAGCATGGCGCCGCTGTCGGCAAGCTCATCCTCCTTGAAGGCCTGCATCTCGTCGTTCCAGGCGACGTTCGGCAGTCTCTCGTGCTCGGCGACGTCGTCGATGCCGATGAATTCGGTGACGATGAGCTTTCTCATGGCTTCCTCTATTGGTCAGGTCTCGCACCATAGGACGGTCACGCCGGCGTGTTCCCGACAAAATAAAAAAGCCCGCTGGAATGACCGGCGGGCTTTCGCTTTGGCTGGAGGCCTTGGCTTAGTTGAACTTGTACTTGGCGTCGATCCGCACAGTGTGGAAGGACGGGGTCGCCATCGCGAGACCGCTCGGGATCGGCAATGCATCCGAGAAGTCTTCCTTCTCGAATTGCGAGTAACGGTATTCGATGCCGACGGTCATCTTGTCCGACAGGGCAGTTTCCAGGCCCGCGCCGACCGAGAAGCCACTGGAGCCCCAATCGGCGTCGAGCGGTGCCGGAGCATCGAGCTTGAAGTGCTGCCAGCTGTAGCCAGCGAGCGCGTAGGCCAGCGTCGCCTCGTTGACCTTCATGCCGATACGGCCGAGCACGTCGAAACCATAATCGGTATTGAGGTTGATCGAATCGACACCCAGGAACCCGCCCAGCTCAAGCTTCGACTTGATGCCGGATAGACGCGCGTCGACGAGGCCGCCGACCACCCAACTGCCCATGTCCTGGTCGTAGCCGATGCTGGCTTCGCCGAACACGCCTTCGCCGCCGAGGCCATTGAACTTGGCGCCGGCGAGGGGCGGAATCTCGATCTGGTGCACGACCGCGCCGGCACCGAGCCCACCGCCGACATAGAAGCCGGTCCAGTTGTAGGAAGGCGTCTCGAAGCTGGCGCCGCCGCCGTCATTGGAGTTGAAACGATAGCTGGCGGCGACCTCGAACGTATGGCGCGAGGTGTCCAGGTTGAGCGTGCCGTCCGGCACCGGCAGGCCTGCATCCGAGAGCAGGCTGTCGTTGGTGCTGAAGCGGGTGTAGCGATACTCGCCCTTCAGCGTCCAGTTGCTGTTGATCGCCGTTTCAACACCGGCGCCGACAAAGTAGCCGCCCTGATCCCAATCGAATCCAATACCGGCATTGCTGTCGAGCTTGTACTTCTGCCAGGCGTAACCGCCCAGAACGTAGCCCAATGTGCTCGGCGTCAACAGGTAACCGGCGCGCACGCCGACGTCGAAACCGTAGGTCTCCTTGATGTCGGCATTGAAGCCGCCGGCATCGAGCGAAGTCTTGATCGTGCCGACATGCGCGTCAATCAGGCCGCCGAGCAGGAAGCGCTGCGAGACCATGTAATCATAGCCGGCAGTCACCTGGCCGTAGACGCCTTCGCCACCGATGCCGTTCAGCGAAACAGGCACAAAATCGCTGCTGAGCTTGTGCACATTGGCGCCGGCGCCGAGGCCGAAGCCGACATAGACGCCGCTCCAGTTGAAGCCCGGAGCGGCCTGCTGCTGGACCACGTCGGCGGCCTGCGCGGCCGACATCAAAGCGACGGCCGAAACGGCGCCCAGCAAAACGGATTTCGCGGAAATACGAAGAAGCATAGCCCATAACCCCAAGTTAAAACCCGCAGAGGTTCTAGCAGGGGTTGTGGGAATTTGTGGTGGCAAAAATACCACACCCACGGGCAAACTGCCGTTACGACAGGTACAAGCAGGCGATGTTTCCAAGAATGGCCGGCCCGACCAAGGCGATCATTTCAACACGGGCGATGCGAGGCGGCTCCTTAGATCTCGGATAGGTTTTGCCGGCGTCTATCGGGAAAAAGAAGCTGAGAATCATGACCAAGATCTGGCGCTCATTGCTGGCCAATCTTGCCCGGCGGCGCGAAGAAATAGGCGCGGCCGGCCCGCTCAGGCCAGCGCCATGTCAAGCCAGCGTCCGCTCGATCTCCGCGATCAAGGCATCGAGCGCCGCGCGCACGCTTCCGCCTGCTCGACGAGCAGCGTCTCCAGCACTGAGGCCCGCGCGCTGATCTCCGCAAAGCCGAATGTGCCGGCAGCGCCGGCCAACGAATGGGCGAGCCGGATCAACGGATCGTTGCCGGGCAGGGGAGCGGCCTGATGCGCGATGGCCTTCAGCTCGGCAAGCTCGTCGGCGCAGCGGGCGAGGAAGCGTTGGCGCAGCGGGGCGAAGGGATCGCTGGTGATGGCGGTGCTCCTCGGTAGTGGAGTTTTGGTTCAGAATGGTTCTTTCTCGGTCTTCTCCCAGCGATGGCGCCAGACCCTGTACGCCGTTGTCTCAACCTTCACAGCGTGGACGATATGAACAGCCATGGAGGCTGGATCAATTTTTAAAGCAGCAATTCTGTAGTCGGCCTCTTCCATCGCTGGAGGATCGGCCACATCGTCGAACGAAAAAGCGAATGGCGGCACCTCCTTCGGCTTTGGGAGGGGTAGCGTTTCCTCAATTACGAAGTAATCATGCTCCGGCCCATCTTCGGTATCGCTCCATGAATTAGCGCGGAGTTCGGTTCCCCGCGGAATATCTAATTCCTTACAGCGAGAGGCTTTGTGGAAGAGTACAACGTTAAGCCCGACGCCGCCTGCTTGGACTGAGGGGAACAAAATCCCGTCCAGAGGGACCTTGCCCTCGGTCGCCAAGTAGTCAGCCACGGCTTGGGTGGGAAGGTACTCGAAATCTTGGTCGTCGGGCATGACTGGGCGAGCTATACGATCACACAGCTTACGAAGAAACGACATGCGACTAAGTTCGGGAGCATAGTTGGGGTCGAATATGCTCCCTTCGACATGGACACCTTTGAGGGTGTTGAGATCGAGCAACCTCAAAGGGCGAATAACCTCGAAGCGCGCCATAGCAACCTGACTGCCAACCGGCGGCCGCACTTCGGCTAGTGCAAGGTCCGGGGTGGTAGAGCCGTAGAAAGTTGAGATACCCTTTGCGTTCATGCGGCCCGCCGTTGCGAAACGTGACGGGGGTGCGCTCAGTTCTCGATCCGGCCGCATCATTGCCTTCTCCAGCTTGTCGTCCGATTGGAAAGCACGCGCCCGGAAGAAATGTGTTAGCGCGGTGCCCGGGCCGGCCTCGACAATGAGCGGTGCTCCGTCACGCGTGATCATCTTGTCGATATCGTCGAAAAGCGCGCCTAGCTGCGTTGCGGCGGTGCGACTAAAGAAGCGTGCCGTCGATTTGAGATTTCGCTCGAACTCGTACCAGGCCTTCTGCCACTCTCGGTCGCCCGGACTAGTCTCTTCGTAGTGGGCCTCCGATGAGAACGAAGTCTCTTCGCCCATCTGCGCAGATTCCAAATCACTGTGCCGGTTTTCCAGGATGTCCTGAATGTCACCGGCGGCGTCTTCCGAGATTTCCGCCGCGTTCATGATGGCATAAATGCTCCGCTCGCCTTTACGCTCCCAGTCGTAATCGATCTCTTTGTCCCTCATCATAGCGTACTCGAAACCGTCAGGATCTCGTGCGGTCAGCGTATAGTGGTCTTCGAACGCAGCTTCGATACGATTGGCGAACTCTTCCAATGTGAAAGTCCTCGCGGATGCGCTGCAATATCGACATTCGCGCAGTTCTCCGTGCTTTTCGATTTCGGCACTAAGATACGCTTCGCCGACGCATCCTGCGCAAATCGCGTCTTCCGACCCTTGTATGATTGTGTCCGCCATAGCCCGCCTGTTGTGCTTGTAGCGTTCTCTTGCGTCTATGCGCACGCCTTTGCAAGGCCGGGCTTGGAGCTGGCGGGCATTGCGTGCCCGTTTTCGGACAGAGCTTCGGTGCTCCTGACAGTGCTGGATTGAATGTGATAGATTGGACGTGAAGTTCGGACTGTCCGCAAATCGGAGTCCAACGGTTACCTATAGTTATAGTAAAAAGACCTGATTCTAACACGACACGAACAAAACAATTTAGAACCCCGTTTAAAGGAAATCGAAATGCATCCGCTTCTTGCTCTCGCGCGTCGGACACCGATCGACGAACGCGCAGCACGCCCGACGGGCGCTACCTACGACTTCGTATCCGGTCTTTGGAATGGAAAGGCTGGGCCGTTGATCGATAATCCGGATGAGCTCCCCACAAGTAAGAAGTTCGATGTCGAAACCGGCGAGGATCAGAAAGGACAGTAGTTTGGCTGAGGCCGTTGATGTCCTGGTTCTCTCCAGCGATCTTGATTTTGCAACAGACCTTGTATGCCGCGAACTCGGCTTGCGCGGTTCTCCGTTTCTACGACTGAATCGCGAATCCCTGCCAGCACTAGGCTTGACCCTTGACCCGGTCACGCCAACGCTTCGCTGTAGGTTCGAAGGTCGAAGCTGGATCGTGGACAGTAGTCTGCGCTCGGTCTGGTGGCGCGTCGGCACCTTCGACCGGGAAATTTCGGATCGCTCGCTCGATCTGCAAACACAGCTTCAGCGTACCCAGTGGAGCGCATTTCTTCGTAGCATGATGGTTTTCACAGGCGCGCGATGGATCAATCACCCCGCCGCAACCTATGCGGCCGAGACCAAGGCGTTACAGCTTAGAATCGCTCGTGAGGTAGGGTTCGATATTCCGGAAACAGTGATGAGCAACGATCCTGTTGGTTTCGCTGACCGAGAACCTGGAACTCGTGTCGCCTTTAAAAGCATTGATACTTTGCTCCTACGCGAAGGCGACGCCCAGTTATTTGGATATACGACATTGCTGGACATCAAGCACGTGGCAGTCGAGGATCTGCGCCTCTCACCTGCGACCATCCAAGTGCCGCTTGAGCCAAAACTAGATCTGCGGGTGACGGTCGTCGGCGAGACGATTTGGTGCGCGGAGGTGCGCGGGGTTGGCGAGCGAATTGAAGGAGATTGGCGCCTTACTCCGAAACACGAACTAACCTATCCGGAGCACATTCTGCCCCGCGAGATAGAGCAGTGCTGTCGTGCACTCGTCGCTCGCTTGGGGCTGGTATTCGGCGCCATCGATTTAGCGCTGGTAGATGGCTGCTATTGGTTCATAGAGATAAACCCGACCGGCGAGTGGGGCTGGCTGGAACGGCCCGACCGGTCGATCGCTGCAGCTATTGCAGGAGAACTGGCATGCCGATCGATTGCCGCCTGAACAGGATGATGCGTGCGCTCTGCGGGCTACCGCGAGGGGCTCTTCAGGAAGCGATCGAGCCGATTCGGATGTGGATAGCCAACAGCGGGCTACGTGCGGAGAAATTCTCTGATCCCGATATTGCCGAGCTCTCCGATGCCGATCTGTCAAGCTATCTCGTGGCCGATGGTGTACGTGCTAAGGAACTTGACGAGAAACTTCAAAAGCTGACTGCAGCGCTATCCGTCGCAGTGACAGTTGGCGGCCTGGTTGGCCAAACGATGCTTGGTGGCCTCTCAGCTTCTTGGTTGAAAACCGCCACTGCATTTTCGTTCTTGATTGCTGAGCTCTATCTCGTTGTCGGCGTCATCGTGGGCTTCGACGGTCTTCGACCAAGGGCGCGTTACGGCTACGGTCCTGCGTTTCTACGCATCATGTCGCAAGGCGGCGACGCCAAGCGCAATGAACTGATTGCAGCAGCCAACGCTTCGGAACGCGACAATATTATGCGCGCGAACCAAGCTAGCGCGGCGGCTAGTGCGGTTCGGAACGGAGTTCTTATCTTTGTTTTCTCGGTCTTTCTCGGGATTCTTGCCGTCGAGTTCGCGCCGCCACCGGCACTCTCCAATCTGTCGAGCGCCTCTAAATAACCGGGCATCAGTGAAACGACCAGCCTTACCTCGGCAAACGAGGTACAGTCACACGAGGTTCCCTGAAGCGGAACGTTCCCCTTGCCAACCCCACCACCTTCCCCTAATCTCCCACCTGAGAAAACCTTTTCCCAACCCGCTCTGCGCCCGCTGACCTTACCCGTCATCACCGCGCAGGTCGATAAGAGAAAACCTTTTCTCAAGCTAAGGGAATCCGCCGCGCCCATGCCTTCCGACGCCGAGCCAGCGCCAGTTTCCGCCAAGCCGCCGGTCACGCTGCGCGAAGTCGCCGCCGCGGCCGGCGTCAGCGTCGCCACGGCGTCGAAGGCGCTGAACGGGCAGGGGCGCATGACGGCGGAGACGCGCGAGCGCATCCGCGAGACGGCGCGGCTGCTCGGCTTCCGGCCGAACAGCCTGGCGCAGAGCCTGTTGCGAAAACGCTCCTTCACCGTCGGCCTGCTCACCAACGATACCTATGGCCGCTTCTCGCTGCCGCTGATGGCCGGCGTTTCGGATGCGCTGGTCGACAAGGGCGTGTCGGTGTTCCTGTGCAATGTCGAGGACGACCAGCGGCTCGGCCAGCTGCATGTCGAGGCCATGCTCGACAAGCGCGTCGACGGCATCGTCGCCACCGGAAAACGCATCGACCGCCATCTGCCGGTCGATCTCTCCAACCTGCGCATCCCGGTCGTCTACGCCTTCACCCAGCCGGATCCCGGCGCGGTCGGCCTCGTCTCCGACGATGCCGGCGGCGCGCGGCTGGCGGTCGAGCAGTTCTTGCGGCTCGGGCGCCGACGCATCGCCCATGTCAGCGGTCCGGCGAGCTTCGCCGTGGTGCATACGCGGGCCGAGGCTTATCGCGACGTCCTGAGGGAGAACGGCTTGCCCACAGCCGAGCCGCTGCTGGGCGCCTGGTCGGAGGCCTGGGGCCACGATGCGGTGGCAAGACTGTTCGGCAAGGCGGGCAGGGAAGGATGGCCGGACGCCGTCTTCTGCGGCAACGACCAGATTGCCCGCGGCGTCATCGATGCGCTGCGCGAGCGCGGTATCCGCGTGCCCGAGGATGTCGGCGTCATCGGCTTCGACAATTGGGAGATCGTGGCCGAGGCGACGCGCCCGCCGCTGACCTCGATCGACATGAACCTGGCGAGCCTCGGGCGCGAGGCCGGGCTTGCCCTGCTTTCGCTCGTCGACGGCCACCCGGCCGCGCCGGGCATCAGGAAACTGCCGTGCCGGCTGGTGGTGCGTCAGTCATGCGGCAGTCCGCCGCAATGAAGCAACAAGGCTACGCGCCCGGTTAGACCGGGCGGCGCGGCCAAAACAGGGAGGAGAACCATGAGGAGGAGTAAAATGAAGACCATGTTTGCCAAGCTGGCTTTGGCCGCGGCCGTCATCGGCGGCGGCCTGCAGGCGGCGTCCGCCGAGACCGCCAACATCTGGGTGCGCGCCGACGGCTCGAACTTCATGCCGCGCATCGTCGACGCCTTCAACAAGGCGAACAAGGATCAGATCAAGCTCGACATCATTCCCAACGCCGAGATCATCCCGAAATATGGCGCCGCGGCCGCCGGCGGCACCGCGCCCGACGCGCTCTCGCTCGACCTGATCTACACGCCGTCCTTCGCCGCCGCCGGCCAGTTGGAGGACATTACAGATTGGGCGAAATCCTTGCCCTATTTCGCCAGCCTGTCGCCGGCGCATGTGAAGACCGGCACGTATAAGGACCGCATCTACGGCCTGCCGTTCTCGGCCGATGCCTCGGTGCTGATCTGGAACAAGAAGCTGTTCAAGCAGGCCGGGCTCGACCCCGAGAAGGGACCGACCAACTGGGCCGAGATCGAGGCCGATGCCGAAAAGGTCAACGCGCTCGGCGGCGACATCAAGGGCTTCTATTTCTCCGGCAATTGCGGCGGCTGCAACATCTTCACCTTCACGCCGCTGATCTGGGCCTCGGGCGGCGACATCCTGTCCGAGGACGGCTCGAAGGCGACGCTCGACAGCCCGCAGCTGCGCGGGGCGATCGACCTCTATCGCTCGATGGTCAAGAAGGGGCTGGTGCCCGAGGGCGCGCAGACCGACACCGGCGCCAATTTCTTCGCCGCCTTCGCCGGCGGCAAGATCGGCATCTCGCCGTCCGGCGCTTTCGCCATCGGCGCGCTCAACACGCAATATCCGGACGTCGACTACGGCATCACCTTCTTGCCGGGCAAGGATGGCGGCTGGTCGTCCTTCGCCGGCGGCGACAATTTCGTCGTCACCAAGGGCACCAAGAAGATCGCCGTGGTGAAGGAGTTCCTGGACTTCGCCTATTCGCTGGAGGGCCAGACCATTCTGGCCAAATATGGCAGCCTGCCGGTGCGAAACGACATCGCCAAGGACGCGCTGAAGGATCTCGACCCGCGCTACCAGGTGGCGGCCGAAGCGATGGCCAAGGGCAGGACGCCCTATTCGGTGGTGTTCAACGACCTGATCAACTCCGCAAACGGGCCGTGGACGCAGATGATCAACGAGGTGTTCTTCGGCGACGATGTCGATGGCGCCATCAAGAACGCGCAGGAGACGATGCAGTCGATTATCGACCAGGCGCCGAACAAGTAGACACCAGGGCCAGCCGGCGGCGAGGATCGCGCAACGCCTCGCTGCCAAGGCTCTGACCGGCCGCCCGCCCGTCTCCCTGGCCGGGCGGCCGGGGACTGCATCGCTGAATGGCAGGGTTTTATCGCGTTGAGAAAGCACGCTCACCAATTTGCGGCGCCGCGACGTTCGCTCCCCCTTCTCCCCTTGTGGGAGAAGGTGTCGCCGAAGGCGACGGATGAGGGGTGTTCCAGCGGAGTGAGGCGTTGGCGTTCCCTGGAACACCCCTCATCCGTCTCGGCGCTACGCGCCGATCCACCTTCTCCCACAAGGGGAGAAGGGGGAGGCAAGCCATGACCGCCATCACAGCCGCCTCCGCACCCGCCCGCTCACGCATCGGCGTCAGCCGTCGGCAATGGGTGGGCCTGCTCTATGTCCTGCCGGCCGTCGCCCTGGTCACCGTCTTCTTCGTCATCCCGCTCGGCATGACCGCCTGGATGTCGCTGCACAATTGGCCGCTGATGGGTGAGCATGCGTTCATCGGCCTCGACAACTACTTTGCCATCCTGCGCGACACGCGCTTCTGGAATGCGCTGAAATTCACCTTCTACTACACGGTGATCGTCACCATCGCGATCTTCGCCGTCGCCTTCCCGCTGGCGATCTTCATCGAAAAACCGCGTCCGCTGACCAACCTCTACCGCACCGCCTTCTTCATGCCGGCGGTGGTCGGCTTCGCCTCGGCGAGCCTGCTCTGGTCCTGGCTGCTCAACGTCGATTCCGGCCTGTTCAGCCCGGCCGCCTTCGACCTCGGCCTGACCGCGAAGAAGGTCAATCTTCTCGCCACGTTCCAGCCGGCCTTCTGGTCGATCATCGCCATGGTGGTCTGGAAGGTGGCCGGCTTCACCATGATCATCCTGATGACCGGCCTGCAGTCGATCCCGCAGGATCTGCAGGAGGCGGCGGTCATCGACGGGGCAGGGCCGTTCGCAAGGTTCCGGGCCATCACCTTGCCGCTGATGCGCCGCACGCTGGCGCTGGCGCTAATCCTGTCGGTGGCGGGCTCGATCCTCGCCTTCGACCAGTTCTACATCATCCTGCGCGGCGGCCCGCGCAACCAGACGCTGACGGCGGTCTACTGGATCTTCAACCAGTCCTTCGTCTCGTTCAAGCTCGGCTACGGCGCCGCGCTCTCGATGGTGCTGCTGGTCATCCTGGTGGCGCTCAGCCTCATCCAGCTCTGGCTGCTGCGCAAGCCGGAGGGGCTCGACTGATGGCCGAGGCGATGTCGCAAAACCGGAAAGTCGGCTTCAGCCTCGCCAGGCACTCCACCGGCATCATCGCCTCGGTGCTGTTCCTGGCGCCGATCGTCTGGACCGTGCTGTCGACCTTCAAGCCGGCGCAGGAGGCGCGCCAGCCGCCGCTGCCGCCCTGGCCGACTACCGGTTTCTCGATCGAGAATTATCAGACGCTGAACTCCTTCGGCGACGGGCTCTGGGTCTCGGCGCAGAACAGCATCTATGTCTCGGTGATGACGGTGCTGCTCTCGGTGCTGGTCAGCGTGCTCGCCGGCTACGGCTTCTCGCGCTTCCGGTTCCCCTTCCGGGATTTCTTCTTCATCCTCATCCTGTCGACGATCATGATCCCGTTCCAGTCGATCTTGACGCCGATCTTCCTGGTGCTGACGAAGCTCGGCCTGCACAACACGCTGACGGGCCTGGTCTGCGTCTATGTCACACTGCAGCTGCCGTTCTCGATCTTCATGATGCGCAACGCCTTCGATGCCGTGCCGCGCGAGATCGAGGAGGCCGCGCGCATGGACGGCGCCAACAACGTCACCATGCTCGTCAAGGTGATGCTGCCGCTGGTCTGGCCGGGTGTCGTCACCATTGCGCTGTTCGCCTTCCTCGGCGCCTGGAACGAGTTCCTGGCGGCGCTGGTGCTGATGACCGACCAGTCCAAATTCACCCTGCCGGTGATGATGACCGCCCTTCAGTCCGGCCGCTTCGGCGCCATCGACTGGGGCGCGGTGCAGGCCGGCGTCACGGTGATGATGGTGCCTTGCCTGATCCTGTTCCTGGCGCTGCAGCGCTTCTACATCCGCGGCCTGATGGCCGGGGCCGTCAAGTAATTCGAATGGAGTGAAATCATGACCGCATCCCAGCCCGCCGCGCAGCCCTCCGCCAAGCCGCAGCTCGCCTTCCGGCCGTTGCCAGTGCCGCAGGTCGATGTCCGCGGCTTCTGGGGCGACCGTGTCGAAGCGGTCGCGACGCGCACCGCCGAGATCCTCTACGACCGCTGCGTCGAGGCGCGCATGCTGGAGCAGATCGATCCGGACGTGCCGTCGCCGGGCGTCGTCATCCCCTTCCATGTCAGCGACGGTTTTACCGCGCGCACCGTGACGACGCAGATGTTCTGGGATTCTGATTGGGGCAAGACCATCGAGACCGCGGCCTATTCGCTCTACCGGCGCCGCAACCCCGATCTGGAAAAGAAGATCGACGCCGTCATCGACATGTACGGCAAGCTGCAGCAGGAGGACGGCTATCTCTCCAGCTGGTATCAGCGCATCCAGCCCGGCCTGCGCTGGACCAACCTGCGCGACTGCCACGAGCTCTACTGCGCCGGCCATCTGATCGAGGGCGCGGTCGCTTACTTTCAGGCCACCGGCAAGCGCAAGCTGCTCGACATCCTGTCCCGTTATGTCGACCACATCGGCTCGGTGTTCGGTCCCGAGCCCGGCAAGAAGAAGGGCTATTGCGGCCATGAGGAAATCGAGCTGGCGCTGGTCAAGCTCGCTCGGGTGACTGGCGAGAAGAAGTACATGGACCTGGCGAAATATTTCATCGACCAGCGCGGCCAGCAGCCCCATTATTTCGACGAGGAGGCGCGCGCCCGCGGCGCCGATCCCAAAGCCTATCACTTCAAGACCTATGAATATAACCAGTCGCACAAGCCGGTGCGCGAGCAGGACAAGGTCGTCGGCCATGCGGTGAGGGCGATGTATCTCTATTCCGGTATGGCCGACATCGCCACCGAATATGGCGACGACACGCTTAGGGTCGCGCTTGACCGCCTGTGGGACGATCTCATGACCAAGAGCCTCTATGTCACCGGCGGTCTCGGTCCGTCGGCGCACAACGAAGGTTTTACGAGCGACTACGACCTGCCCAACGACACCGCCTATGCCGAGACCTGCGCTTCGGTGGGCCTGGTGTTCTGGGCAAGCCGCATGCTGGGCATGGGTCCGAACGCCCGCTACGCCGACATGATGGAACGGGCGCTTTACAACGGCTCGATCTCCGGCCTGTCGCTCGACGGCTCGCTGTTCTTCTACGAGAACCCGCTGGAGAGTCGCGGTGGCCACCATCGCTGGAAATGGCACCGCTGCCCGTGCTGCCCGCCCAATATCGGCCGCATGGTGGCGTCCATCGGCAGCTATTTCTACGGCCTCGCCGACGATGCGCTGGCGGTGCACCTCTATGGCGATTCGACTGCGCGCTTCGAGATCGCCGGCCGGCAGGTGACGCTCGTCCAGACCAGCAGCTATCCCTGGGACGGCGCGATTGCGATCGAGATCGGGCCGGAGGCGCCCGTAGAGTTCACGCTTCACTTGCGCATACCCGCCTGGTGCCGCAAGGCGGCTTTGCGTGTCAACGGCAAGCTCGTCGATCTGGAAGCGGCGACGGTCGACGGCTATGCCGCGATCCGCCGCAAATGGCGCCAGGGCGACAAGGTCGAGCTCGACCTCGAAATGTCGATGGCCCGCCTCTTCGCCAACCCGCAGGTGCGCCAGGACATCGGCCGCGTGGCGCTCGCGCGCGGCCCGCTGATCTATTGCGTCGAGGAGACCGACAATGGCGGCGGGCTGTATCGCATCGCCTTGCCGCGCGAGGCAAGGCTCGAAGCCCATAAGGAGCCGAACCTGCTCGGCGGCATCGTCACGCTCTCGGCCATCGGCAGCAGGGCCGAGACCGAGAACTGGGGCGCCGATCTCTACCGCCCCGAACCGCCGGTGACGCAGGAAACGAAGCTCAAGGCGGTCCCGTATTTTGCCTGGGACAATCGCGATCCCGGCGAGATGCTGGTCTGGCTGAGGGAAGGGTGAAGGCGGCCTATCTCAAAGATGCACGAAGGCCGTCAGCGGCAGGTGGTCGGAGGCGACGCGCGACAGCGGCGTGTCATGCGCCTCGACGCCTGAAACCAGGTCGTGCCGGTTGCCCATGATGCGGTCGAGTGCCAGCACCGGCAGGCCGGATGGGAAAGTCGGCACCGCCGGCGTCGGGCCGAAGGTCGTGTGCAGCGTGTTCAGTGCCGAGCGGTTGCCGAGCCGCCATTCGTTGAGGTCGCCCAGAAGCAGCGTCGGCCTCTCGTCGGCGCTGCTCATGATGTCGAGCACGACGCGGGCCTGTTCCGAGCGCGAGCGGCGCAGCAGGCCGAGATGGGCGGCAATGACGCGCAGCGACCGTTTCTCGTCGAGATCGATCTCGGCGACCAGCGCGCCGCGCGGCTCCAGTCCGGGCAGCTTGAGCTGGTGGACGTCGCGCACGGTGCCGCGCTTGAACAACAGCACATTGCCGCGCCAGCCATGCCCCTTGCCGTTGCCGCTGACCGGCACTGGCACCAGCCCCGTTTCCAGCTCCAGGCGGGCCAGGTCGAGCAGCCCGGCCCTGTCGCCGAAGCGGTTGTCGGCCTCCTGCAGCGCGATCACGTCGGGGCTCATTTCGCGGATGACGCGCGCCGTCCGTTCGGGGTCGAATCTGCGGTCGGTGCCGATGCATTTGTGGACGTTGTAGGAGGCAACGACGATTTCCGTGTCGTTGACGCGCTTGCGCGGCGTCGCCTTCGCCTTGCGTGCGCTTCTGCTGCGGATCGAGAGCAGCACGGTCTCGGGCAGGCTGCGTCCTTTGATGTCGTCTATCTCCATGATCCCGATGCTCGATTTCCTGCTCTAAAGATAGGGCGATCCCAGCCACAGCAAACGGTCGAAGACGCGGATTGCGAACGGCCTTGCCTTCAGCGTCTGCAGCGTCACCGGCTGCGCGGTCGAGATGGCGGCCGCGATACGGGCGTCGATCTCGGCGGCGAAATTTTTATCCAGCACTTCCAAGTCGATCTCGAAATTCAGCCTCAGCGAGCGGGCGTCCAGATTGGAAGAGCCGACATAGGCCCACACGCCGTCGATCGCCATCAGCTTCGAATGGTCGAACGCGCCTTCGTGGCGCCAGACGCGGCAATAGTGCTTCAAAACCTGGTCGAACTGCGCCGTCATCGCATGGTCGACGAGGAAGAGGTTGTTCACCGCCGGCACGACGATGTCGATTTCGACGCCGCGCCGGCCGGCCGTGGTCAGCGCGCTGATGAACTCCCGGTCCGGCAGGAAATAGGGCGACATGATGCGGATCGATTTGCGGGCGACCGAAAACGCTCCCATCAGCAACTTGAGATTGGTTTCGTTAGACGCGTCCGGCCCGGTCGCGACCGCGCGCACCAGCATCGGCTGCCCTGGCGGCGGCGCGACACGCTCGACCTGCCAGGGCCCGTCCTTCAGGGCCTCGTTGCCGGCGAAGCGCCAGTCCTCGGCGGCCACCGAGAACAGATCGGCCACCACCGGCCCGGTGACCTCGAAATGCGTGTCACGCGAACTGTCGGAACCGGCGAGCTCGGCCGAGAATCCCTTGCGGATGTTCATGCCTCCCGTGAACGCCACCGTGCCGTCGATAATCAGTATCTTCCTGTGGGTCCTGAGATTGGCATAGGGAAGTCTCAGGCCCATGACGATGTTGCCGTTGAAGAGATCGACCGTGACGTCGGATTCCCTGAGCTGCTTCAGGATGCTGGGCACCGAATAGCGTACGCCGACGGCGTCGATCAGCACGCGCACGGTGACGCCGCGCCTGACGGCGTTGCCGAGCGACTGGACGAAAAGCGCCCCGACCGCGTCATTGTCGAAAATATAGGTTTCCAGAAGCACGCTTCGTTGCGCCGCATCGATCGCCCGGCACATCGCCGTATAGGCTTCGTCGCCTGTCTTGAGCACGGCGATGGTGTTTCCCGAGGTGAGCGGGCGCCGCGCCACTCTGTCGCCAAGCGTCTTCAGCCCGGTGAAACGCTGGCCGAATTCGGCGTTGATCAAGGCTTCCAGCGCGACGTCCCGGTCATGCCTGGCGGCAGCGGCCTCGGGCGAGACCGGCCGCATGGCGCTGATCGTCGCGCGGCGGATCCGGTTGATGCCGGCAATGGCGTAGATGATCGCGCCGAGGAAAGGCGACAGAAGCATCACGCCCACCCAGCCGGTGGCCGCGCGCACGTCTTCCTTCGTCATGATGGCGTGGACGATGCCCACCGCCGCCATCGCCAGCGACAGGATCAGGATAAGCGTCGACCAGTGACTCGCAATCGCCTCGAACATCGGCCCGACTATTGTGCGAGCCGGCGCGGAAGGCAATGCGGACGGTGAGGCTGGTCCGAAACTCGCCCCGTCGATGGCCCCCCGCCGAACACTCGGCAAGGTCAGGCTTGCCGAATGCCCCTGACCGCGTTTGCCTTTGTCGCTATGCGGTCAGCTGTCGGTCGAGATAGTTACGGCTTTCCAGGCATCGATCTCTTGCTGCAGCCGCTGGATTCGCTCGGACACGAGCTTGAGGGCGTCGCTGCCAAGCAGAAGCTGCGGCGGCGGGGCTTCGGTTTCGACCAGGGCCAATACGGCCGTCGCAAGCTTGTCCGGATCGCCAATTTGCTTGCCGCTTTTCGCCTGTCGGGCCTCCCGGATCGGATCGAACAGCGCATCGTAATCGCTGATGGACCTCCCGGTCCGGACCATGGAACGTCCGGCCCAGTCCGTCCGGAAGGAGCCTGGGCAGACGGCGGCAACGCGAACGCCGAATGGGGCCATTTCGGAACGCATCACTTCCGATATGCCCTGGAGCGCGAACTTGCTGCCACAATAGTAAGCGATGCCCGGCATTGTGATCATGCCGCCCATCGACGTGACGTTGACGATGAAGCCGCGGCGTCGGTCGCGGAACCTGGGAAGAAACGCCTTGGCGACCGCCACGGCGCCGAAGACGTTCACATCGAACTGACGCCGCATCTCTTCCAGTGACGACTCTTCAAGCACGCCCTCATGGCCGTAGCCGGCATTGTTGATCAGGACGTCGACAGGCCCGTGCTCTTCCTCCGCCTGCGCGACGACGTCCGGCACGCGGTCGAACTCCGTGACATCGCAGATGACGGTGCGGATCGCCGGGAGGGATCCGGCAAGTGCCGCGCGTGACGTCTCGGTCCGGACGGTGCCAATGACCGTATGGCCCATCTGGATGGCGGCGGAAGCGATGGCGAGGCCGAAGCCGGAATTGGCGCCAGTGATGAAGAAGGTCTTTTTTGCCATGATCTGCGGTCCTTCATTGATGGAGTGCAGCTTGGCAAATAGTATGGTGCGGTTGCGTCCACGATTGCGGTTTCTATGAATAGCTTGCCAAATCCTATCAGGGCGGACGTCGGGCGAAGACGAAAGCTGGTCGAGTTGGCCGGAGCTATCGCCGACCGTGTTGGCTATAATGCGACCGCGCTCGAGCGTGTGCGCGTGCTCCGGACCGAGGCGATGCTTCACGACGTCCCGGTACTTTATGAACCGGGTGCGGTGTTTGTCCTGCAGGGAAGCAAGCGAGGCATCCTCGAACGGGAGGTTTACCTCTACGATGAAGACCATTATCTGGCGGTGTCGGTCCCTGTTCCGTTTCGGATGGAATCGACGGCCAGCCCCGATCGTCCTCTGCTTGCGGTCTATGTCGAATTCGACATGCGGATGGCGGCCGAGATTGCCGCGCAGCTGGAGATGCATTCGGATGTGGGAAGCGACCGGCCGCGAAGTCTCGTATCGAGCAGCATGGGCTCCGACATCGAGGATGTCCTGCTGCGCCTGCTGACGGCGCTTCGCAATCCTGCCGAGACCGCCGTTCTTGGATCGAGCCTTCTGCGCGAGCTGCATTACCGCGTCCTGATCGGCCCGCAAGGCGGGGCGATGATCGCTGCCTTGCGGCAAAGAGGCAGGTCGGGAAGGATCGTGCGGAGCCTCGCATGGCTGCGGGAAAACTACAGCGCTGAAATCTCGGTCGCCGATCTCGCGGGACAAGCAGGCATGAGCGTGCCTTCTTACCACGTTCATTTCAAGGAAATGACCGGAAGCAGCCCGATGCAGTACGTGAAAGCCATGCGGCTGCACGAGGCAAGACTGATGATCGCACGCAAGACAACGATCGCTCAGGTCGCGGCTTTGGTCGGATATGCGAGCGCGGCTCAGTTCAGCCGCGACTTCAAGCGGCATTTTGGACGCACGGCTTCCGAAGAGATGAGCTGGGTCCGTCGCCATCTGGGCTAACTCGCCTCGGAAGAGTAGTCCCTATCGCCGCTCAGCGGTCACGGGTCGGCACAGTGTCGCGGCGCGCTAGAGCCGGCGGCAAGGCCGCCGGCCTAGAGCTTCCTGAAAAAACCCGACAGAATATTCGGACCCGCTTCGCCCGGCCGTAGCCTGATCCCGTCCTCGAAGCAGTTCAGCGTCACGCATTCGAAGCCATTGGCTCCGAGAAGCGCCACCAGCGAGTCGCGGTCGAAATGGTGCAGGTGCTCGTTGGGCAGACGCATGCGCCATTTGGCGAACCACGCGTCGCCCTCGGCGCCGAGCTCGCGCCAGCGGCAATAGGGGACGGCGACAGCCAGGTGGCGGGCCTGAAGCCGGGAAAGGAAGCTGAGATCGGGGATGTGCTCCAGCACGTCGAACATGGCGACGAGGTCCCAGGCGCCGGCGAGCGCCTCATCCCAATCGACGAAGCGGACACCCTTGGGCAGTGGGAATTCAGCGATATCGCAGCCGGCGCAATCGGCGACGCCGGTTATCTTCGCGGCTTCGATGAACGTGCCCGTGCCATATCCGATTTCCAGCACGGAACGAGGAATCTCGCCGGTGATGCCAAGCACCCAGCCAAGCCGCTGATAACCGAGCTTGATGGTCCGGTCGCTCAGGTCTTCATAATAGGAGATATATTTCTTGTCGTATTTGATCGGTGTGAAGTCGATCTGGTGGATCACGCCGAACCTGTCCACCTCATAATTGTCCAACATTGTCCGCGCGGCCTCCGGGTGCCGAATTCCTTATAAGGTCAATTGCACGCAGCCACGGTTCTAAGCGCTTCGGCTCGGGAAGGTGCGGGCAACTTTCCGATCCGTCGAACAGAAGCGTAGAACCTCGGGTAGTCGCCGGAGCACAAGTCGAACAAGCGAAGAAACGCCGGGACCTGTTCGCCGTAGACAGCGGTCGCGGCGAGCTTTGCGTTGTTGATAGGGCTATCGAACCAGGCATCATATCCCCGGTATCCAGCCCATCGCCTGTCGCGCATTTGCCGGTAGCGCATCCGCAGCCTGTCGATGGCGGCTGCTTTGGCGGCCGCCATCTGCTGCGGGCTGCGGGGACTTCCATAGACCTGCCTCAGCTCATCCCGGGTTTTCGATATCAGTCCGAGAAAATCGGCCTTGCGCTTGCGATCGATTTCGTAGCTGCGCAATCCGGCGCGATTGCCGGTGGCGCGGAGCCATTTCCTCGTACCGGTGGTTTCGACGGAAACCGCGAAAGCCTCGTTGAATGCGGAGTCGCCGTTCACATAGACTTTCTGATGCGCCAGCTCATGGAAAATAAGGCTTGCGAGGTAGGTGTCGTCCTGACGCAGCATGGTGCTGAGCAGCGGATCGCTGAACCAGCCCAGCGTGGAATATGCGGTGACGCCCGACACATAGACGTCCAGCCCCTGCCGCTGCAGTTCAGCAGCACTTTCGAGCGCGTCTTTGCGCGAAAAATATCCCTTGTATGGAACGCAGCCGAAGACTGGAAAGCACCAAGTTATCGGCGCAAGCGAGAATTGCGGCGCAGCAAACACGGCCAAGGTCACATTGTTCCGACCGACGTCGACATAACTGCGGTAGCTGTTATTATCGGGCAGCGCCAGCTCTTCCGTGGCAAAGCGGCGTATGGCGCTGGCGGAGGTCAATTTGGCGCGCAACGCCTGTGGCGTCGACGGATCGCGGATAAGTCTTCCAACGTTCTTGCGCGCGGCCATGATCTCGACATGGCCCTCCAACGACTGCGCGTAGTAGGAAATGCTGGTGCATCCAGTCACGCCGGACGCCAGGATCGCCGCGGCAAGCAATCGAAAAACGCGCTTCACAGCCTGCCCACCGCCTGCCCGTCTCCCATGGAGCAAATGTCTGCTCCCGTGTCTCAGGCGCGCCTATTTTCGTCAAGACCTGGAGGGGCAGGGTCGGACCTTAGATTGCTCAGCGGCCATCACCCCCGCCGCGCCGCCAGCCGCAGCCACGGCGCCAGATGGAACGCTGCCATCAGGAGATACATCGGCACCATGCCGCTGAGCGCCGAGGCGCCCGACATGCACATCATGTCCTGGCCCCCATAGGCCGCCGTGAGCAGCGCCATCATGGCGAAGGTAGGAGTCGCGGCGAGGCAAAGCCAGTCGGCGAGGCCGAAGCCGCTCAGGCCGTTTGGGCGAGGGGCAGGATTGTCGATGCTCATGATATCCACCTTCTGATGCGGACAGGGTTCGAGCCCGTTGGAACAAGCGCGAGGCGATCGGCTCCGGCGGCGCGCGGTTTGCGCCGCCGGAACCGCTTCACGCTCAGGCGTTCTTGTTGCGGAACGCCGCTTCGCCGGCATCCGAGACCTCGACCCATCTCTGGTCGGGGGCGGCGCCTTCCTCGTAATTGTCGTGCCAGTTCCACCATTTGTAGGTCTGGGTCTGCGGATAGCCCTCGGGCGAATCCTCCCATACCTCCTGGCGGCCGAGCGGGGTGACGTCGAGATAGCTCCAGACGGTGCCAAAGGCTTCGTCGCCGCGGTTGTTGACGAAATAAGTGCGGAAGATGCGCTTGCCGTCATGGATGAAGACGTTGTGGCCATGCCATTCGTCGACGCCGAAATCCTTATCCCAGCTATCGGTGATGGTGTACCAGGGCATCTTCCAGTCCATGCGCTGCTTCAGCCGCTGGATGTCGGCCTGCGGCGCGCGCGAGGCATAGGCAAGCGTGGTGTCGCGGGCGTTGAGATGGGCAAGGTTGCCGACCATGTCGGCGCCGAGCGAGCAGCCGCGGCACGCATGTTCGGGCCAGCCATAGACGCCGGGCTCGAAGAAGGCGCGGTAGACGACGAGCTGGCGGCGGCCTTCGAAGAGGTCGAGCAGGCTCATCTTGCCGTTCGGGCCTTCGAACACATAGTCCTTCTTGACTTCCATCCACGGCATGCGGCGGCGTTCGGCGGCCAAAGCGTCGCGGGCGCGGGTGAGCGCCTTTTCCTTCACGAGCATCTCTTCATAGGCGCCTTCCCACGCTTCCTGCGAAACGACCGGCGGTGTCTTCATATGTTGGGTCATTGCTCTTGTCCCGTTCTTGGGTTTGGTTGGGGGTGACGAGGACAGACATAGGACAGCGCACTGCGATGGTGAGAGTTACAAGTGTGACGCGATTTGCTGCGGCGGGCGCTGAGACGGTGGCATGGATTCGCTGATCAATGCCGCCGGCCGCGCGCTCGCCGCGGGCGATCCGCTCGGCGCCTTGAAGCGCGTCGCGCTGCGCGACGACGCGCCGGCGCTGGCCCTGCGCGGCATCGCGATGGCGCAGCTCGGCGATTTCGCCAAGGCCAAGGCGCTGCTGAAGGACGCCGCCCGCGCCTTCAGTCCGAGGGAAGCGGTGGCGCGCGCCCGCTGCGTCGTCGCCGAGGCCGAGATCGCGCTGGTCTCGCGCGACCTCGGCTGGCCGGAGAAGGCGCTGCGGTCCGCCCGCGCGACGCTCGCCGCGCATGGCGACCGGCTGAACGCCGCCTATGCCGGCAGCCTCGAGGCGCGCCGCCTCATCCTGGTCGGCCGCCTCGACGAGGCCGAGCGCCTGCTTGCGGACTTCGATCCGACGCCGCTGCCGCCGGTGGCGCGCGTCGCGCATGAACTGGCCGCGGCCGGCATCGCCGTCCGGCGCCTGAGGACAAAGGCGGCGCGCTCGGCATTCGGCCGCGCATCGCTTGCCGCCTATCAAGCCAACATCCCGGCATTGAAGGCCGAAGTCGAAGCGGCGTCCCTGGTGCTGAACACGCCGGTGGGCCGGCTGATCGCGCGCGGCGCGGAGAAAGAGCTGCTGCTCGACGAGGTCGAGGCGCTGCTGGGGTCCGGCGCGCTGGTCATCGATGCTTGCCGCAACGTCGTGCGCGAAGGCGGCGCCGCGGTCTCGCTGGCGACCCGGCCGGTGCTGTTTGCGCTGGCGCGCACGCTCGCCGAGGCGTGGCCGGCCGACGCATCGCGCGAGACGCTGCTTAAGCGCGCCTTCCGGGCGAAGCACGCCGATGAATCGCATCGTGCGCGGCTCAGGGTCGAGATGGGGCGGCTCCGCGCCGAGCTCGCCGGCTTGGCCGAGATCAATGCGACCGCCGGCGGCTTTGCGTTGACGCCGCTGAACGCCGCCGAGATCGTCGTGCTGGCGCCGCCTGTCGAGGATGAGCATGGCGCGGTGCTTGCCTTCCTGACCGATGGCGAGGCCTGGTCGAGCTCGGCGCTGGCGATCGCGCTTGGCGCCAGCGCGCGCACCGTGCAGCGGGCGCTGGAGCAGTTGTCGGCCGAGCACAAGGTGCAGGCGGTGGGCCGCGGCCGGGCGCGCCGCTGGATGATGCCGCCGGTCACCGGATTCCCGACTGTCTTGTTACTCCCCGGTCCGCTGCCGAGCGACTAGTTTGCCGGTACTCGGCATCGGGGGAGAGACGTCATGAAACTGATCAGATTAAGAGCGCCCGGCGGCCTGGAACAACTCTCGTTGGTCGAGGAGGATCGGCCCGAGCCCGGACCGGGCGAGTTGCTGGTCCGAATCCGGGCATGCTCGCTGAACTTCCACGACAGCATGGTTGCAACGGGCAAGAAGCCCTGTGCTGACGGCCGCATTCCGCTGTCCGATGGTGCTGGCGAGGTGATTGCCGTCGGAGAGGGCGTGGACGCATTCGAGACCGGCGATGCCGTTGTCAGCTGCTATTGGCCCAATTGGCTGGGTGGCGAGGCTACGCCCGCCACCAAGCAGGGCGAACTGGGCGATGATGTCGATGGCTATGCAAGGGAATATGCCTCGATGCCGTGGCATGCTTTCACGAAGGCGCCGGCGGGTTACACCCATGTGGAGGCGGCTACACTCAGTTGCGCCGGGGTAACCGCCTGGAGGGCACTGGTGGTGTGCGGTCAGGTGAGGGCTGGCGATACGGTGCTGGTCCTCGGCGCGGGCAGCGTGTCGTTGTTCGCGCTGCAGTTCGCCAAGATGGCGGGCGCCCGTGTCATCGCGACATCTTCCTCCGATGACAAGCTCGAAAAGCTCAGGCGGCTCGGCGCCGATCATCTTATCAATTACAAGGCCGTGCCCGACTGGGGCCGGAAGGCCAGGGACCTGACCGATGGACGCGGTGTCGATCACGTGGTCGAGGTCGGCGGCCCCGGCACGCTGGCGCAGTCGATAACGGCCTGCAGGATGGGCGGCCACCTCGCGCTGATCGGCGTGTTGACCGGCTTTGCCGCAGAAGTGTCGATCCCGGCGCTGTTTTCCAATCAGATCCGCATCAACGGAATTTCCATCGGCAGCAGAGCTGACCAGGAAGATATGATCCGGGCGATAACGGCCAACGGCCTGAGGCCTGTTATCGGCCGGAGCTTTCCGCTGCGCGATATTGCCTCGGCTTTCCGGGCGTATGAGAGCCAGAAGCATTTCGGCAAGGTCTGCATCGAGCTTTGAGGCGGTTCATAAATTCCCGACTGTGTTGTTGCTCCCAGGTTTGCAGCAGAGCGGCTAAAGTCGAAGCTGACACAAGAGACCGATGAGGATTGGAAGATGAAAAGAGCCGCTGCCGAGATCCTGCGCGAATATGGACCCTTTCCGGACACCGAGCGCGTCAATGGCGTCACCTACGATGGCAAGAATGTCTGGTTTGCCACCGGCGACAAATTGAAGGCCCTCGACCCGGAGAGTGGCACCATCGTGCAATCGATCGACGTCGCCTCGCATGCCGGAACCGCTTTCGACGGCGAGCACCTCTACCAGATCGCCGAGGATCGCATTCACAAGGTCGACCCAAAGACCGGCGAGGTCGTCGCCACCATTCCCGCGCCGGGCAATGGCGGCGATTCAGGTATGGCCTGGGCCGAAGGTTCGCTCTGGGTCGGCGAATACAGGGCCCATAAGATCCACCAGATCGATCCTGAAACGGGCCAGGTGATCCGTAGCATCGAGTCGAAACGCGTCGTCACCGGCGTCACCTGGATCGACGGCGAACTCTGGCATGCCACTTGGGAAGGTGAGGAGGGCGATCTGCTGCGCATCGATCCCGAGACGGGTGACGTGCTGCAGGAGGTAGCGATGCCCTCCGGTGTGTCGGGACTGGAATCCGATGGCGACGGCTGCTTCTTCTGCGGCGGCGGCAGCAGCGGCAAGATCAGGGCCGTGCGCCGGCCGGGATACGACGCTGGCAAATAACGGATGGCCGGAACGGGCGGCCCGGTCAGGCCGCCTCGCGTGCCGGCCGGGTCATGGGCTTGCTGGAGGCCTTGGCGGCTGTCGGCCTGTCGAAATGCGCCCAGGCCGGCCGCTCGAACAGGAAGGTGCCGAAGCCGACGCGCTGGACGACGAAGTAGAGCACCACCGGGCTTATGACCGAGACCAGCAGCACCGCCAGGCTGAGCATGCCGGTATCGGTCAGGAGACCGCTCGCCAGCATGACGCCCCGGAAGATCGACATCGGGATGGTGAAGGCGACATAGACGACCAGCGAATGCTCGCCGAGCCAGCGCAGCCATTCCATGGAAGCGAATTTCGACAGGAAACCGCCGGCAACGCAGAGCGCCACGGCGCCGGCGACGGCAAGCGACAGATGCAGCGGCGGCCATGCCGCCAGTCCCATCTGCATGCCGACCGGCTGCATCGCATAGCCCGGCGAATAGACGAGCAGGCCGTTGACGATCGCCCAGGCGAGCAGGCCGAGAACGGCGATCGCCGGCCGTGCCTGCGTCCACTCCACCAGCCGAAATATCAGCGGCGCGAGCACGAAGCCGAGGTAGAAGAACACGAAATAGGCCGCGAACTGCTCAAGCGCGTAGCTGTCCGGCTTCGGCGCACACATCTGCAGCGCAGCGGCAGCCAAGATGACGATCCAGTGCGGCACGCGAAGCTCGCGCAGCACGCGGATGACGATCCCGAACACCGCCAGCATGTAGATGAACCACAACACGCCGTATGGCTGGACGGCGGCCATCGCGAGATCATGCAGCATGCCGGCGGGGTCGCGGCTGAAGATGCCGATCTTCAGCCCGATCGAGATGACCGCCCAAAGCACGTAGAAATAGAGGTAGTGGACTACGCGGCGGTCGATATAGCGCCGCCATGGCCGGTCGATCACCTGCGACAGGAACAGGCCCGAGATCAGGAAGAATTCCGGCATCCGGAACGGCGTCGCGAAGCCGATGACATAATGCAGGAAGCCGACGCCGCCGGTGTATTCGCCGGTGTTGTAGGCGGCATACATCATCACCACCAGAAGGATGGAAAGACCTTTTGCCGTATCCACCCACGGCATGCGGTTCGGATTGCTCATGAACGGTCTCGAGGAAATGTACCTGTCCAGATTGTAGCGGACAGGCACGTCCCGCGCAGCATCAAGCTCCCATTAACGTAAACGCGGCCCTCGTTTCCGAGGCGGTCTCAACGATCGCCCGATGTCGGAACCACGGTGGCGGAACGCGGCTCGCGCATCGCCACCGCGACGATCGCGCCGGATAGGAAGGTCAATGCGGCAATGGCCGCGATCGCCGCAACGAAGCCGAAGAAGTCGGCGATCAGGCCGGCGGACAGCGCCCCGATCGCATAGCCGAGGTCGCGCCAGAAGCGATAGACGCTGAGCGA
Source organism: Mesorhizobium sp. CA6 (assembly GCF_020165035.1). Classification (NCBI taxonomy): domain Bacteria; kingdom Pseudomonadati; phylum Pseudomonadota; class Alphaproteobacteria; order Hyphomicrobiales; family Phyllobacteriaceae; genus Mesorhizobium; species Mesorhizobium sp. CA6. The sequence continues at coordinate 265,399 of NZ_JAIUHI010000004.1, read as the reverse complement.
GCGCGCCCGCCAGGAGGGATGCGATGCGTCCGACACCGCCGCGATCAGGCACGGATAGACCATCGCGGTGCCGAGACCGAGCAAAAGGCTGGCCAGCAGCCACCAGCCGAAATCGCGCGTCATGGCGGTGGTGAGAAGCCCCGCCGCCTGCACCCACATGCCGGCGACGATCAGCCCCTTGCGGCCCCAGCGGTCGCTCAACGGCCCGGTCGCCACCTGGAGGATGCCCCACACTGCCGGATAGACCGCCTTGAGGACACCGATGCGCTCGATGCCGAGGCCGTTGGCAACGAAGAAGAGCGGAAACAGGCCCCAACTCATGCCGTCGTTCAGGTTGTTGACCAGGCCGGCCTGCGAGGCTGCGAACAAATTGCGGTCGCTGAACGAGGTCAGCATGAAGATCTCGCGGAAGCTGAGCGGGGAAGCTTGTCTTGGATGGTTGGCCAGCTCCAGCCGCAGATGCTCGCGCGTGTCGCGCACGAGCAGGATCGACAGCGCCGCACCCAGGATCGCGTAGCCGACGCCGAGATAGATCGGCACGGGACGAAAGCCGTAGCGGCTCGCCAGATAGCCGGTCAGGAAAGCAGTGACGCCGACGGCGAGATAGCCGGCGAACTCGTTGAGGCCGACGGCGAGCCCGCGCGACTTCGGCCCGACCAGATCGACCTTCATGATCACGGTCATCGACCAGGCGAAGCCCTGGTTGATGCCGAGCAGCGCGTTGGCGGCTACGATCCAGCCCCAGCTCGGCGCCCAGATGATGATGAAGGGCACCGGCAGGCCGAACAGCCAGCCGAGGATCAGGACGCGCTTGCGGCCCCATCTGTCGGCAAGCTGGCCGGAGACAAGGTTGGCGCAAGCCTTGACCACGCCGAAGCTGACGATGAAGGAGACGACCAGCGTGGTCGACGCTACGCCGAACTCCTCCGCGCCGATCAGCGGCACCACGGTCCGCTCGATGCCGACCATGCCGCCGACAAAGGCATTGATCAGCACCAGGAGCGAAAACTGCTTCCAGTTGGCCTTGAGGCCGAGCGCGACGGCAGACGCCGCTATGTTCAAGATTTCGCTCCGGCGTTGACGGCCCGGGTCCGGGCGGCCTGCGGCGGCGGGGGAGGGATGTCGGCGGTCATGGCTGCGACGAACTCACCCTCATCCTCGATGCGGAAGGCCTTGTTGAAGCGTCGCTCGAAGCCGATGGTCGATGTCGGCTTACCGCTCAGCGAGCGGCCGCAGACCGAGCCCGAATAGGCGCCGGGCAGCACCTCGATATGGTCCGGCAGCTCCTTCAGCCGCCGCACGCTGGCATAAAGCGCGCGCGCCCCGTCCTCGGCGCTTGAAGCAAGCTCGGTGCGACCGAGATCGCCGACCATCAGCGTGTGTCCGGTGAGCACGAACCACGGTTCGGCCGACCGCGTCCGGTCGGTGACCAAAAGGCTCAGATGCTCCGGCGTATGGCCCGGTGTATGCAAGACCGTCGCTGTGACATTGCCGAGCTCGAGCACCTCGCCATCCTTGACACGCCGGAACGGGAAGCCTGCTTCGGCCCCTTCGAACAGCACGTATTCCGCGCCCGTCGCCTCGGCCAGCGCGCGTCCGGCCGAGATGTGGTCGGCATGGATATGCGTGTCGACGACATAGAGGATGCGCATGCCGGTCGCGCGCGCCGCATCGACATACGGCGCGATGTCGCCGACCGGGTCGACCACGGCCGCGGAAGCCTTGCCGCCGCAGCCGAACAGATAGGAGGCGGCAACCGGATCGTTGTGCAGGAACTGCCTGAGAATCATCGCTTTTTCCTCCGAACGAGCGGCTGCGCCCCGGGGAGCCGCTCTGCTTGACAGCAATGGTCGAAACCGTCATTCAATTATTCCATTGAATGACGGCAGAAAGGTCGATGTCAATCCGCAATCCGAAACAGGCGCTGTACGAGCAGTTCGCGATCGTCGCCAAGGCGCTCGGGCATCCACTGCGCCTGGAAATGATCGAGCATCTGGCGCAAGGCGCGCGCAGCGTCGAGGCGCTCGCGGCGAAGCTCGGCCGGCCCGTCGCCAACATCTCGCAGCATCTGCAGGCGCTGCGCCGCGCCGGCATCGTCTCGGCCGAGCGCGACGGCAAGTTCGTGCATTATTCGCTGGCCGATGACAGCGTGCTTTCCGCCTTCGCCGCTGTGCGCGGCGTCGCCGAGCGGCAGCTCGCCGAGGTCGACCGCATCGTGCGCGGCTATTTCGATGCGCGTGACGACATGCAGCCGGTCACACGCGACGAGCTTCAGAGGCTGATGCGCGACGGTCTGGTGACACTGATCGACGTCCGTCCGGCGGACGAGTTCGCGCTCGGCCATGTGCCGGGCGCCATCAATGTCCCGCTGGGGAAAGTCAGGGCCTGGTCAGCCGACGCCGCTATCGGCCGCGAAATCGTCGCCTATTGCCGCGGCCCGTGGTGCGTGATGTCCTTCGAAGCGGTGGCCGCGCTGCGTTCGGTCGGGCATGCGGCGCGCCGGCTGGAGGACGGCATGCCGGAATGGAAGGCGGCCGGCCTGCCGGTGGAAGGGGCGGCCTGATGATGGCCCGCCGACGTGCCACTGAGCGCCAGTTGCAGACCCTTGATGGCAACATCGCGATGCCTTAAGCGGAGCCGTGAGCGGATTGGCAGGTCTCCACCCTTTTCCGCAACGCCAGACTCCTGGCCAACCATCTCGACCGCTTAGTAGGTGACCTTCGGGTACCAGTCGGTCCCGCAACCTTCCGGCGTCAAGTCCAGGACGTTCCACAGCATCATCAGGTCCGGCTCGGTTGTCGGGTCTTTGCCTGGATCGGCTGACTCGAAACCCAGCTCCGCCCCCGAAGTGCCGAATGGTTCCGTCGTGCGATACCCAGATTGTCGTATAAACGGCACTTTATTGCGCTTCGTAGAGTTCCAAAGGCAATCCATCCGGGTCGCTAAAGAAGGTGAAGCGCCGATCCGTATATGGGTCGATCCGGATTGGCTCTACGGCAACGCCGGCGGCCTCCAGGCGCGCAACTACGAGGTCGAGGTTCCCCACAGCAAATGCCAAGTGCCGCAGCCCTGTCGCCTCTGGATAAGACGGCCGCGGCGCTGGGGCAGGGAAGGAAAACAATTCCAGCTGGGCGGACCCGATCCGCAGGTCGGCCTTCCAGGACTGCCGCTCCTCCCGATAGACCTCGCGGATCAGGTCCAGGCCGAGAAGCTCGACATAGAACCGTCGCGATCGATCGTAGTCGGTGCAGATAAGCGCGACGTGGTGAATGGCGTCCAGCATCTTTCGAAGTCTAGCCAAGCCGGGCTTTGGAGCCAAGGTCACCCACTTTGTATCTGTCATCGCGGGCAGGATCTCCTTATCGCTTCGGGTGAGAGCCTAACATCCAGACGGCGGGCAACCGTGCTGACCGTGGCTCGCTTGGTTGCAGGCGGACCTGCTGTCCTGCGGGGCATCAGGATCGTCCGCGTATTTACCAAAAATCGAGATAGGCTGGGATCGTAGATACGTTCACACGGGAAAACCGGCCTTTCTGAAGCCTGACGTGAAAAGCTCAAGGGCGACTTGATCGGTGAACGGGAGACCTGAAATCAGCCGGATGGTCAGCTCGTGTTTCCTTGTCAGTGCTTCCTCAACCTCAGCGCGCGCCTTCTCCATCTCGCCCAAATGTGCGTATGACGCTGCGAGGAAGGCATGGATGAAGAATTGGTCACCGGCCTTCCGATACGAAGCGACAGCTTCCGAGTACCTTCCAAGCAGGAACAGAGAGCTGCCCTTCACCTCCCAGAACCACACCGGAGGTAACGGCTCGCGCAGGAGCGCGGTTTCGAGCACGTTGAGTGCCGTCTCGGCCCGTCCGCCGTAGTTGAGCCAGCTTGCGTAATCCCCCGCTATATTCACGTCTAGCGGGTTCAACGAGCGCGCGAGCTCAAAATGCACTCCTGCATCGCTATGCTGGCGCATGTGTGTAAGCACCAGCCCCATGCTCTGGTGACAGACGCCATCGCTTCTGTCGAGAGAGAGCGCCGTCCGTGCCGAGTCCCAGGCCTTCTTTAGCGTCCGCGGATCATTGTCGTACCAAAATCTGCCGACGAGGGCCTGCGCGAGGAAGGCGTGGGCTTGAGCGAACGACGAATCGAGATCCACGGACCGAACGAAGAGGGGCTCGGACTTTTCCAGTTCATATCGGTAAAAGTGCGCGCGCCCCTGCAGGTAGTAGTCGTATGCATCCCAATCGGCGGGTGGCTTGCGTCTGGTACGGGTCGCCGATTCCGCCTCCGCTTGCCCTTCGACCATCGAGGCGATAAGCGCTGCAACCTCGTCTTGCAACGCGAAGATGTCGTTAAGGGCCCGATCGTAGCGTTGGGCCCATAGATGGGTGCCGGTGGCGGCGTCGATCAGCTGTGTGGTGATCCGAATGCGATCACCGAGTTTTCTTATGCTGCCTTCGACGAGATAGCGAACTCCGAGTTTGCGATGTACTTCGGCAATGTCCATTGCCGGATGGCGAAATTGAAAAGACGAATTGCGCGCGATGACGAGGAGGGAGCGAAACCTGGCCAGCTCCGTGATTATGTCCTCGGTTATGCCGTCGCTGAGATACTGCTGGTCCTGATCGCCGCCCAGATTGGCAAAAGGCAGCACCGCGATCGAAGGCTTGCCGGACGGCGGTATCGGTTTGCTGGATGCGCTCGCTACCGGCTTGACAGTCCCGGTGAAGCGGTAGCCGACGCGAGGCACCGTGGCGATCCACTCACCGCCATTATCACTCGGACCGAGAGCCTTTCTTAGTGTCGCGATTTGAACGGTAAGGTTGCCTTCCTCGACGGCGGTTCCCGGCCAGGCAGCGTCCAGCAGTTCGGCCTTGGTCAGGATCTCGCCGGGCCGTGCCGCAAGCGCAGCAAGCAGCGTCAGTCCACGATGCCCAACAGCGACCGGGATCTCCTCTCTAAGGAGCGTCCCGATGTCGGGGTCGAGTACGAACGGACCAAAAGCGATGCGAGTCCCGTGCATGCAGGCATAGTAGACGTTTCGGAAATTTCAGAACAGTTCCGGCGCCGCGCAAATCCAAGGGCGAACTTTCCGGGAAAGTGCGTCATCAATTTGGTATGGCGCAACTCTGCTCATGGCGCCGGCGCTGCCGATGCCCGCCTTTGGGTTCGGTTCAAGGGCGGGACAATCACGCAACCAGCCGCCTTCTCGATTGGCGTCGGGAGGCTCTCTGTTATCGGCATTACGCAGCCGCCCCGCCGGAGCGCCGCGCTCCAAAAGGGCTGACCTCAGTAACCGAGAATTGGCGCTCGTACTCCACTGCAAGTTTTACAGGCGCAGCTTTTCTACGCGAAGAGGAAGTCTGATTCGGTGATGTGAGCTGCCGCCGTCTCGCCCACCGCCACGTTTAGGTCGATTGTACCGGCGTCGTCGCTGAAACCGACAATGAGCCCGCTGCTTCCGGTGTCGACTTTCACCACTGCTCCTTCGGCGGATATGTTGTGTGCGTGAAGATAGTCGAGAGCTGCCTGAGACGAGGCGAAAGTTCCGTTAGTACCGGGAGAGTCGTTAAGGATCAAAGCGACGTGCCGCGACTCATGCAGATCAATTTTATCCTCGCCATGCTTGAATCCCTGGATGGTGTCCTGAACGGTCGCCGATGATTCGCCCGAGAAGAAGACAAAGGTGTCCCGGGCGCCGTCCCCGGTGGTGATGCCATTGTTCGCCGACATCCAGTCCGCGCCTGCGCCGCCGAGGATGATGTCGGCGCCTTTGCCGCCATAGATGGTGTCGTTCTGGTCTCCACCCAATATCAAGTCATTCCCGGCATCGCCGTATAGGGTGTTGGTACCGCGACTATCTTCGACCACGTCATCGCCGGCACCGCCGTGGATGGTGTCGTTACCGCTGGTGGGGGAGGTGGCGGTGTCGTCGCCGTAGAGGGTATCGTTGCCGGCACCGCCCTCGATATAGTCGTCCCCGGCGTTGCCGAAGATCGTGTCGTTGCCGGCACCGCCGTAGAGTGTGTCGTTCGTGTCGCCGGGAGTGTGATCCTGACCGTCGCTCGGGCGAATCCCGCTGCCGCCGTAGATAGTGTCGTCCCCGGTGCCGCCGTAAATCACGTCGCTGTCGATCCCGCCTCGGAGTGTGTCGTTGTCAGCGCCGCCATTGATCGTGTCGTTGCCGGCACCGCCGTCGAGAAGATCATCCTCGGCCCCGCCGGTGATAAAGTCGTTGCCGTCATCGCCGTTGAGGGCGTCGGCACTGGCGCCGCCGTGGAGGAAATCGTTGCCGGGGCCACCGGAAAATAGGTTGGTGAGATCATCACCGATCATTCGGTCGGAGAAAGCCGAACCGAACCAGGTGCCGGTGTATGTGAAGTCGGTGGTGTATGCGGTCCCGCCGGCGAAATAAGCGGCCTCGTTGGTAACTGTCGCGCTCGGCGGGATGTTCTCTTCGAGTTGGACTGTGTGGGTGTGCAGATTCAGATCGACACTCGCCGTCGACTGCGAGAAATCCGGGCCGACTGATACTAAGACTGGCTTTTTAGTCATGGTATTCATCTCCCTGTTGTGCACAAGATTGTGCGCGTTGTGGCGCTACACTGCGGATATGAAATATGTGTCTTTGGTCTGGGTCTCCTTTGTTGTGAAAAGGATGCGTACGGAGCTGTTGAAGATTTCATTTCTCGCGCAATGAGCGACGGATATCTTGCGTGAGCGGTTCGGCAAGATATGCCAGCACGGTGCGGGTGCCGGTCTTGATCATGGCCTCGCTCGACATACCCGGCAGCAGACTTTGTCCACGCCGCCGAGCCCGTCGGAGATTTGGAAGCCGTCTGTATTATCGCCGCCCGAGGCCGAGGTGTATGGAGGCGGCTAGGTCGGCTCTGATACCGCTTCGGGCACCCCCTAAACCGCGCACTCGCTACCTCTGTCCGCATACGTGTATCTCACTATCAGGTGTTGGGGGGGCGACTTGTGCGCCGCCCCTCACTGTAGGTTACACCAGAGCGCCGAAGAGGAAGTCCGCCTGTGTGATATGCGCCGCCGCCGGCGCGCTTACCGACACGTTGAGGTCGAGAGTGCCGGCGTCGTCGCTAAAACTGACGAGGTCGACGGCAGAACCGTCGATGACCTTTACTACTGTACTCTCGACAGAGAGATTGTGCGCGTGGAGATAATCGATAGCCGACTGTGCCGAGTTAAAGGTGGGGCCTTGCAGGAACGCGGTGTCGTGAGTGTCCCTCAGGTCGAACTTATCGTCACCGTGTTTGAAGTCGGTGATGACGTCATGTTGGCCGGCGACGAAGGTGTGGCTGTGGAAGACGAAGGTGTCGTTACCCCCGCCGCCCGTCAGGGTGTCGCTGCCGGAATTGATCGAGAAATTTGCCCTACCCCCTTCGATAGTGTCGTTGCCGGCCCCACCGTTGATGGTGTCGTCACCGATAAACCCGACGATGGTGTCGTTGCCCCCGTCACCGTACAGGAAGTTAGCTCTGCCGGACGGGAGAAACATGACGTCACCTTCGATATAATCATCACCGGCACCGCCGTGGATGGTGTCGATGCTGTTGCTATTCATAGCGCCGTTGTCGCCGTAGAGGGTGTCGTTGCCGGCCCCGCCGTTGATAGTGTCCTGGCCCTCGCTGCCGGTGATGGTGTCGTTGCCAGCATCGCCATTGAATATGCCGCCGTCACGGCCGGCCCTGATAAAATCGTTGCCGCCACCGCCATTGACTATGTCGACTCCAGGGGAGTAGTGGGCTTGGCTGTCGTCACTGGTATAGATGGCGTCATCACCGGCCCCGCCGTTGATGATATCGTTACCGTCACCGGCTCTGATAAAGTCGTTACCGTCACCACCTTTGATGGTGTCGTCGCCGGCGTTGCCGTAGAGGGAATCGTCGCCGGCGTCACCGGCAATAGAATCGCTACCGTCACCGCCTTCAATCCAATCGTCACCGCCGCCGCCGTACATGAAATCGTTGCCGCCGCCGCCGAGAAGATGGTTGAGGAGATCGTCGCCGATCATTCGGTCTGAGAATTCCGAGCCGGTGTAAACACGGAGATAATCCCCGGTGGGGTTGGTGAAGTCGGTGGTGTAGGCGATGCCGTTACTGCCGGCGAAGTAAGCGGACTCGTCGACGACTGTCGCGCTCGGGGGGTTCTCTTCGAGCTGCACTGTGTGGTTTTGCAAGTTCAGGTCGACGCTGGCCGCTGACAGTGAGAAATCGGGGCCGATTGTTATAATTACTGGATTTTTCGCCACGGTATTTCCTCCCTACTGCACACACAATTGTGCGATTTATAACTCTATAGTGTGGGTATGGACATAAATGAGGCGAGGTGTAGACTTCTGTCTTTAATCTGGATCCTCCCTTGTTGTGACATGGATACGCACGTGAGCCACTGATGTTTGCATTATTTCTCACGCAATGAGCGACGGATGTTTTGCGTGAGCGGTTCGGCGAGATAAGCCAGCACGGTGCGGGTGCCGGTCTTGATCATGGCCTCGCTCGACATGCCCGGCAGCAGCCTGCGACCGTCAAGCTTGGCCAGTTCGCTCTTGTCGATCACCACCGTTGCGGCGAAGTAAGGAGCGTTCGTGCGCTCGTCCACCAACCGGTCGGCCGACACCGTTTCCACAACTCCGCTGAGCTGCGGCAGGTTGTATTTGGCGAAGGCCGGGAAGCTGACATAGGCTGTCTGGCCGGGGGCGATCGTCTCGACGTCCTCGGGCTTGACCATTGTCTCGACAACCAGCTTCTCGCCGAGCGGGACGACCGTCATCAGCGTGTCGCCGGGTTTCACCACTCCGCCCGCCGTGTGGACTTTCACGTCCATCACGATTCCGTCGACGGGGGCGGTGATGTCGGTGCGCTTGAGGACATCCTCGGCCGCGCGCGCTTGCTGCCGGAAGTCGAACAGCTCCGCTTCGACCTTGCTCAATTCGTCAACGGACTCGTTCAACTGTTGAGTTGTAAGGTTGAGGATTTGCATGTCGATCTCGGCGATAGAGCTGCGGGCGCGGGCGATCGACGCGACATTCGTGGCGCGTTCTCCCTCGGTTTGGCGTTGTTGCTGGGTGAGCGTCAGGTTGCGTTCTCGGGTGGTGAGCCCCTTGCTGAGCAACGCCTCGAGGTCTTTGTTCTCATTCGCGAATGCCGCGATCCGCTTGTCCTCGGTCGCGATAAGCTGTTGCAGCCCGGTAATTTGCTCGGCGGTCTGCTGGCGGCGTTCGTCGAGGATTGCCTTCTCGTCTTTCAGGTTGCGGTGCTTCGCGTTGAAGACGTCACGTTGGGTGGCCACCGCGTCCTTGACGGCGGGGTCCGGGTTATCGAGCAGTGCCTGGTCGAACGCGATCCTGTCCTTGCCATCGCGTTCGGCCCGGAGACGGGCGACGAGTGCCTCGCGTGTGGCGATCTTGTTTTGGATCGAGTCCAGTTGAGCCTTGGCTTGGGTGTTGTCGAGACGGACGAGCACTTTGCCCTTCTTGACGACGTCGCCGTTGACGGCGTCCAGTTCGGCGATAATGCCGCCTTCGAGGTGCTGGATGAGTTTGCGGTCGCCGTCGACCTTGACCACTCCGGTCGTCACCGCCGCGCTGTCGAGCGGTGCCAGGGCCGCCCAGCCCCCGGCCACGCCGAAGAACAGGAACATGATTGAGAAACCGGCGTTCGTGACGGCTCTGAGACGGAGCGGTTGCAACGTCGGCGGGGGTGGCAGTGGCTGGGGGAGAGCGACTATGTTCATATCGTTGTCTGCTGGGTTTGCGCGGGTCATGACGTGACCGCCGTGACGTGGGTGGTGTTGGGCAGCTGGGCCACTCTCCTGGCGCGGGCGGCGAGTTCGTTGAAGACCGTGTCACGCGCCCCGAATAATTCTTGTCTGCCCTGATTGAGCACCAGCACCTTGTCGACTTTCTCCATGATGCTTGGGCGGTGTGCGATTAGGATCATCGTGGTGCCCGTCGCCTTGACCGCGCCGATCGCGGCCATCAGGGCGTCTTCGCCCTCGCGATCGAGGTTGGAATTCGGCTCGTCCAGGATGATGAGTGTCGGATCGCCGTAGAGTGCCCGCGCCAGCCCGATTCGTTGGCGCTGTCCGCCTGACAGCGATGCGCCTGAATCCCCTACTTGAGTTTCGTAGCCTTTCGGCAAGCCCTTGATCAATTCGTGAACGCCCGCCAGTTGCGCGGCCTTGATCACGCTGTTGAAGACCGCGGGACTGAGCTTCGCGAAGCGGGCGATGTTCTCGGTGATCGTGCCGGCGAACAACTCGATGTCCTGCGGCAAATACCCGACGTGCCGACCACGGTCCTCGGCGGGCCACTCGGCGACGTCCATGCCGTCGAGCAAAGCGCGACCGGCTGATGGGCGCCAAGCGCCGGCGAGAACGCGGGCCAGGCTTGTCTTGCCGGATGCGCTCGGGCCGATGAGCGCCATCACTTCACCGGGCTTGAGTTGGAAACTCACGCCTTTCAAGACAGGCTCGCCGCCACCCTGCCGGGCGAGGACAATACTCTCTGCCTCGACCTTTCCTTGTGGGCGTGGCAAAGACCACACTGCTTTGGCCTCAGGGCGTTGGCCGACAAACGCGGTAAGACGCTTGTAAGCGGCGCGTGCCCCGAGCGTCGCCTTCCACGTGCTGATCGCTTGCTCTACGGGGGCCAGCGCGCGACCCATCAAGATTGAGGATGAGATCATGATGCCGGGAGAGGCCTCGTTTTGCAGCACCAGGTAAGAGCCGAGGCCGAGCACCGCCATTTGCAAGGCCATCCGCCAGAAACGTGCGACAGACGCGATGGCGCTGGCGCGGTTACCGGCGGCGACTTGTCCGGCGCTCGCTTCATCCTGCTGCTCTTGCCAACTGTCGAGCAACGGCCGCAGCATGCCCATGGCCTGGACGACCTCGGCGTTGCGGACTGCCGACTCGGCTTGGGTGAAAGCCCGTGCCTGCGCGTTGCCGGCCTCTGTCAGCGGTTTGCGGGTGGTGAGTTCGTTGAGCAATGCCAGCGCAAACAACACGCACCCGCCGGCCAGCGCCAACCAGCCGAGCCACGGATGCATGAAGAAGATGGCGATGAAGAAGATTGGCGCCCACGGTGCGTCGAGGATTGGGTAGATGCTCGGGCTGGTGAAGAAATTCCGCACTTGGTCGAGATCGCGCAGAGACCGCGTGCTGCCTTGACCCGGCGTGGCGGCCGACTGCTCTACTGACGCGGTCAACAGGACTGGGGCCAGCCTCGAGTTCATCCAGGCGCCTACGGTTGACAGCAGGCGGGCGCGTACCATTTCGAGCCCTGCCATTGTCAGGATCGCCGCGCAGGCGATCAACGACAACGCTGCTAAAGTTTCCACGCTGTGGCTGGACAGAACCCGGTGGTAGACTTGAAGCATGTAGAACGAGCCGGTGAGCATCAGTATATTGATGCCGCCGCTGAACCAGATAAGCGGCGTTATGGCGCGTTTGGCCTCTTTCATCACTGCCTGCAAAGCAGGAGCCTGTTTGTTGCTTATTTGCATGACGGCGACCGCGCCCGTTCCGCGCGCCGCACGCTATCTTGCTTTTTGGCCTCTGAAATCCATCAAAGGAATGATGCGGCGATACAAGCGTGTCTCGCCTTTCGCTAAACGTTCGGAGGGTAACTGCCTTTGATAAAACGCAGCGTGCGCTGGGTATTTGGGCAATCAGCAGATGCACATGCGGCGGCGCGGGCCTTTGGTGCCAACACTATTTCAGCTTTCGGGTGTCGGCATTCGTGGTTCGCGCGGCTGAAGTGAGGCGTAAGCGATCGTCCGCAGGCGAAACTGGCGGATACGGGTCAAAAAAGCCAACTATGTGTAATTGCAGGCCCGCCTGTGCTCAGGCGAGCCACTTCAATCGCCCTAAAATCTCAGTCCTTGGCGCGCTCGACGTAAGAACCGTCGGCGGTCATCACCACCACGCGCGTGCCGGCCGAGATATGTGGCGGCACGGCCGTGCGCACGCCGTTGGAGAGTATCGCCGGCTTATAGGACGAAGACGCCGTCTGGCCCTTGGTGACCGGCTCGGTGTCGACCACCTCGAAGGTGGCGCGCTGCGGCAGCACCAGCGAGATCGGCACGCCGTTGAACTGCGCGAGCTGCACGGCCATGCCTTCCTGCAGATAGGGCGCCATGTCGCCGACCACGGCTTCCGAGGCCACGACCTGGTCGTAGCTTTCCGGGTTCATGAAGTGAAAACCTTCGCCGTCGGAATAGAGGAAGGTGTGCTCGCGCTCCTCGACATAGGCGCGCTCGACCATTTCGGTCGTACGGTAGCGCTCCGAGACCTTCACCCCGTCGCCGATGCGGCGCATGTCGAGCTGGGTCACCGGCGTGCCCTTGCCAGGGTGGATGTTTTCGGCAAAGAGGATGACATAAAGCTTGCCGTCCTTATCGACGACGTTGCCTTTGCGTAAGGAACTGGCGATGACCTTGACCACGATATTCGATCCCGTTCGAGTTTTTCGGCCTGCAAGCGTCGATTTCCGCGAAGCGGCGACGGCGGCCATCGCGTGCGCCCTAGCGCATCTTGCGCCGAACCGCCAGCCTGTCGGGCGATTTTCCTGCCCATGACCGCCGCTTCGCCCTGGTGGACGCCGCATATTCATGCCGACCGCCGGCCCCGGCTGATGGCGCGCAATGCCATCGCCGCCGCCCTGCGCGGCTGGTTCGCGCAGCGCGATTTCGTCGAGGTGACGACCTCGGCCCTGCAGGTTTCGCCGGGGAACGAGGCGCATCTCGCCGCCTTCGCCACCGAGGCGATCGGGCCCGACGCATCGCGCCGGCAGCTCTATCTCCACACCTCGCCGGAATTCGCCTGCAAGAAGCTGCTCGCCGCCGGCGAGGAACGCATCTTCAGCCTCGGCCCGGTCTGGCGCAACCGCGAGCGCGGGCCGCTGCATCACCCCGAGTTCACCATGCTTGAATGGTACCGCGTCGGCGATACAGTTGAGCGTCTGATGGCCGACTGCGCCGAATTCCTGGCGCTCGCCGCGGAAAAAGCCGGCGCTAAGAGTTTCCGTTTTCGCGGCCGCGAGGCCGATCCGTTCGCCGAGCCGGAGCGGCTGAGCGTGGCGGAGGCTTTCCTGCGCCACGCCGGCATCGACCTGCTCGCGACCGTATCGGCCGACGGCAGCACCGACCGCGACGCCCTTCACGAGGCACTGGTCCGCGCCGGCCTGCGCACTGCGCCCGACGACAACTGGGCCGACCTGTTCAGCCGGGTGATGGTCGAAAAAGTCGAGCCGGTGCTTGGGCAGGGGCGGGCCACCATCTTATACGGCTATCCGATTTCGGAAGCGGCGCTCGCCCGGCCGAGCGCTGAAGATCCGCGCGTCGCCGAGCGCTTCGAGCTCTATTGCTGCGGCGTCGAGCTTGCCAACGCCTTCGGCGAGCTGACCGATGCGGCCGAACAGCGCCGCCGCTTCGCCGCCGAGATGGATGAGAAAGAGCGCGTCTATGGCGAGCGCTATCCGCTGGACGAGGATTTCCTCGCCGCTTTGGCCATCATGCCGCAAGCCAGCGGCTCGGCCCTCGGCTTCGACCGGCTGGTGATGCTGGCAACAGGGGCCGCAAGGGTCGACGACGTGATCTGGGCGCCGGTGGCGTGATTTTAGCCGCCGTCGGCCCTCGAGTCAGGTCGGGATTTTCTCTGACCCTGCAAGGCCAGGAATTGCTTATAGCCTTTGCGCCCCATGCGAGCGCGTAACGCCTCGCGCGTCTCGGCCTCTCCGCATGCCGCCAGGATCTCGTCGAAGTGATCAGCCAAAATATCCTGAATTGCAGGGTCGTTGAAATATGCCTTCAACGAAATCCCGTCCGGCACGCTGGGAGCATCCATCAGGGTCCAGAAAGCATGTCCGTGTGTCGACACAAAATCCCGGGCACGTGAGGCCAGTTCGCGCACCATAGCACTTCGCCGCACGCGCGAACGCTGATGGGCGGCTTTGCTGAATGTCCTCAAGTTCGGCAAGGAGGGCTGCGCGCCATGCACGTTGCCTCCGTGAATTCGGTAGGCCGAAAGCGGAAGGTCTATGCAGGCCGAACCAGCCAAGGCATGCACGAACGGCATGAAATAATTGTCGGTCGCGGCATTGCCGACCACAGCCAGGGATGGCTTGCATCGGACGAGATAATGCCGCTTGTACACGTTCGCCGTACCAGGCGACCAGTGCCAGCCGGCTTCGTGAGGCTCTATCACCGTGGACTGTTGCCCGAGCAGCTCGCGCTCCCGTCGTCCCAGAATCATGTGATCTGAGTGTGAACGGTCGGGATCAAGGGGGCCGCCCACTCTGCGGTGCAGCAACCATGCGAAACCAGAAGACAGCGGCCGCCCGGCATGATCGGTTTCAAGAACGCCGCCCGACGTGGCGCCGATCGTCGGGCAATCGCAATGAAGCTGGGCGTGAAAGGCCGCGAAGTTCGCGAACAGGAAATCGTCGGCGTCAACGATACAGACCAATTCGCCCGCCAGGCGATCCAGAACGTGAAGGAACGCGCCCATCTGGTGCAGGTTGTCATCCAGATATTCAAACGCCAGCCTGGGGTCGGTATTCTCGAATCGCGCGATGACATCGCGGCTGTCGTCGGTCGAGGCGTTGTCGAGGACAACGCATTCGAACTCGCCGTAATCCTGCGACAGAACGCTCGATATCGCCTGGCCGACATACTGGCCGTAATTGTGGTTGATGATGACGAAGCTGATCTTCGGTGCGGTCATTATCGCTTCCGTCCGATCCTCAGAGAGATGCGGACATCGCGCAACAGCGATTTCGAGAGGACGCGCATTGGAATTCGGCCGCCGAAACCGGCTCTGAGGATGGATCTTGCCTGGGCTCCGGAAAACCGGGCCAGCACCTCTCTGCTGAACCTCCTGGCACCGAAAACAGACCTCAATTGCGGCGCGTTGCGCTCGAATATCTCGACCGCGATCTCGTCGCTGAAATAGTCGCGCAACCTGTCGGGGTTTTCTCGCGTGACCCGGTCCACGACCGGCCAGAACTCGCCTCCTGAAAGCCAGTCGAACCTTTCGCTTCCTTCGATCAGATACTTGACGCTTTCATATGTGAATTTCTGCAATTTGGCCGCGTATTCTCTGGTTCCGCTGCGAATGCCCTCCACGCTTTCGCCGGTGGCGAAATAATTGCTTGAATGCAGACGATAGCCGGACAAGGGCATGTCGATCAGCGCGCTGCCGGCAACCGCATGGCATATTGTATTGAAATAGCCGTCGGCAGACGTCATCCAGGGTTTGCTGCCATCGTCCAACCGCAGCAGATGCAGGACCGAGGTGCGGAACATGTTGGCGCTGCCCGGCGCCCAGAACCAGCCGACGTGCGCACGCGGTATGGTCGCCGTGCTGGCGTCGAGGAGCCGGTATTGCGACGGGGAGACGGTCGGCAGCCGCAGCACGGTCCGCTCACCTCGCAGGCCTCGCTGCGCGCCCGGTCTGTTCAGCCGGAGTTGCTGGTACGAGGCCGTCAGGGCTGCGCCTGTCGAGTCCATCTCTGCGACGTTGGCCGAAGTGAAGCCGACGCTTCGTTGCAATGCCATATGCACCTGAATGTGCGTCGAAGCGTAGTTGTCGAACAGCACGTCGTCCGCGTCCACGAAGGTGACGAATCCGCCGTTCACCTTGTCCAGAGCCCACAGCGCGGCGCCGAGCTGGCCGTGGTTCTGCGCCAGCGTCTCCACCCGGAAACGCGGATCGCCTTCGACATGCCGGGCAATCACCTGCGCGCTGTCGTCGGTCGAGCCGTTGTTGATGACGATGCACTCGAAATGCGGATAGTCCTGTCTGCGTATGGAATCGATCGTCGCGCCGACATAGCCGCAGTAATTCCAGTTGATGACGACGAAGCTGACCAGCGGCGGCGACAGCGCGCCGCCGGCGAGCCCGTCAATGTCGCGGCCGGCGATCGTGAATGACTTGGCCGCGACGTTCTCGCTCTTGCGAATGACGATCTGCTGGCCCCGGTGCAACAGCTCGTATTCCCCGGCGACCTGGCTCAGGAAGGCTTCTATCCCTGCCTGGGGACGCCTGGCCATCGGCAGATCCGGCCCCCACCGGTAATCGTCCAGGATCATGACACCGTCATTGTCGAGCAGGTCCCAGGCCAGTCGGGCATCGCTGTAAACGGAGGTGGCGCAATGATCGCCGTCGACATAGACCACGTCATACAGCCGTCCTTCGCCGGCAAGGCCTGGCAGGATCGTCAATGAATGGCCTTTGCGTTTCTCGACCCGGCCGGCGAAGGGCTTGAGGTTGCGGTCGAAGCGTCGTTCGACCTCGGCCATATCAGATTCATGCTTCGAGCCAGGCTCGAGATGCTCTTCGCTGCCCTGAAAGCTGTCCACGCAGGTAATGCGGGATTTTGGCAGGAATTGCAGGAAAAACAGCGCGGAACGCCCCTCGAACGAGCCGATTTCGAGCACAGCCGTCGCCGTGCCGGCCTTGTCGCCGAGAAGCTCCTCCCAAAGCTTCAGGTGATGGGAGGTCCAGTCATGGGTAAACTCTCCGTCGACAAAATAATCCATCCTTCCCCCATTAGCCCGGCGCTGAAGCGCGCGCGGCCAAGCCCATTTCGTCAGAACGTGACACTGTTCCAGCGATCGGAACCCCTTCCGGTCGCTTTGGACGGTTTGGCCGCGGTATCCTGATTGCCCTGAGCCCATTGCACAAGCGGCAATGGAACAATAGATGGTGCGTGAGCATCCAGCAGATGGTGCGTGAGCATCCGCAGACAGTGTGTGAGCATCAATGGATGGGCGCGGGCGTGATCCCGACCTGACAGACCGCGTGAACAGACAGGAACAACCGCATGACCGATAAGCTCGACGCAGCGAAATTGACCGATCGCGTCGCGGCGCTCGTCGAGGCCGCCAGGCGCGCCGGCGCCGATGCGGCCGACGCGGTGGCGGTGCGCGGCCGTTCGGCCGGCGTGTCGGTTCGGCTGGGCAAGGTCGAAGGCACCGAATCATCGGAGAGCGAGGACGTGTCGCTGCGCGTCTTCATCGGCCAGCGTGTGGCGAGCGTCTCGGCCACCGCCGCATCCGACCCGAAGGCGCTCGCCGAGCGTGCCGTGGCTATGGCCAGGGTTTCGCCCGAAGACCCGTTCCAGGGCCTCGCCGATCCCGCGCTGCTCGCGCGCAATTTGCGCGATCTCGACCTCTTTGACCCGACAGAGGTATCGGCAGACGAGCTGAAGGAAGCTGCCCTTGCCGCCGAAGCGGCTGCGTTGGCCGTCAAGGGCGTCACCAATTCCTCGGGCAGCAGCGCCGGCGCCGGCCTGGGCGGTATGGTTCTCGCCACATCGCATGGCTTTGTCGGCCAGTACGTCGCCTCGCGTTTCTCGCGCTCGACCAGCGTCATTGCGGGTGAGGGAACGGCGATGGAACGCGACTACGAATTCTCGTCGCGCCAGCATTTCGCCGACCTCGACACGCCGGAAGAGATCGGCCGCAAGGCGGGCGAACGTACCGTTCGCCGCCTCGGCGCCCGCAAGGCGAAGACCGGCCCGGTCGACGTAGTATTCGATCCGCGCGTCGCGCGCGGCATTGCCGGCCATCTCGCCGGCGCCATCAACGGCGCCGCGGTCGCCCGCAAGACCAGCTTCCTGCGCGACATGATGGGTAAGCAGGTGGCGTCGGCCGCGATCACCGTCACCGACGAGCCTTTGCGGCGGCGCGGCCAGGCCTCGCGCCCCTTTGATGGCGAGGGCATCGAGGGCGAGAAGCTGCTGATGGTCGAGAAGGGCATCTTGAATCACTGGTTCCTGTCCACCTCGGCCGCGCGCGAGCTCGGCCTTGTCACCAACGGGCGCGGCTCGCGCAGCGGCTCGTCGGTTTCGCCGTCCTCGACCAACCTTGCCATCGAGCCCGGCGAGCGCTCGCCGGAAGATCTGATCGCGTCGTTGAAGAGCGGCTTCTATGTCACCGAGGTATTCGGCCAGGGCGTCGACATGGTGACCGGCGAATACAGCCGCGGCGCTTCCGGCTACTGGATCGAGAACGGCGCATTGGCCTATCCGGTCGCCGAGGTCACGATAGCCTCGAACCTGAAGGCCATGTTCCTCAACATGGTTCCGGCGAACGATCTCGACCGTAATTTCGGCACCGCGGCGCCGACGCTCCTGATCGAAGGGATGACCCTTGCCGGCGCTTGACCAATTGACCTCGAGCGAGGCCCGCGACGATCTTGCTTTGCTGCGCGACGCCGCCCGCGAAGCCGGCGCAATCGCCATGGGCTATTTCGGCAAGAACCCGCAGGTGTGGATGAAGGGCGGCACCTCGCCGGTGAGCGAGGCCGATCACGCCGCCGATACCTACCTGCGCGAGACCTTGCTCCGGCTGCGTCCGGATTATGGCTGGCTGTCGGAGGAGACCGCCGATGACCATGCCAGACTGTCGGCCCGCCGCACCTTCGTGGTCGACCCGATCGACGGCACGCGCGGCTTTCTCGACGGCCTGCATTCCTGGTGTGTCAGCGTCGCAGTGGTCGAGAACGGGCGCTCGCTCGCCGGCGTGCTCGAATGCCCGGCCAAACGCGAGACCTATTGGGCGCTGCCGGGCGAGGGCGCCTATCTCAACGACAAGCGTATCTATGTGCGCCCGCTGGGCGAAAGCGTCGATATCGGCGGACCCAAGCCGCTGGTCGACTTGATGCCGCCGGCATGGCAGGACAGGCTGCGGCGGACGGCCTACATCCCTTCGCTTGCCTATCGGCTGGCGATGATCGCCGCCGGAAAGCTCGATGCGACCTTCGTCAAGCCGAGCGCGCATGACTGGGACATCGCCGCCGCAGACCTCATCCTTGCCGAGGCGGGCGGAGCATTGCTCGACCGCACCGGCAAGCCGCCGCGCTATGCCGGCGAGGTGATCAACCATGGTGCGCTCGCCGCGGGCAGCGGCGAGCTGCTCGGCGTGCTCGCCAGGGTGATCGCTGGGATTGACCAAGGGTGAGTCGGCCCGCAGTTCCAAAATCGGCTGCTTTGGGCTAAACGTTTCACAAAATTCATGAATCTGCGAAGGATCGGCATGGCCGTGGAAGACGGAAAGAAGCAGCTTTTGCACCTGGTGTTCGGTGGCGAGCTGAAAAAGCTGGGTGGAACCGAGTTTCGCGACCTGGACGCGCTCGACATTGTAGGCATCTATCCCGACTATCAATCGGCGCACGCCGCCTGGAAGGCGAAGGCGCAGGCAAGTGTCGACAATGCTCATATGCGCTATTTCGTTGTTCATCTACACCGCTTGCTCGATCCAGAATCGAAGGTCGGCGGTTGACGTCGATGGAGCATGAAGCGGTGAAAGGGGCGACTCGGCCGCGCGCCGCCAGACGCGGCGGAACGCGCACGCTGTGGCGGCGCATCCGCGAGCCTTTGGCGCAGTCGAGTTTCGTCAAGAACTTCATCGCCAGCCTGTTCGCCTGGTTCTTGCGGTTGATTCGCGTCACCAGCCCGCTCGTCGAAGGCTCGACCCGGGTAGCCGGCGGCGCTTATGCGCATCTTGAGCCGGGCATCATCGCGCTCTGGCACGGCCAGCACCTTTTGACCCCTGCCTATTACCCCGAGGGCCGGCCGCTGGTCGCCATGGTTTCGCGCAGCGCCGACGCCGAGCTCCAGGCGCTGATGATCGAGAAATTCGGCATCGAGGCAGTGCGCGGCTCCGGCGGCCGCGACAATTCGAGGCATTTGGACAAGGGCGGCGCCAAGGCCTTGATCGCGCTGAGGAAGGCGCTTGCCACCGGCAAGAACGTCGCCATGATCGCCGATATTCCGAATGGCACGCCGCGCGACGCTGGGCTTGGCATCGTTCTCCTGGCAAGGCTTTCCGGCCGGCCGATCCTGCCATCGGCCATCGCCACCAGCCGCCGCAAGGTGCTGGAGAAGAGCTGGGACAAGACCACCATCAACCTGCCGTTCGGCCGCTCCGCGGTCATCGTGGGCGAGCCTGTTTTCGTGCCCGCCGATGCCGATGACGCCGAGATGGAGCGCAAGCGCCAGGAGGTCACGGCCTCCCTCAACGCCGCGACGGCTGAGGCTTATCGCCTCGTGGACGGCGGCAAATGAGCGAGCGCTGGGCGCGTGCGGCCCTGACTGCCTATCGCTATGCGGGGGCGGCCGCCTATCCGCTGATTGGCCCCTATGTCGCCTGGCGCGCCTCGCGCGGCAAGGAGGATCGTGTCCGCCGCCGAGAACGCTATGGCATCGCCGGCCGTCCCCGTCCGGAAGGACCGGTGATCTGGATCCATGCCGCAAGCGTGGGCGAGACGATCGCGGTGGTGCCGCTGGTCGAGAGCATCCTCGACTATGGCGTCAACATCGTCTTGACCACGGGCACCGTGACCTCGGCCAAGGTCGCCGAAGAGCGCCTCGGCAGCCGCATCATCCACCAATATGTGCCGCTCGATCTGAAGCCCGCGGTAAGCCGTTTTCTTGATCACTGGCGGCCGGAACTGGCGATCATCGCCGAATCGGAAATCTGGCCGATGACCATCCTGGAACTTGGCGCCCGCAACGTGCCGCAGGTTCTGGTCAACGGCCGGCTGTCGGACCGCTCCTTCATGTCCTGGAAGAAGCGCGCCGGCGTTGCCGAGGCGCTGTTCGAGAATCTTGCCCACGTCATCGCCCAGTCGGATGTCGACGGCGAGCGGTTCCGCGCGCTGGGCGCCCGGCCGGTCACCGTTTCCGGCAACCTCAAGGTGGATACCAATCCGCCGCCGGTCGACGAGCGGGCCTTGGCCACCCTGCAGCGCCAGATCGGCGGCCGTCCGACCTGGGCTGCGATCTCGACTCATGATGGCGAGGAGGTCGTGGCCGCGGAGGTCCATGCCAGCCTGCATAGGCGCCATCACGGGCTCTTGACCATCGTCGTGCCGCGTCACCCCGATCGCGCCGATGCGCTGGCCGCGCAGATTTCCGGCATGGGCCTGTCCGTGGCAAGGCGCGGCAAGGGCGACCGCATCTCCCACGATACCGACATCCTGCTCGGCGATACGATCGGCGAGATGGGCCTTTATCTGAGGCTGACCGAGATCGCTTTTGTCGGCCGCTCGCTGACTTCGCAAGGCGGCCAGAACCCGCTCGAGCCGGCGATGCTCGAAACCGCCGTGCTGGCCGGGCGTAACGTGCAGAATTTCCGCGAGGCCTATCAGCGCCTGCTCGACAGCGGCGGCGCCAAGCTGGTGCGCGACCGTGACATGCTGGCCGGCGCCGTCAATTTCCTTTTGACCAACGAAGTGGCGCGCCACGAGATGATGGCGGCGGGTGCCGCCACCGTCGACGAAATGCGCGGCGCGCTTGCCCGCACGCTGAAATCGCTGGAGCCCTATATCCAGCCTCTGGTCGTCAAGGCGCGCCTGAAAGGCGCAAACGGGCGCTAGATCATGACCCCAGAAATCGGATCCGATTTTTGGAAAAGTCCATGCGCGAAGCCGAGACGCATGGGGCAGGCGCGATGACCAGCGAAGCGCCACCCTTCTGGTGGGAAAAGCCGGACTGGCGCGTGCTTGCGCTGTCGCCCGCATCGGCGATCTACGGGCTGGTCGCCGGCCGTCGCATGCGCCACGCGCCGCGCGAGAAGGTCGCAGCGCCGGTCCTGTGCGTCGGCAACCTTACCGTCGGCGGCAGCGGCAAGACACCGGTCGCCATCGCTTTGGCCAAGCAGGCCAAGCGCATGCAGCTCACGCCAGGCTTCCTGTCGCGCGGCCATGGCGGCTCGTTCGCCAAGCCTCATGTCGTCGATGCGCATCACGACGCCGCCAAGCATGTCGGTGACGAGCCGCTGCTCCTGGCCGAGCATGCGCCCGTCGCGGTGACGGCCAACCGCGCCGCCGGTGCGAAGCTGCTCATCGAAGAACGTGGCTGCGATTTCCTGATCATGGATGACGGGTTCCAGTCGGCGCGCGTCCATATCGACTATGCGCTGGTCGTGGTCGACGCCCGCTTCGGCATCGGCAACGGCCGCGTCATCCCGGGCGGGCCTCTCCGCGCCAAGGTCGTCGACCAACTGGTCTTCACCAGCGGCTTGCTGAAGATGGGCGAGGGGACCGCCGCCGACGGCGTCGTGCGCCAGGCGGCGCGCGCCGGGAGGCCGATCTTCCTGGCGCATGTCGAGCCGGCCGACCCGTCGCGTTTCGCCGGCGGCCGCTTCCTGGCCTTTGCCGGCATCGGTCATCCGGAGAAATTCTTCGACACGGTGCGCGGCGCGGGCGGCGAAGTGGCTCAGTCGCGCGCTTTTCCGGATCATCATTTCTACGCCCAGGACGAGCTTGCCGACCTCCTGGCGCTCGCGCGGCAGGAGGGGCTGCGCCTCGTCACCACCGCAAAGGACGCCGCGCGGCTGCGCCATGGCGAGACGCCTGCCGGTTTCCTCGCCCAGCTGGACGTGCTCGACATCGAGGCCGTGTTCGAGCTCGATCATGTGCCCGAACGCATCGTCGACGAGACGCTCGACGCCTGGCGCCTGCGCAAGATGCGGGGCTAATGCATGTCGCGCAAAAAATGTGCAGCGGTTTTGCGATAACGACATGCATGAAGACAAAGACTTAAAGCGGCGCGCCCACCGTCAATTGCTGTTGATGAGGCGGCGGAAGTAGCGAACCGTTTCGCCGAGCCCATCCTCGAGAGCGACGCGAGGAGACCAATCCAGCGTCGACCGCGCCAGACCTATGTCGGGTTGGCGCTGGCGGGGATCGTCCTGCGGCAGGGGCTTGAACTCGATTTTGGACTTGCCGCCCACAAGGCTCAATACAAGTTCGGCCAGTTCCAGGATCGTGACTTCCGTCGGGTTGCCGACGTTGAGGGGGCCCACGAAATCGTCGGGCGTAGCCATCATCCGAACCATCGCATCGACGAGATCGTCGACATAGCAGAAGCTGCGGGTGTGGCTACCGTCGCCGTAGATGGTTATGGGATCATTCTGCAAGGCCTGGACGATGAAGTTGCTGACCACCCGTCCGTCCGACGGGTGCATGCGAGGCCCGTATGTATTGAATATGCGCACCACCTTGATGGGTAATTTCGACTGACGCCGGTAGTCGAAGAACAGCGCCTCGGCGCATCTCTTGCCTTCGTCGTAGCAACTGCGCGGCCCGATCGGATTGACGTGGCCCCAATAGGCCTCGGTCTGGGGATGGACTTGCGGATCGCCATAGACCTCGGATGTCGATGCCTGAAGGATCCTGGCCCCGGAAGCGCGTGCAAGATCGAGCATGTTGATCGCCCCATAGACGCAGGTCCTGGTGGTCTCGATCGGAATGCGCTGATAGTGAACAGGCGAGGCCGGGCAGGCGAGGTTGAAGATTTCATCCGTTTCGACTTTGAGAGGCACGGTAACGTCGTGCCTCAGAAACTCGAAATGTGGATTGCCCAGAAGATGACCGATATTTTGCGCCGAGCCGGTGGAAAAATTATCGGCACATAGTACCTGCCGGTCTTGTGCCAGCAGCAGGTCGCAAAGATGCGAGCCGATAAAGCCGGCCCCACCCGTCACAAGAACCTTCACAACAAACCCCCGTACCCGTCGCCCTTTGCTGTCTATAGCCCCAGAAAGGCGAAAGTGTCAGCACTGAAACGACGGAGTGGGACCATCGATGGGAAGGGAAGAAGTGGCTACGGCTATCCTGCGCGCCGCATCGCCTGCAGGATCGCCTCGTCGCGCTCGACATTGAGCTTGCTTTCGAAGTCGAAATGCCAATCCCTGTCGCGCAGCGCGGAAGTCGAGGCGTCGCCGCGCCGGATTTTCTGGTCGAGGTCGGCAAGTGATCGCGACCAATAGTGATTGATCCTCAGGATATCGAACTGGGGAGGCATGCCGGGCGCGATGGTCCGTCGACGGGTGTCCATCCCTTCACCGGACAGGAATTTCGACTGATGGACGCCCACTCTGTAGACCATGCGCGGGTTGAGGATTGTCTTGACCGTCGTGATGTCCGGCCCGGCTCGCATCGTATAGGCCTCGACCACCGGCCGTTCTGGTCGCTCCGCTTGGCCAGAGGAGCCATAGAAAGCTTGCCAGACGCAAACGCCTGGCAGGTCGCGATAGTCCCTCAGAACCGAGGCTACGTCACGTCCGTCGGGCGCGAAAAGAAACTCATCGATGTCGAAGAATCCGATCCACAACGCTTCGCGCCAGCGCCTGCGGATGCAGTCCCTATAAGCCGACAGCTGCCCCACCGGCCGCGGCCAGTCGACCACCGTGACCAGGCCCTCCTGAATGAACGGATTCAATACGGCTTTGAAGTCGTCGGTCGAGAAGTTGTTGTAGAGATAGAAATGCTCGAATCCCACATTCTGATGGAACCTGATCCATTCGGCCAGGAACGGCGCTTCCTCGCGGAAGATTGCGCAGGCCGTCAGCTTGAATCGGGGCGCCCTCGACACCGCCCGATCGCGCCATCTCGCGCGCATGACAAGCGGCATGCGAAGAAGTGTCTTGAGAGATTTCCTGAAGTTTTTCAATGTAGTACCCTGAGCGGTCGAGCTTGGCTGCCAAGCGCCATGGGCTCGCAAGGCTTATCCGCGCTTGCGCAATTCCGGGTGCATCTCGATCTCGCGGGCAAGCGACACCGCGGCGTTCACATAGGGCTCCTGCCGGGCGACGCTCCAATATTTGAGCTCGTCGAGCGGAATGTTCTCGCCCGTCACCGCACAGCGCACGAAGGAGCCGGGACTGGTGACTTGGAAGTCGCCGTCGAGATAACGGATCCGGGCTTCCCTGCCGCCCGGGCCTTCGAAACGGTTCATCATGAAAGGACGCTGCAGTTCATCGGGTTTCAATCGCCATAAATCGCAAGCAACGTCAAGCTTGACGCAATGCTCATCCGGTATGGCTGCAGCGACAAATGGTTCCCGGAGCCCCGGCATGAACATCACTCCGCCCCGCTTGAACACGCTGATCAATGAGCCGCTCACCCCGCATGCGATGCCTTCGCCGAAGGCCGATCCGGCGACGGCGGCTTTGATCAAGACGCTGGTCCAGCCGCCGGCGCCATCAATGGTGCAGGCGGCGCAGTTCGCTGCGCAGACGCTGCAGAGCGCACAGCCGCGCCCTGCCGTCCAGGCATCGCCACGCCTGTCGTCCTCCGAGGCCGAGGACGCTTACCGGGCCGTCATGGAGCCCGATGCTGCCTTGGATGACGCGCCGGCAAGACCTTCGACGGGCAGGGCGGCGACAGATACCGATCAGGCACCGCGCGGCTTCGCCTCACCGCAGGCAGCGGTCGCCGACAATGCGCCCAGAGCCCCGGTTGCGCCTGCATTGTCCACATTTTCGCCGGCCGTCGCTTCCGCCGCGATGCTGGTCGCGGCCAACGCCAATGCACCGCAGCCTCGCGGCGCCGCGGTTCGTCCGGCTGGTCACGCGCCGCGATCCGATTCTGTTGCGGTATCGCTCTGGACGATCTCGGTCGTCACGGCCGTCGTCTCGGCGGTGACGGCAACGATTATGGTGCTCTTGCTTCGATAAGCCCGCTCAAACGCCGTCCTGAAGGAAAGCCTCGAGCTTTTCCGGAGCAAGCCCTGCCTGTTCGGCGATGCGCCTGGCAAGGTCCGCCGCTGCCGCGCGCGGCCGGCCGACCGGGCGGTCCATCCAGTAAGACACCGGATTGAGCGCGACGCGCTCGTCGACGGCAACGATGCGGCCGGATTGGAGTTGGTCTGCCGTCAGCGGTGGCCGCGCCAGCGCTATGCCCAACCCATGCGCGGCCGCATCGAGCACCAGATTATAGTCCTCGAAACGCCGGTCCTGCGGACGCGGGCGATAGTCCATGTCCTGCGCCGCGAGCCAGGCGCGCCAGGCGGATGCGTCGGAATCGTTGATCAGCGGGAATTTCAGCAGCCGGGCAGGGTCGCCTCGTCCGATCTCCTTCGCCAGCTCCGGCGAGGCGATCGGGAAAATATGCTCCTCGAATAGCTGCACCGAGATGCGGCCCGGAATGCGGCCGCGCCCGCAGCGCACCGAAAGATCGATGCCTTCGTCGGCGAGATCGGCCTGGCGGTTGTCGACGTCAAGCACGATGCGCAGCTTGGTCGGATGGTTCTCCAGCGCGGCCATGCGCGGCATCAGCCACAGCCCGCTCACCGACGGGATCGAGGCCAGCCGCACCACGGCCGTGCCGCGCGGCTCGACCCAGCGGTCGGAGTTGAACGAGATCAGCGCGAAGGCTTCGGCTGTCCTCAAATGCAGCCGGTTGCCCTCGATCGTCAGCGTCACGCCACGCGCGTTGCGCTCGAACACTTTCAAGCCAAGCCAGTCCTCCAGCTTGGCGATCTGACGGCTCACCGCGCCATGAGTGAGGTTGAGCTTTTCAGCCGCCGCGGAAAAACTTCCCATGCGCGCCGCCGCATCGAAGGCGCGCAGGGTTTCAAGCGGCAGTATCTGGTCAGAGCTGTGATCCATGCTCACAGCTGACTCTCGAATTGGTCGTTTGTCAATTGGCCGGCAATGGCGTTCTCTGCATCCATGACGCAGAAAGACGAGGCTACGGCAATGAGCGCTTACACCGGCACGTTGAATGAGACACAGCGCATGGACACCGCGGCCGCAATCGCGGTGACGCTGACGGTCATCGGCTGGGCTTCGGCTTTCCCGGCGATCCGCGCCGGCCTTGCCGCCTTCCAGCCGCTGGAACTCGGCGCGCTGCGCTTTGCCATCGCGGCGGTTCCGGCCGCCATCTTCCTCGCGGTGAAGCGCCCGGCACTGCCCCGAGTGGACGAGCTGTGGCGCTTCGGCTTCGGCGGCGCCATCTTCGTCGCGCTCTACACCGCCATGCTCAATTTCGGCGAGCTGACCGTCTCGGCAGGTGCGGCCGGCTTCATCATCAATGTCAGCCCGATCTTCACCGCCATCATGGCGATGGCGCTGCTTGGCGAGCGCTTCTCGGTGCTTGCCTGGCTGGGCACCGTCATTTCCTTCGCCGGCATCGGCATCATCGCGCTGGCCGACGGGCACGGCCTTCATTTCAACGCCGGCGCGCTGCTGGTGCTGGGCTCCGCGCTCTGCTCCGCCGTCAATACCATTGTGCAGAAGCCGCTCTTTGCCCGTCATCATCCTCTGACGATATCCGCTTCCAACATGGTGCTCGGCGCGCTCTGCCTGTCGCCCTTCCTGCCCGAGGCTTTTTCGCAGGCAGCGGTCGCCGACACCGCCGGTCTTGGCGCCGTCATCTATCTCGGCATCGTACCCTCGTTGATCGCCTATGCCGCATGGGCGACCGCGCTGTCGCGCCTGCCCGCCGCGCGCGCCTCGAACTTCCTCTATCTCGTCTCGCCGACCTCCGCCTTGATCGGCTTCTTCTGGCTGGGCGAAGTGCCATCGCTGCTCGGCATCCTCGGCGGCGCGCTGGCGCTGGGCGGCGTGATCGTTGTGAATTTGAAGCGGTAAATCAACTGGTTGCGATCGTTTCTAGACTCAAATTAACAAGTTGGACTCGGTAACCGGGCGCCCCCTGTGATGCGGACGTGAGGCAAGCTATCCTGATCCGCCTTTGATGGAGGGGATCGGGATGGGAAGAGGCTTCATTGCCACGGTTTTCTGCCTGCTGATGCTAAGCGGGAAAGCCTTGGCGGGCTGGTACCAGGTGGAAAACTACGAAGGCTCCATCGGACCGAACCCGGTTCACGTCTCCCTGCAGCGCTATGCCAGCTTCGGCAGCGGCATCAGTGTCAAGGGAAGCTATTTCTACGACGCCAAGCAAAGCCCAATCGCGATCTACGGCAAGGCGGAGGGCTCAAAGCTCACGCTGTGCGAGATCGCGGACGACCAGGAATTTCAACGCGTCCTCGTCATGGGGTCGAAAACACCCGTCGACACCACCGGATGTCCTTTCTCTATCGAGATCAGTGAAAGCGGCGCGGCGGGAAGCTGGAGCAAAGGCGTGGACAAATTTCCCGTTACGCTCAGGAAGGTCGCGAGTCTCGACAATACAGGCGACCTGAAGATCGACGGGACCGTCGAAATTCCCTTTTGGGCTGAGACGACCCGCGACAGATTTGCGGGGATTTACACGAAGTCCGACGCCGGCATCTGCATGACGAAAATGCTGGTGATCAACAAGAAGAAAAAGACGGCCGTTCAGGAGATCGGCTTCGACGATGAGGATTGCAACGCCGGTATGTCGACGACGCCCATTTATATGAACGTGCAAAAATGGGTGGAGGCAGGCAAGGACATCATTTCGGTGGAATTTGGAGGCGGCAAATTCGCAGGCGCGAACGACTATGTTCTCAACCCGACGACAGGAAAATACCACCTCAAGAAATGATATTCAGCGTATGGCGCCGACCCTTGCTGTTGCAACGAGCCAGGGGACGCTCACCGCCGCCCGAACAGCCGCTCGATATCGGTGAGCTTGAGCTCGATATAGGTCGGGCGGCCATGGTTGCAGGTGCCGGAGCCGGGTGTCGCCTCCATCTGGCGCAGCAGCGCGTTCATCTCCTCGGCCTTGAGCAGGCGCCCTGACCGCACCGAGCCGTGGCAGGCCATGGTCGCGGCTATTCTGTCCAGCCGCTCCTTCAGCGTCTCGACGGTGTCGTTGTCGGCGATCTCGTCGGCAAGGTCGCGCACCAGCTGCTGCACATTGGTTTCGCCCAGCATCGACGGCGTCTCGCGCACCGCCACCGCGCCTGGGCCGAAGCGCTCGAGGCCTAGGCCAAATTTGGCGAGCGTCTCGGAATGCATCGCCAGCCGCTCGGCATCCTCTTCCGGCAGGTCGACGATCTCGGGCAGAAGAAGCATCTGCGACGGCACGGCGCGAGAATGCAGCGCATTCTTCAGCGCCTCGTAGACCAGCCGCTCATGCGCGGCATGCTGGTCGACGATGACGAGCGAATCCCTGGTTTGGGCGACGATGTAGTTCTCATGCACCTGCGCGCGCGCCGCGCCCAGCACCATGCCGAGCAGCGCCTCAGTCGGCTCGGCCATGCCGGCGCGGACATCGGCGCTGGCGAGCGGCCCGGTGTCGAAGGCCGCCTGCTCGTTCTCGGCGAAGCCGTTTCGTGGCGCCCGTGCTTCGCCCATGTCGAGCGGCCGCTGCGCCGAGCGCAACGGGTCGAAGCCTCCGGAGGCGGAAGCGTGATAAGCGGCCTCGTAGCTGCGATGGCCGTTGGCCGGGCCGGCATGCGAATAGGGCGCCGCGCCCGGCCGGAATGCCGCCATCATGCCGGCGGCGCCCGTCGTCGCCGCGCGGATGCCGGCGCCGGCCAGCGCCTCGCGGATGGCGCCGACGATCAGCCCGCGCACCAGGCCGGGATCCCGGAAGCGCACATCGGCCTTGGCGGGATGGACATTGACGTCGACGGTCGAGGGATCCAGCGACAGGAAGAGCACCGTCACCGCATGCCGGTCTCGCGGCAGCACGTCGGTGAAGGCGCCGCGGATCGCGCCGGCGATCAGCTTGTCGCGAACCGGCCGTCCATTGACATAGGCATATTGCTGCAGCGCATTGGCACGCGTGTAGGACGGGATTGAGACGTGGCCGGCAAGGTGAACTCCCTCCCGCGCGGCATCGATGGCAATGGCATTGTCCGGGAAATCCTTGCCCATCACTTGCGAGACGCGGGCAAGCCGGCCCTCCGGCGTGTCGCTGGTTGCGGGCAGTTCCAACGTCGAGCGGTCGGCGCCGGCCAGCGTGAAGCGGACAGCGGGAAAGGCGATCGCAATACGCTTCACCACGTCGCTGGTGGCCGAGCTTTCGGCGCGCTCGCCCTTCATGAATTTCAGCCTGGCCGGTGTGGCGAAGAAAAGGTCGCGCACCTCGACCGTGGTGCCTCGATTCGCCGCCGCCGGCTTCACCGCCGAGACCCGGCCGCCATCGATGCTGATCTCGGCAGCGCTGTCGCCGCTTGCCGTGCGCGAGCGGATCGACAGCCGCGCCACCGAGCCGATCGAAGGCAGCGCCTCGCCGCGGAAGCCGAGCGAGCGGATGTCGTGGATGCTGTCGGAGAGCTTGGAGGTGCAGTGCCGCGCGACCGCCAGCGCCAGTTCCTGTTCCGGAATGCCCGAACCGTCATCGGTGACGCGAATGAGGTTCAGCCCGCCGCCGGCGGTGACGATCTCCACGCGCGAGGCTCCTGCGTCGAGCGCATTCTCGACCAGCTCCTTCACCACGCTCGCCGGACGCTCGATGACCTCGCCGGCGGCGATCTGGTTGATCATCGTTTCGGAAAGCTGGCGGATGGGCATGAGGCGACTATAGGCGGATTCGACCGGCGTGGGGGAGGGGCAGGATGAAGTTGGCAACAATTAACGCCCCAGTCCTTCGCACCCCCCTCTGTCCTGCCGGACATCTCCCCCAGTTGGTGGAGATTGGCAGCTTCGCCGGTGGCGCTTCCCTTGCGTTGGAGATTGGCTAAGGTCGGCGCGAAATCTGATCTCCCCCCTCGTGGGGAGATGGCCGGCAGGACAGAGGGGGCGCTGTCCCGCCAGCGTTGCCTGCATCACCGAACGAATGCAAATCTAAGCCTGCGCCACCAGCCAGTCCCTGACCCTGCGCGCATTCTCGCTGAGGTCGCGGTTCTTCGGCCAGATGACGTGGAAGCCGATGCCGGTCCGCATCACATGATCGGTCACCGGCACCAGCAGCCCTGATGCCACCAGCCGCTCGACCAGATGCCGCCAGCCGAGCGAGATGCCTTGTCCCTCCATCACCGCCTGGATCACCAGCGCATAATCGTTGATGCGCAACCCGCGCTCCGCATTGCGCAGGCTGGTTCCGGCCGACGCGAACCATTCGTCCCAGTTCGGCGCCTCGCGATAGGGTTCCTCGAGATGGATCAGCCGGTGCGTTGCCAGTTCCTCGACCGTCTTCGGCTTGCCGAATTTGGCGAGGTAGCTCGGGCCGGCGACCGGGAAGATCTCCTCGTCAGAGAGCGACAGCGAGTGGTAGTCCGGCCAGTCGCGCGGCACCCCGCCGCGCACGCCGAGCGGAATCCCTTCGGCGATGATGTCGAGGTCGCGGTCGGCGGTCTGGATGCGCAGGTCGATACCCGGCAGTTCGTCGCGGAACTGCTGCAGGCGCGGCATCATCCAGAACGAGCCGAAAGCCGTCGAGGCGGCCAAAGTCACATGCCCGCCGGTTGCCTGCAGGCGCAGGTCCTCTGCCGACTTGCGGATATGCGACAGGCCGAGCGAGACGTCGGCATGGAAGCGCTCGCCGGCTTCCGTCAGAAGCACCTGGCGATGGCGCCGCTGGAAGAGCTTGGCGCCGAGCTGCTCCTCCAGCCCGCGCACGGCATAGGAAACGGCGGCCTGCGTCATGCCGAGCTCGCGTCCGGCGGCGGTGAAGCTCGACAGCCGGCCGGCGGCTTCGAAGACGATGAGGCTGCCGGCCGAGGGCAGGAGGTGGCGCAGGCTTCGCATAAGGTGAACTTATACAGAAGATCAGGATTTTCCAGCGTCACAGCCATATTTTGCCTCGCTAACGTGAGTGGCGGGAAGAAGGAGCCTCCATGAACGCACCGGCCGTTGAATTGACCGAACAGACCCACCGCCGCGGCGGTGGCCGTCTTGGCCGCAAGGCGCTGAGAAGCGCGCCGATCGCGTCCTTCCCGACCCTTGTGCGCAAGATCCCCGCCTATGAGATCGTGCCCGACGAGGCGGTGGAACTGATCCACGAGGAATCGCTCAAGATCCTCGAGGAGGTGGGCTGCGAATTCCGCGACGACGGGGCGATAGAGCTCTGGAAAGCGGCCGGCGCCGATGTCAGGCAAACGCGCGTCCGCATCGACCGCGCGCTCCTGATGGAACTCGTCTCGAAAGTTCCGCCTGAGTTCACGCTCAACGCGCGCAATCCGGAGCGCACGGTGCGCGTCGGCGGCAAGAACTCGATCTTCGTGCCGATGTATGGCGCTCCCTATATCCGCGACCTCGACAACAAGCGCCGTTACGGCACGCTCGCCGACCTCAACAATTTCCACAAGATGGCCTACATGGCGCCGGCGCTGCATTCCTCGAGCTCGGTCATCTGCGAGCCGATGGAAATCGCGGTGCCGAAGCGACATCTCCACATCATCCATTCGGCGTTGAAACATTCCGACAAGCCGTTCATGGGCATCGTGACGTCGAAGGAGCGCGCCGAGGACACGATGGCGATGGCTGGCATCGTCTTCGGCGAGGACTTCGTGCGCGACAACCCGGTGCTGGTGGCGATCACCAACTGCAATTCGCCGCTGGTCTGGGACGCCACCATGATCGACGCCATGCGGGTCTATGCGAGCCACAACCAGCCGCTGATCCTGGCGCCTTTCGCGCTATGCGGCGCCTCGACCTCGGCCTCCGCCGTCGGCGCGGTGGCGCAGGTCAACGCCGAGGCGCTCGCCGGCGTGGCGCTCACTCAGCTCATCCGGCCCGGCTCGCCGCAGCTCTACGGCCAGTTCATGGTCACCGTCGACATGAAGACCGGCGCGCCGATGGGCGGCACGCCGGAAGCGGCGCAGATGATGTATCTGATGGGCGCCTTGGCCAGGAAATACAAGCTGCCCTGGCGCACCTCCGGCTTCCATGTCGGCTCCAAGCTCAACGACGCCCAAGCCGGCTATGAAGCGAACATGCTGATGCATGCCGCGATCCTTTCCGGCGCCAATTACATCTGGCATTCCGCCGGTTGGCTGGAGGCGGGCCTCACCTGCGGCTATTCGAAATTCGCCACCGACTGCGAGCAGCTCGTCGGCTGGTATAAATATGCCGGCGGCGTTCCCTTCGACGATTTCAAGGAAGCGATGGCGGCAATCCGCGAGGTCGGTCCGCAAGGGCATTTCCTCGGCACGCAGCACACGCTCGAGCATTTCGAGAGCGCCTTCTTCATGCCCAACATCATGGACTTCAATTCCTTCGAGCAGTGGAGCGCCGAAGGCGCCAAGGATCATGACACGCGCGGCCGAGAAAAGGCGCGCGCCATGCTCGCCGACTACCAGGAGCCGAAGCTCGACGAAGGCATCGCCGAAGGTCTCAGGGATTTGATCGCCCGGCGTGAGGAAAAGCTGCCGGACAGCGTTAGTTAATAGACGAAAGTTCAAGCAAAAGGGCAAAAGACCCGCTCAAACCAATGGGAGAAAGAGAATGACACTGTTCAGAAGCAATGGCGACCGGGTTCCGGCCGCTATCGAAGCGATGGCCGAGGAGGCGCGGGCAGGGCGTGTCGACCGGCGCGAATTCCTGGCTCTGGCAAGCGCTTTCGGTGCATCGACGGCTTTCGCCTATGGCATGCTCGGCCTTGCCGCGCCGACCAAGGCCCTTGCCGATGAGCCCAAGAAGGGCGGTACGCTGCATGTCGCGATGTCGGTCAAGGCGCAGAAGGATCCGCGCACCTATGACTGGACGGAGATGGCAAACGTCACCCGCACGTGGCTGGAACCGCTGGTGCGCTACACGCACCAGTTCACTTTCGAGCCGGTGCTGCTCGAAAGCTGGGACGTCAATGACGACGCCACCGAATACACGCTGCACCTGCGCAAGGGCGTGACCTGGAACAATGGCGATGCCTTCAACGCCGATGATGTGGTTTTCAATCTGAACCGCTGGTGCGAGAAGGGGGCGTCCGGCAATTCCATGGCGGCTCGTGTCGGCGCGCTTATCGATGCCAAGACTGGCAAGGCCAAGGACGGCGCGATCACCAAGGTCGATGACCACACGGTCAAGCTGAAGCTCAACGAAGCCGACATCGCCATCATCCCCGGCCTCACCGACTATCCGGCCCTGGTCGTGCACCGCGACTTCGACAAGGACGGCGCCGACCCGATCAAGAAGCCGATCGGCACCGGAGCTTTCGAGCTGGTGTCCTATTCGGTTGGTCAGAAGGCGGTCGTCAAGCGCCGCGAGAACGGCAAGTGGTGGGGCGGCGAAGCGCCGCTCGACGGCGTGGAGTTCATCGACTACGGCACCGACTTCAACGCTACGCTGAATGCCTTCGATTCCGGCGAGATCGACCTCGACTTCGAAACGCCGGCCGACTACATCGACCCGCTAGACAAGATGGATCTGGTGAAGTCGGAGGTCGCGACGGCGACCACGCTCGTTGCCCGCACCAACATCACGCATAAGCCCTATGACGACAAGCGGGTGCGCAACGCGCTGCAGATGGCGGTCGACAACAACCAGGTGATGCAGCTCGGCTATAATGGCCGCGGCACGGTCGGCGAGAACCACCATGTCAGCCCGATCCATCCTGAATACTACCCGCTGCCCAAGAAGGAGCGCGACGCCGCCGGCGCCAAGAAGCTGATGGCGGAGGCAGGTCAGGCCGATTTCGAGCATGAGCTGATCACGGTCGAGGACGAATGGCAGAAGAACACCGGCGATGCGATTGCCGGCCAGCTGCGCGACGCCGGCATCAAGGTGAAGCGCACGGTGCTGCCCGGCTCGACCTTCTGGAACGACTGGACGAAATATCCTTATTCCATGACCATCTGGTACATGCGCCCGCTCGGCGTGCAGGTGCTGGCGCTCGGCTACCGCACCGGCGAGGCCTGGAACGAGACGGCCTATTCCAACCCGGAGTTCGACGCCAAGCTCAAGGATGCGCTGTCGCAGATCGACGTCGCCAAGCGCAAGGAGGTGATGAAGGATGTCGAGGCGATCCTGCAGGATTCCGGCGTCATCATCCAGCCCTTCTGGCAGAAGCTCTACTGCCATATGAACAAGAAGGTGAAGAACTATTCGATGCACCAGACCTACGAAATGGACTTCCAGAACGTCTGGCTGGATGCCTGAGCGCGACTGGGCTTCATGAGCCGCAAAAAAGCCGGTATGCAGGATGCGTGGCAGCGAGCTTGCCGCCACGCACCGAACCTCGGAGTTCCTGCATGAAGCCGACAATGCTTGCCGCTGCCATGTCGATAGCCTTGCCCGGCGCCGCGCTTGCCGGGCCGGCTTCCAACACCGTGAAGTTCTTCTACATGCCGGAGGTGAAGTTCGAGGCGGACGCCAAATACCGCGACCGCTTCACCGAGCCGGTCACCAAGCTGTTCGAAGCCAACGACAGGGCGCAGAAGGAGAAGCCCGACGAGGTGTCCTGCATCGACTTCGCCCCCGGCCTCGACGCCCAGGACTTCGATCAGAAGACCCTGTCGAAGACGCTGAAGCTCACCGAAGCCGTCAACGGCGACACCGCCGAGGTGACGGCAAGCTTCAATCTTTTCCCGGAAGGCGATGACTCCAAACGCGAAATGGTGTGGCCGCTGAAGAAAGTGGGCGGCAAGTGGAAGATCGCCGATATCACCTCCAAGACCAGCGACTGGAAGCTCAGCGCGCTGGAATGCGGCGCCTCGACGGAGTGACGCCGTGCTTCGCTGGTCCGTCCTCGTGCTGTCGAGCTTGTCGATGCTGGCCGCGGGGCTGAGCGGCGGAGCCTCGGCGCAGGCGCTCTTCGGCTCGCCGCCCCCGAACGCGTCTTCAGGCGACAAAGCGCCCAAGACCGACAAGTCGCCGCCTGCCGCGGCGCCGGAAATCAAGCCGACCGAACCGGCGCCCGTCGCACCTGTCCTGCCCGGATCGCCGACCGCGGTGGTGAAGCCGTTCTACGAACATGTCGGGTTGGAACTCGACCCTTCTCAGCGCAAGAATTTCATCGATCCGGCGAAAACCGTGCTCGACAAGAGCGATGCGCTGCGCGTCTCGGGGCAGGGCGAGTGCCTCGACCCCAACATGGCGCTCGACAATGTAGATTATGACAAGCTCGCCATCGACCGGAGCCTGCGCACCATCGAAGCCGTCAATGGCGACGAGGCCAAGGTGGTCGTCGCCTTCGTCGTCGAAGGCCACCAGCACCGGCTGGAATGGAAGCTGAAGAAGGTCGGCGGCGCCTGGAAGGTCTCCGACCTTCTGTCGGTCACCGGCGAGTGGGCGCTCAGCCAGTATCAGTGCGAATGATAATGGTGATTGAAGATCAGGGCTGGCGTTCCTTCGCGCGCTGTCCCGCCAGCCTTTCGCAACAAATCTCAACCCCTTCCGCGATAGGGCGCAACGCCAGTATCCGGCAGCCAGGCGTCCTTGGGCGGCGCGCCGGTCTGCCAGAAGACGTCGATCGGAATGCCGCCGCGCGGGA
Source organism: Mesorhizobium sp. CA6 (assembly GCF_020165035.1). NCBI lineage: Bacteria > Pseudomonadati > Pseudomonadota > Alphaproteobacteria > Hyphomicrobiales > Phyllobacteriaceae > Mesorhizobium > Mesorhizobium sp. CA6. The sequence goes on along the minus strand of NZ_JAIUHI010000004.1, from coordinate 229,342 downwards.
ACCAGTAGCCGCCCACGCGCAGCCAGAGCGGCTTGGTGGCCTCCACGATGCGGCGGCCGATCATCACGGTGCACTCCTCATGGAAGGCGCCGTGGTTGCGGAACGAGGTCATGAACAATTTCAGCGACTTCGATTCCACCAGCGTCCGGTCAGGCGCGTAGTCGATGACGATGTGGGCGAAATCCGGCTGGCCGGTGACCGGGCACAGCGAGGTGAATTCGGGGCAGGTGAAGCGCACGATCGCCGGCGGGCCGTCGCCGCGCTGGAACGGCACGGTCTCCAGGACTGCCTGTTCGGGGCTCTGTGGCGTCTCGACGTGCTTGCCGAGCTGGGTGAGGTTCTTGGCGTCGGTCATGGTAGCTCCTTGCTGCCGCAAGCCAATCGGGCGCGGCTGTTGGCGGCTCCTTAACACAATTGAAATGGCAGGAAGAAGATGACCAGCAACGACCCGCTTCTCCAACCCTATCAGCTCAAGCACCTGACGCTGAAGAACCGGGTGATGTCGACGAGCCATGAGCCGGCCTATTCCGAGGACGGCATGCCGAAGGAGCGTTACCGGCTCTATCATGCCGAGAAAGCCAAGGGTGGCATGGCGCTGACCATGACGGCGGGCTCGGCGATCGTCTCGCGCGACAGTCCGGCTGCCTTCGGCAATCTGCATGTCTATGACGACAGGATCGTGCCGTGGTTGGCCGAACTCGCCGATGCCTGCCATGAGCATGACTGCAAGGTGATGATCCAGATCACGCATCTCGGCCGCCGCACGGGCTGGAACAAGGCCGACTGGCTGCCGGTGCTGTCGGCCTCGCCGGTGCGCGAGCCGGCGCACCGCGCGTTCCCGAAGACCATCGAGGAGTGGGATATCGAGCGCATCGTCGCCGACTATGCTTCCGCCGCGCAGCGCTGCCAGGCAGCCGGGCTCGACGGCATCGAGTTCGAATCCTATGGCCATCTGATGGACGGCTTCTGGTCACCGCTCACCAACCATCGCGACGACGAGTTCGGCGGCTCGCTCGGCAACCGGCTGCGCTTCACCGACATGGTTCTGGATGCGGTCCGCGCCGCGGTCGGTAGAGAATTCATCGTCGGCATCCGCATGGTCGCCGACGAGGACGTCGAAAATGGCATCACGAAGGAAGTTGGCGTCGAGATCGCCAGGCGCTTGGCCTCATCCGGCAAGGTCGATTTTCTCAACATCATCCGCGGCACGATCGAGACCGACGCGTCGCTGACCAAGGTCATCCCGGTGGCCGGCATGCGGTCCTCGCCGCATCTCGATTTCGCCGGCGAGGTGAGGGCGGCGACGAAGTTCCCGACCTTCCATGCGGCGCGCATTTCCGATGTCGCCACGGCTCGCCACGCCATCGCCACCGGCAAACTCGACATGGTCGGCATGACCCGCGCGCATATCGCCGATCCGCATATCGTCCGCAAAGTGATGGAGGGCCGCGAGCACGAGATCCGGCCTTGCGTCGGCGCCACCTATTGCCTCGACCGCATCTATGAGGGCGGCGAGGCGCTTTGCGTCCACAACGCAGCGACCGGCCGCGAGGCGACCATTCCGCACGTCATCGCAAAGAGCGAGGGACCGAAGAAGAAAGTCGTGGTGGTGGGCGCTGGCGCCGGCGGCCTGGAGGCCGCCCGCGTCGCAGCCGAACGTGGCCATCAGGTGACAGTGCTGGAAGCCTCAAGCCAGGCCGGGGGACAGGTGCGCTTGGCAACTCAGAACCCGCGCCGCAAGGAACTGATTGGCATCATCGACTGGCGATTGGCCGAGCTCGACCGTCTCGGCGTTGAAATCCGCTACGACACCTGGGCCGAGAAGAGCGATGTGCTGGCGCTGTCGCCGGATGTGGTGATCGTCGCCACCGGTGGCATGCCGCAGAACCCGCCGCTGACGGCCGGCGACAATCTTGTCACCTCGAGCTGGGACATCATGGCCGGGAGCGTCAAGCCGGCCGAGAACGTGCTGCTTTACGACGACAATGGCGGCCATCAGGGCATGGGCGCCGCCGAGCTGATCGCCAACAGTGGCTCGAAGCTGGAACTGGTTTCGCCCGAGCGCTTCTTCGCGCCGGAAATGGGCGGTCTGAACCACGTGCCCTATATGCGCGCCTTCCACGAAAAAGGCGTCACCGTCACCATCAACACCCGCCTGCGTTCGGTGCGGCGCGAGGGCAACCAGCTCGTCGCCGAGCTGGCCTCGGACTTCGCCGACGGCTGGCGCGGCGAGCGGCGCATCGACCAGGTGGTGGTCGAGCACGGCACCGTGCCGCTCGACGATCTTTATCTGTCGCTCAAACCCCTGTCGAAGAACGGCGGCGCGGTCGACTATGAGCGGCTGGTGAGCGGCGGCGACATCTTCCCCGCTCGCAATGCCGAAGGCGGCTTCGTGCTGTTTCGCATCGGCGACGCTGTCGCCTCGCGCAACATCCACGCCGCCATCTATGACGGCATCCGGTTCGGGATCAGGATCTGAGGGTTGTGACGCGCAACGGACCTTTGCAAGGAGAGCCACCTGCCGCTTTGGTCCGTTGCGCGCCGCGCCCGGTCGGTTTTGCCGGCCGTGCGTTTCAAAACAGCTTGGCAGACGCCATGCAAAACACGGTGATGACCAGCAGCCCGCCGGCAATGCGTTCGCCTCTGGTCATTTTCGCCCGCAGCTGGATTTGCGTCGCCTGATCGGCACCGGCCAGCTGTCTGCTGGCGGAGGCGACAAGCGCACCCTGCACGCCGGCGGCGACCAGCGCCGTCAAAATGCCCAGCGCCAGCACCTTCTCCATCGAGCCGAAAGCCCCTTCGTGGAAGAAATACCAGAGCAATATGCCGGTCAGGAACGCCAGGCCGGAGGCGCCGAGCTGCGGCCGGATGAAGCGCTCCGCCTTGATCTCCGGATCGCGGGCAACCGCAATGGTTGTGCCGGCCCAGAACACGCCGGCCATGACGTGCAGACCGATGGTGACGATATACACATATTGCATGACCGCATTCCTCTCTGCCGCCCGCCGCGCGTCGCAGCATGCCGACGCCATCAATAAGACAAAGTTAGATATCTAACGGTTAGATGTCAATCATGAAGCCAGGTTTCATGTTCCAATCGCTTTGCTCTACTGTCAGGTCATGACACCGTTTGACCGTCCGCCCGTCGGCATGACTCTCGCTCGTACCTCGAAAGTGGTGGCGCAGGCTTTCGATGCCGCGATGGTTGAGGCCGGCGGCACGCTGCCGGTCTGGGTGACTTTGCTGTCGGTCAAGTCGAAGGAACTGGCGAACCAGCGCGAGCTTGCCGGCATGATCGGTATCCAGGGCGCGACTCTCACCCATCACCTCAACGGCATGGAGGCGCAAGGATTGCTGACACGCCGCCGCGATCCGGAAAACCGCAGGGTCCATCAGGTGGCGTTGACGGAAGCCGGCGAAGCGCTGTTCGAAAAGTTGCGCCTCGCGGCGGTAGCCTTCGACAAGCGTCTGCGGGCTGGTATCCCCGATGACAAGCTCGCCGAATTCACGCAGGTGCTTGCGGCCCTTAGGCGCAACGCCGAGCCGCCTCAGTCGTAACCGGCTATCGCGCCGAAGGCGTAGTGGCGCAGCTTGAGCGCCGCGATCAACGCCGTCAGTTTCGCCTTGCCGTCAAAAGAGCACGTCGAGGATGTTGCTGGTGCCGTTCAGCGGACCGTCGTCGAAGGTGACGTAAATGGTGCGATCGGCGGCCAAGGCCGGCCATGCGATCGACAACAGCAGTGGCAGGATAAGGCGAAGCGGCATCCGCGAGATCCGGTTGCGATCTCTCAGGCCGCCATGGCTGAACCGACGTGTCAAGTTGGCTGAACACTGGGTAGTGGGTCAGTTTGAAATTGCTCACCTCTAGGAGGCCTTCCAGCGCCTATAATCCGATTATAGATTGTCCTCAAGTTTTATTAGAGTATGCTTATATTAGGCACAGAGGGCCCTGCCTCCAATGATGCGGCGTACAAAGCGTCTTAGGGAGGAAAACCATGAGAACCCTTCTTATCGTCACGACGGCACTTGCATTCGCAGCCTCCGCTCCCGCGCTTGCGGACCCTAAAGGCAGCACTACGACGACCACGTCTGAACAGGGACATAGCGGGAACCCGCCAAACAATGACAATGGGACGACCACGACCACCACAACGACCGGACCAAGCGGTCAGATAAACAATGGGAAGCTCGACTGTAACAATTGCGATACGACCACCACGACGACTGGGCCTGGCAACAGCACCAAATAAGAGCGCGGAACTCCGCTTACCGGGGCGCCTTCCCCAATGCGCCCCGCTTTTTTCCCCATCCCGATCGCCGCAGGGCTTACAACATAGCGGCTTGCTTTTTGTAGGGGCCGCGCGCCAGCCGCCTCAGTCGTAGTCCGATGTCGCGCCGAAGATGTAGCGTCGCCGTACCCTTCATAGGGCGGAGACACTTATGAGGGCTTCGGCCGGCGAGAACCGGAGCGGAGCGTACTTAACGTACGTGAGCGCAGGAAGCGCAGAAGGCCGCTGTTCACGGGCCGGCCTCACCCGAATAGCAACTGACCTTAGGCCAAGCTGCCCTGCAGCACCTTCAGCTTCGTCTTCTTCGGGCTACGCGCCAAAAGCCATTCGCGCGCCTTGTCCTGCGGCATCGGGAAGGCGATGGAATAGCCTTGCACCTGGTCGCAGCCGATCGCCATCAGCGAGTCGAGCTCGGCCTCGGTTTCGGCGCCCTCGGCGACGATCGAGATGCCGAGCCCGCGGGCAAGCTCGGTGATGGCGCGCACGATCTTGGAGTTGTCGCCGTTCTCGTTGATGTTCTGGACGAAGCGGCGGTCGATCTTGAGCCGGTCGATCTCGTTGGGGTTGACGTGGCTGAGCGAGGCATAGCCGGTGCCGAAGTCGTCAAGCTCGAGATGCACGCCGGCGGCGCGGATGTGGCGCAGCTTGGCGGCGATCCCGGTCTTCTCGTCATCGAGGATGACGGATTCCACGATCTCCAGCGCCAGCTTCTGTGGGGGCAGCCCTGCCCGCTCCAGCGTGCCGAACAAGAAGGCGTCGAAATCGAGCTCGCGCAGCTCCGTGCCCGAGACATTGACGGCGATGCGCCCGAAATCGATGCCGGCGCGGTTCCATTCGGCGGCTTCCTCGATCGCTTTGGCGATAACGATGCGGCCGACATCCGGCATGAAGCCGCATTTTTCGGCGACGGGAATGAATTCGCCGGGCGAGATCATACCGCGCGTCGCGTGTTTCCAGCGCACCAGCGCCTCGATGCCGCTGATCTTGCCGCTGGTCAGCGATACCTGCGGCTGGAAATAGACCTCAAAACTCTTGTTGGCGATCGCCGTGCGGATGTCCTGTTCGAGCTGCTTGCGGTAGTCTAGCTCGCGGCGCAGTTCCTCGGAGAAGAAGGAGAAGTTGCCGCCGCCGAGCTTCTTGGCGGAATAAAGCGCGAGATCGGCATGGACGAGCAGGTCCTGCGCGTTGTCGGCGTCGACCGGATAGACGGCGATGCCGGCGCTGGCGCCGGGCATGATGGTCGTGCCCTGGAACGTGATCGGCTCGTTGATCTCGCCGAGGATGCGCTTGGCCAGCGCATGGATGTCCTCGGTGCTGCCGGCGCCGTTGAGGATCATGACGAACTCGTCGCCGCCAAGCCGCGCGCACAGATCCGACGCGCGGCAGGAATCGCGCATGCGCTGCGCGGTCACCACCAGCACGTAGTCGCCGGCGGCATGGCCAAGCGTGTCGTTGATCTGCTTGAAGCGGTCGAGATCGAGCTGGATCACCGCCAGGCGCTCGCGGCGGCGGTGAGCGCCTTTGATCAGCGTTTCGAAATGGTCGGTAAGGAAGGTGCGGTTGTGCAGCCCGGTCAGGCCGTCATGCACGGCGATGAAGGCCATCGAGTTGCGCGCGTCGACCAGCTCGCGTGTCTTGCGCAGGATGGCGTTGGACATCGGCCGGAAAATGAACAACGCGACCAGCACGATGACGCCAAGGGTGGCAAAGAAAAGGGTGCGGTGCAGGTTGAGCAATTGACCGGAGCGTTCGTCTGCAAAGGCGCTGATGCGCTGGCCGAGCGCGGCATAGCCGGACAAGGTCGCATTGGCGAGGGAGGCGTCGAGGCCGGCGCGCTCGGTGCCGCCCTTGTAGCCATCGCTTTGCATGCCGAGTTGGGATCCGAAGGACGAGGCCAGTCGCTCTCCGTTGGCCACCAGACCGACGGAGAAATAGTCGAGATGGAACGGCTTGCTGAACAGCACGTATTCGATCGATTTGGGATCGTTGCGCGCCGGCGACAGCGGGTCGGCGCCGGTCTCGGTGAGCAGCCGGTCGTAATTGGTTTCGAACTCGCCGGTCGCCTGCTTGAGCGCGGTCACCAGCGCCGGCTGCTTGTCGCGCGAGGCAGCACCCGTGGCGCTGGCCAGGAAGACGATGCGCTGCGACAGCGCCTTCTGCGTCTGGACGATGTCGAGCAGCGCATCATTATGCTGCTGCTGCGCCATCAACTGCTGCAGAAGGATGAAGGAGGCGATCACCATGGCGGCGATAATCGTCAGCGCCAGCCAGTAGCCGGTCTTGATGAGCAGGATCAGCTTGCGCGAAACGCTCTGCACTGGCTGCTGCGACATAACTGGGTGACCCCTCCGGTCGACGGATACCTGCCAAGGATTCGTGGCGGGAAAACGATTAACTTGAAAGGGTTAACGGGTCGGCAAGGTGATCGCGGCAGCGCGGAAAAGCTCGCAAGATGGTTATCACGTCCTTTCTCGCACATCTCTTTTTTGATCCTATTGCCGCCACGCCATCGCAGGGATTGCGACCGGGCTTTCGCAGCGCCACCGAAGCGGTCGCTTTTGCGATGGATTTTTCGTGCCCGTAGCGCGACAGTCCGGCCTCGAACCGAACAGGGCCGACCATGAGCAAAGCATTCCTTTCCCATATCGAAAGCGAGCTTCAAGGGCTGAAATCGGCCGGACTCTACAAGTCCGAGCGGGTGATCTCCTCGATGCAATCCGCCGAGATCGAGGTCGGCGGCGAAAAGGTGCTGAATTTCTGCGCCAACAACTATCTCGGGCTCGCCGACAGCCCGGATCTGCGCGACGCGGCAAAGCACGCGCTCGACCGCTACGGCTACGGCATGGCCTCCGTGCGCTTCATTTGCGGCACGCAGGAGGAACACAAGCAGCTCGAGGCGACCATCTCCTCCTTTCTGGGCATGGACGATACCATCCTCTATTCTTCCTGCTTCGACGCCAATGGCGGCCTGTTCGAAACGCTGCTCGGCGAGGAGGACGCCATCATCTCGGATGCGCTGAACCACGCCTCGATCATCGACGGCGTGCGGCTCTCGAAGGCCAAACGTTTCCGCTACGCCAACAACGACATGGCCGATCTCGAGGCCCGGCTGAAAGAGGCCAAGGACTGCCGCTTCCGGCTGATCGCCACCGACGGCGTGTTCTCGATGGACGGCATCATCGCCAATCTCAAGGGCGTCTGCGACCTCGCCGAGAAATACGACGCCATGGTCATGGTCGACGACAGCCATGCGGTCGGCTTCGTCGGCAAGAACGGCCGCGGCTCGGCCGAGCATTGCGGCGTCGAGGGCAGGGTGGACATCATCACGGGCACGCTCGGCAAGGCGCTGGGCGGCGCCTCGGGCGGTTACACGTCGGGCAAAAGCCAGGTGGTCGACTGGCTGCGCCAGCGCTCGCGCCCCTATCTCTTCTCCAACACGCTGATGCCGGCGATCGCCGGCGCCTCGATCAAGGTCTTCGACCTGATCCGCCATGGCGACGCGTTGCGCGAGCGCCTATATGCCAATGCGGACCGGTTCCGTTCCAGGATGGGCAAGCTCGGCTTCACGCTGGCTGGCGCCGATCATCCGATCATCCCGGTGATGCTGGGCGACGCGGCGCTGGCGCAGGAGATGGCGCAGCGCATGCTGAAGCGCGGCATCTATGTCATCGGCTTCTCCTTCCCGGTGGTGCCGAAGGGCCAAGCGCGCATCCGCACGCAGATGTCTGCCGCCCATTCCAGCGCCGACATCGACCGTGCGGTCGCGGCCTTCGGCGACGTGGGAAAAGAACTGGGTGTAATCGCTTGACCCACGCCGAGGAAAACAGAAGTCGGCCATGACGATCGATGTCACGAGCAGGATCGAGATCGCCAGGCCCCGCGCGGTCGTCGCCGCCTTTTCCGCCGATCCGGACAACGTGCCCCGCTGGTACGTCAATATCAAATCGGTCGAATGGAAGACGCCCCGACCGGTCCAGGTAGGATCGAGAATTGCGTTCGTAGCGCAGTTCCTCGGACGGCGGCTTGTTTACACCTACGAAATTGTAGATCTCGTGCAGGGCGAGCGGCTGGTGATGCGAACCGCCGAAGGACCGTTTCCCATGGAAACGAGTTATGCATGGCGCGATACCCGAGAAGGCGCTACCCATATGGCGCTCCGGAACCGCGGTACCCCGACAGGCTTTTCCCGTCTTGTGGCGCCGTTTATCGCCCTGGCCGTTCGGCGTTCGACCGATCGAGACTTGCTCCGGCTGAAGAACATTCTGGAGGCGGCGCACTGATGAAACCGATCCCATCGAGAGAGGCAAGATTTTTGAGGAGCGTCTGATGTCGAACATGATGAAGGCGCTGGTGAAGGCCAAGGCCGAGCCGGGCATCTGGATGGAAGAGGTGCCGGTGCCGGAGATCGGCCCCAACGACGTGCTGATCAAGGTCAAGAAGACCGCGATCTGCGGCACCGACGTCCATATCTACAATTGGGACCAGTGGGCGCAGAAGACGGTGCCCGTGCCGATGGTGACGGGCCACGAATTCGTCGGCACGGTCGCTGATTTCGGCTCCGCGGTCACCGAATACAAGGTCGGCCAGCGCGTGTCGGGCGAAGGCCACATCGTCTGCGGCCATTGCCGCAACTGCCGCGCCGGGCGAGGGCATCTCTGCCGCAACACGATCGGCGTCGGCGTCAACCGCCCCGGCGCCTTCGGCGAGTATCTGGCGATCCCACAGCACAATGTCGTGCCGATCCCCGACGATGTGCCGGACGAGATCGCCGCTATCTTCGATCCGCTGGGCAATGCCGTGCACACGGCCTTGTCCTTTGATCTGGTCGGTGAGGACGTGCTGGTCACCGGCGCCGGGCCGATCGGCATCATGGGTGCGCTGGTGGCGCAATGCGTCGGCGCGCGAAAGGTCGTCATCACCGATATCAACCCGGTGCGACTGGATCTGGCGCGAAAACTCGGTGTCCAGCATGTCGTCGACGCCTCTAAGGAAAAGCTGCGCGATGTGATGCCGTCGATCGGCATGAGCGAAGGTTTCGACGTCGGGCTGGAGATGTCAGGCGCGGCCCCTGCCTTTCGCGACATGATCGACACCATGAACAATGGCGGCAAGATCGCCATCCTCGGCATCGCGCCGACCGGCTTCGAGATCGACTGGAATAAGGTCATCTTCAAGATGCTGCATCTCAAAGGCATCTACGGCCGCGAGATGTTCGAGACCTGGTACAAGATGATCGCCCTGGTGCAAGGCCCGCTGGATGTCTCGGGGCTGATCACCCATCGCATCGGGATCGACGATTTCCAGGTGGGGTTCGATGCGATGAGGAGTGGGAGTTCTGGGAAGGTTGTGATGGATTGGTGAGAGCCTCTGGAGAGATGTCGAGTTCCTTCGCCCCCCTCTGTCCTGCCGGACATCTACCCCTCAAGGAGGGAGATCAGCCGTCACGCCGGCCTTCGCCAATCGCGGACCTTGCAAGACGAGCGCCGTCGCCAAAGCTGCCAATCTCCCCCCAAGAGGGGGAGATGTCCGGCAGGACAGAGGGGGGCGCTGTCCCGCCGGCCTCTCATCTACTTTCTCTCCAAAGCCTCTTCCAGCGCCGCCACCCCCCTGGCAATCGCCGCGCGCTCCTCCACACTCAGCTTCCCCAGCAACTCCCTTTCAAACGCCTTCGCCAGCGGCACCATCTCGCGATAGGCGGCTAAACCCGTCTTGGTCAGGGCGAGGCGCTCTACGCGGCGATCATTCTCATCCGGCGTCCGCGTCAACCACCTACGCCGTTCCAACTCCGCCACCGCCCGCGACACCTTCGTCTTGTGCATGGCCGATTGCTCGCCGAGCTCCGTCGCCGTCATCGTGCCCCGCTCGCCAAGCCCCGACAGCGTGCGCCATTCCGGTCGCGTCAGGCCGTGACGCTCCTTGTAGATCCGCGAAAATTCGCGGCTGACGGTGTCGGCAAGCCGGTAGAGCCGGTAGGGCAGGAAGCTTTCCAGTTCAAGGATATCCGGTTCCATGAAGCGCTCCGGGATGCATCGTGGCCGTTGATAGTTACATTTTCAATGGTTACAAATGAAACCAGTTTGGTCAACATCGCCTGCAGGCCAAGTTCTTGAAGCTTGCAAGCCGGGATCAGGGAGGATCGGATGGGCTTTTCCTACATGCCGGGTTTCGGCAATGATTTCGAAACCGAGACGCTGCCCGGATCGCTGCCGCAGGGCCGCAACTCGCCGCAGCGGCCGGCCTACGGCCTCTATGCCGAGCAGCTTTCGGGCTCGCCCTTCACCGCGCCGCGCGGCACCAACGAGCGCTCCTGGCTTTACCGCATCCGTCCGAGCGTAAAGCACACCGGCCGCTTCAAGGGCGCCAGCTACCCTTTGTGGAAGACGGGGCCCAATATCGGCGATCACGAGCTGGCGCTCGGCCAATACCGCTGGAACCCGACGCCGATGCCGACCGAGCCGACCGACTTCATTTCCGGCATGCGTACCTTCACCACGGCCGGCGATGCGGTTGGCCAGTCGGGCATGGCAGCGCATGTCTATGTCGCCAACCGGTCGATGGTGGACGACCATTTCTTCAACGCCGACGGCGAATTGCTGGTCGTGCCGCAGGTGGGCGCGCTGCGCTTCGTCACCGAGATGGGGGTGATTGAGCTTCGCCCCGGCGAGATCGCGGTGCTGCCGCGCGGCCTCGTCTTCAAGGTCGAGCTCGCCGACAAGGAGGCGCGCGGCTATGTCTGCGAGAATTACGGCGCCAAGTTCACCATGCCCGACCGCGGCCCGATCGGCGCCAATTGCCTGGCCAATCCGCGCGATTTCAAAACGCCCTGCGCCTGGTTCGAGGAGAAGGAGACGCCCTGCCGGCTGATCGTCAAATGGTGCGGCGCCTTCCACGTTACCGAACTCGGCCATTCGCCGCTCGACGTCGTCGCCTGGCATGGCAACTACGCGCCCTACAAATATGATCTGGCGACGTTTTCGCCCGTCGGCGCCATCCTGTTCGACCACCCCGATCCATCGATCTTCACCGTGCTGACGGCGCCGAGCGGCGAGGAGGGCACGGCCAACGTCGACTTCGTCATCTTCCCGCCGCGCTGGGTGGTGGCCGAAAATACGTTCCGGCCGCCCTGGTACCATCGTAACATCATGAGCGAGTTCATGGGCCTGATCCATGGCCAGTACGACGCCAAGGAGGAAGGTTTCGTGCCCGGCGGCATCAGCCTGCACAACCAGATGCTGGCGCATGGCCCGGATGCTTCCGGCTTCGAGAAGGCGACGCGCGCCGACCTGAAGCCGGTCAAGCTCGACAACACCATGGCCTTCATGTTCGAAACGCGCTTTCCGCAGATGCTGACGCGCTACGCCGCCGAGCTCGGCACCTTGCAGGAGAACTACATCGACTGCTGGGCCGACCTGAAGAAGCGTTTCAACGGCACCCCGGAAGGCGACTGGTCTTGAATACCGAAAACGTGGATCGGCTCGTCCTGCTCGGCTCCAAGGGTGGCCCGGCAGTCCGGCCGGGCGGACCCTGGCCGAGTTCGTCGCTGCTTGAAATCGGTGGGCGCACCATCGTCGTCGATTGCGGGCTGGGCGTCACGCGTGCGCTGACTGATGCCGGCGTCAGCCTGAAGGCGCTCGACCTGATCTTCGTCACGCACCTTCATTCGGACCACGTTCTGGAACTCGGGCCGCTGATCCACACCGCCTGGACGGCGGGGCTGGCGACGCCGGTGACCGTTTTTGGCCCACCCGGCACGGGGTACTACTGGCAATGCTTCTGCCAGGCGATGGAGTTCGACATCGAGATCCGCATCATCGACGAAGGCAGGCCGGACATCCGCGACCTGATCACGGTCGAGGAGTTCGGCGAAGGGTCGGTTTTGGACGAGCGAGGTCTGACGGTGACTTCGTTGCGCGTCGACCATCCGCCGGTCACCGACTGTTTTGCGCTGCGTTTCGAGCAGGGCGGCAAGAGCGTGGTGTTTTCCGCCGACACTGCCTTCTTTCCGCCACTGGCTGAGTTTGCCAAAGCTGCCGACATCCTTGTCCATGAGGCCATGCTGGAGGGAGGCGTGGAGCGACTGGTCGCCCGGACTGGCAACGGCGCGCGGCTGCGCGAGCATCTCCTAGCCAGCCACAGTTTTGCCGACGAAGCAGGCCGCATCGCCAGCGATGCCGGGGTGAGGCGGCTGGTGCTCAACCATCTCATTCCAGCCGACGATCCGGCGATCGGCGAGGACGACTGGATCGACGCCGTCAGGAAAACTTGGTCCGGCGACTTGACGATTGCCCGCGACGGCCTTGTTGTGGGGCTAAGCGGTCAGGACACCGCGTCAGGAGAGGAAACCGCATGAAGCTTGCCACATTGAAGAACGGGACGCGCGACGGAAAACTGGTCGTGGTCTCGCGCGATCTGACGCGGTTCACCGACGCTTCCTTCCTGGTGCCGACGCTGCAGGCTGCGCTCGACGATTGGCGCCGCATTGCGCCGCATCTGGCGGCCATGGCCGAATCGCTTGAGACCAACGCGGTGCCCTCGGCGCGTTTCCATGAGCACGACGCGCATTCGCCGCTTCCGCGCGCCTATCAATGGGCGGACGGCTCCGCCTATGTGAACCATGTCGAGCTGGTGCGGAAAGCGCGCGGCGCCGAGATGCCGGCAAGCTTCTGGACCGACCCGCTGATCTACCAGGGCGGCTCGGACTCCTTCATTGCGCCGCGCGATCCGATCCGCATGGCCGACGAGGCCTTCGGCATCGACATGGAGGCCGAGGTCGCGGTCGTCGTCGACGACGTCCGGATGGGCGCCAGTCTGGAACAAGCGAAGGAGGCAATCCGCCTCATTATGCTGGTCAACGACGTCACACTGCGCGCTATCACCGGGCCGGAACTGGCCAAAGGCTTCGGCTTCTTCCAGTCGAAACCTTCGTCGGCCTTCTCGCCAGTCGCGGTCACGCCCGACGAGCTGGGCGATGCCTGGGACGGCGGCAAGGTCAATCTCTCGCTGCTGGTCGACGTCAACGGCAAGCCGTTCGGCCGCGCCAATGCCGGCGTCGACATGACCTTCGATTTCCCGACGCTGATCGCGCATGCCGCAAAGACCCGGCCGCTCGCCGCCGGAACCATCATCGGCTCCGGAACCGTCTCCAACAAGCTGAACGGCGGGCCGGGCAAACCCGTCTCGGCCGGCGGCGCCGGCTATTCCTGCATCGCCGAGCTGCGCATGATCGAAACCATCGAGTCCGGCGAACCGAAAACGCCCTTCCTGCGTTTTGGCGACACCGTGCGCATCGAGATGAAGGACAAGGCCGGCCATTCGATCTTCGGCGCCATCGAGCAGAAGGTCGAGAAATACGGGGGGTGAGAACCCGACGGTGACCTTGCTCGAGCACCTGCGCCGCATGGCCCGCAACAATCTGTGGTCGAACGACCGGCTCTACCGCGCGGTGCTCGCGCTCAAGCCCGGCGAGTTCGAGGCCGGGCGCGTCAGCTTCTTCCCTTCGATCAGGGAGACGCTCAATCACATCTTGGCGGTCGACCTTCTCTATTTCGACTTCCTGACCGATGGCGGCATGGGTGCCGCGGCTTACGACGACTTCATACCGTTAGACGCCGCCGCAAGCCTGGCAGCGGCACAGGCTGATTTCGACCGCAAGCTCATCGCTTTCTGCGACGGCCTGTCGGAGGCCGATCTCGACCGGCGCGTCGTCACCGACCGGCGCGAGGACGGCATGATCCCCGAACGGATCGGCGACATTCTCGCCCACGTCTTCCTGCACGACATTCACCATCGCGGCCAAGTGCATGCGATGCTCTCCGGCACTTCGGTGGCGCCGCCGCAATTGGATGAGTTTCTGCTCGACTACGACGTCAAGCTGAGGAAGGACGAGGTCAAGCGGCTAGGGCTGGAAAGTTAGGCAAGCGCAATGCTGTATCGAGCGAAATGCGAGTCGGATGTCAGGATGGTCAGGTTCTCCACCTGTGCTTGCGCAATCAGCAACCTATCGAATGGATCGCCGTGGTGCGGAGGTAAGTCGCCGACGGCATGCGCATGCTGCAAGGTAACGGCGAGGGGCTGAAACCGCATCCTCGGAAGCAATCCCGGCAGGTCATCTGGCGCCTGAAGTTTTCCAATTGACCGTTTGATGGCGATTTCCCAAACGCTTGCCGCGCTCGCGAACACCATGGCTTCCGAGTTCAGGATGGCGCGGTGCTGTTCGCTGAGACGTCGGTCGTCCGAAATCGACCAGAGGATAATGTGCGTATCGGCGAGAAACGGACCTGTCGTCATTTGACGTACTCGTCCCATTCGGGACCGAGTTCGTCAAAGTCGTCCGCAATCCATATCTTCCCTTTCAGGGCGCCGATACGCGGAAGCGGCTCGACCACCTCTGGAGGTACAATACGCGCGGCAACCTTGCCATGGCGCGTAAGCACAATCTCCTCGCCGGCTTCGGCGCGGCTTACGAGTTCCGACAATTTGGCCTTGGCTTCGGCGATGGAGACATTCATGGATGCGATCCTTTATGACCATAATTTAGGTCATAATTGATCGCATCGCAAGCTATCCGAATCGGATCGTCTAAGCCGCCTTGCCGCCCAGCTTGATAACGCCGCGCTTGATCTGGTCCTGCTCGATCGACTCGAAGAGCGCGCGGAAATTGCCTTCGCCAAAACCTTCGTCGCCCTTGCGCTGGATGAACTCGAAGAAGATCGGGCCGATCACGGTTTTGGAAAAGATCTGCAGCAGGATCTTGGTCGTGCCGCCGTCGACGACGCCTTCGCCGTCGATCAGGATGCCGTGCTTCTTCATGCGCTCGATCGGCTCGTCGTGGCCGTGCACGCGCTCATGCGACATCTCATAATAAGTGTCGGGCGGGCCGGGCATGAATTTCAGCCCGTTGGCGGCGAGCTTGTCGGTGGCCTCGTAGATCGCATCGGTGCCGACCGCGATGTGCTGGATGCCCTCGCCATTGTACTTCTTCAGATACTCGGCGATCTGGCTGGTCTCGTCCTTGGACTCATTCAGCGGAATGCGGATCTTGCCGCAGGGCGAGGTGATGGCGCGGCTGACAAGGCCGGTGATCTTACCGTCGATGTCGAAGAAATGGATCTGCTTGAAGCCGAACAGGTCGCGGTAGAAGTCCCACCATTTGTCCATGTTGCCGCGATAGACATTGTGGGTGAGGTGGTCGAGATAATAGAAACCGACGCCTTCGGGCTTCGGGTCGCGCTCGCCCAGCCACTCGAACTCGGCATCGTAAGCGGAGCCTTTTTCGCCATAGGCTTCGATGAAATAAAGCAGCGAGCCGCCAATGCCGACGATCGCTGGCACGTCGAGCGCCTTGTCGCTTCCTTCATAGGGTGTGGCACCGTTTGAGACGGCGTGGTCGAAGGCATGTTTGGCATCGACCACGCGCCACGCCATCGAGGCGGCACAGGGGCCGTGCTTGTCGACGAACTTCATCGCATGCGAGCCGGGCTCGGCATTGACGACATAGTTGATGTCGCCCTGGCGCCAGACGGTGATGTTCCTAGTGCGGTGCCTTGCGACCGCGACATAGCCCATGCGGGTGAACAATTCGGCGAGCTTTTCGGGCTCCGAATGCGCAAACTCGACGAACTCGAAACCGTCGGTGCCGGCGGGGTTTTGCTTGCTGATCCTGGCGGGCGGGGCGTCGTGCGGGAACGGGCCCATGGCAGTCCTCCGAAAGCTGTTGCGGCCAAGCTTGGCCATCTTTCGCCATAATAGCGCGGAGCAGCCGCACGGTGCTTGCATTCAACCGCCTGAAATTGTCATCATGTGCGCAAATTATGCATGAATGGAGGATTGCTCGTGGATGATACGCGTCTCGATCAATTTGACCGCAAGATAATGGCGCTTCTGCAGGAGGATGCACGCTATACCAACAATGACCTTTCGGAGCGCGTGAACCTCTCGCCCTCGCAATGCTCGCGCCGCCGCCAGCGGCTGGAGGATGATGGCTACATCAAAGGATACCGCGCCGTGCTCGACCGCGATCGTCTGGGCTTTTCGCTGGTCAACGTCATCTCGGTGACTTTAGCCACCCACAACCGCGACAATGCCCGCCGCTTCGGCGAGCTGGTGGCCCGCCTGCCCGAAGTGCAGGAGGCGCACGCGCTGACCGGCGAGATGGACTACATCCTGAAGGTGGTGACGCCCGACCTCAAGTCACTGTCCGAGTTCGTCAACGGCGTGCTCCTGCCGCACGAATCCGTGCAGCACGTGAAGACGGCGATCGTGCTGGAGACGCTGAAGGAAACCGGCGCGCTGCCGATTTAAAGTGTGCCGATATTCAGGTGAGGCCGGCCTGCAAATGGCGGCTTCCTGCGCTTCCGGTGCTCACGTACTTTAAGTACGCTCCGCTCCGGTTCTCGGAAGCCACCATTTTCGGCTCGGCCTGACCTGAATCTCAGCACACTTTCGCGGCAAATCCGTCACCCCCGCTGCTGCTGGATCAGCCCGTAAAGATTGGTGCAGCGCGCGCCTGAGCGGCAATAGGCGAAGACCGGGCCTTCTAGTTCGTCGAGCGCGGCGGCCTGGTCCTCGACATTGTCCATGGTGATCTGGCCGCTGATCACCGGAATGTAGCGGAAGGCAAGGCCGGCCGCCTCGGCCGCTGCCTTGACGCTATCGGCCGAGGGCTGGCCCGGCTGCTCGTCGTCCGGCCGGTTGCAGATCACGCTTTTGAAGCCGGCGTCCTTGATGGCGGCAATATCCTGCGGCTGGATCTGGCCGGAGACCGAATAGTCGTCGCTGATCTGGCGGTATTCCATGATGTGGTCCTCGCAATCTCTTTGGCGCAGTCATGCCACCCCGGGGCATGAGCGGCAATCCGTACGAGCGGATTTCTCTGCCAAATAGAGAATGTGCGCCGGAAAATCCAACCGGCTCCCGCAGCGCCGCGTCCCTCTCGGATACGCAATGGACGCTGCGGCAACCCAAGATGCCGGGCCGGTTGATGCCTCGCCGCTCAGCTTCCCAGGATCGCGCCTTTGATCTGCGTGATGTTGTTGTGCATCATGTCGATATAGGTCGAGGCGGGACCATCGGGCTGAGACAGCGCGTCCGAATAGAGCGTGCCGCCGACCTTGATGCCGGTCTCGCCGGCGATCTGCTCGATGAGCCGCGGATTGGTGATGTTTTCCACGAAGATCGCCGCCGCCTTGTCCTGCTTCACTTGGCTAACCAGCTTGGCGACATCGGCCGCCGAGGGCTCGGATTCGGTCGAGATGCCTTCCGGCGCGAGGAAGGTCAGGCCGTATTCGTGCTCGAAATAGCCGAAAGCATCATGCGAGGTGATGACGACGCGCTTGGCTTGGGGGATCGACTGGATCGCCGCCTTCACTTCGCCCTCCAGCCCATCGAGCTTGGCAGTATAGGCGGCGGCGTTGGCCTTGTAGCTGTCGCAGCCTGCGCTGTCGGCCGCGCAGAAAGCGTCGGCAATGTTCTTCACATAGATCTTGGCGTTGGCGATCGACTGGAAGGCGTGCGGATCCGTGACCGTCTTGCCGCTTCCGGTGCCGGCCCCTTCTGCGGCATCTGCGTCGGCGAATTCCGGCTTGAAGTCGATCGGGGTGACCCCCTTGGTCAGCGTCACGATCGCGGCCTTGGTGGCGCTGGCGTCGACCAGGCGCTGCAGGAAACCCTCGAAATGCAGGCCGTTGACCAGCACGACATCGGCTTTGGCCATCGCCACCGCGTCCGCCGGGCTCGGCTCATAGACATGCGCGTCGCCGTCCGGCCCGACAATGGTGGTGATGTTGACCCGGTCGCCGCCGACATTTTTCGCGAAGTCGGCAATCACAGTGAAGCTCGCCACGACCTTGAGCGGCGCCGCGAAGGCTGACGAGGTTGCGAAGGCGCTTAATGTTATAACGCTCAACGCCAGGGCGGCTCGGAAGGATTTCAGCATTGGCAACGTCTCCTTTTAAGGGGTGGGAATGAGGGTCAGGCGGTGCGGTGCCGGTGATGCACGATGCGGGCGCGCAGCACGCCGCGCGTGCCGAACAGGATCGAGCAGAAATAGACGACGCCGGACGAAAGGATGATCGCCGGACCGGAAGGCAGCGAGGCGTGATAGGACAAGAGCAGCCCGGCGATGCAGGAGGCGAAGCCGATCAGCACGGCGAGCGCGCACATCGGCTCCACGCGCGCCGTCCAGAAGCGGGCCGCGGCGGCAGGCAGCATCATCAGTCCGACCGACAGCAGCGTGCCCAACGCCTGGAAGCCGCCGACGAGGTTGAGCACGACAAGGCCCAAGAAAATGAAATGCACCGGGCTGCCCATGCGGCTCACCGAGCGCAGGAACAGCGGGTCGAGGCACTCGGCGACAAGCGCGCGCCAGAAGATGGCGAGACAGGCGAGCGTCACCGCCACGATTCCGCCGATCAGGATGAGCGCCTCATCGTTGAGCGCCAGCACCGTGCCGAACAGCACATGCATCAGGTCGACGCTGGAGCCGCGGATCGACACCATCAGCACGCCGACGGCCAGCGAGATGAGGTAGAAGGCCGCCATCGAGGCGTCCTCGCGCTGGATGGTGAAGCGAGAGACGGCACCCGCGCCGAGCGCCACGATGATGCCGGCGATCAGCCCGCCGATGGTCATCGGCAGGATTTCGAGGCCATAAAGCAGGAAGCCGGCGGCAGCGCCGGGCAGGATGGCATGCGCCATCGCGTCGCCCGACAGGCTCATGCGCCTGAGCATCAGGAAGACGCCGACCGGGCAGGCGCCGAGCGACAGCATCAGCGAGCCGAACAGCGCCCGCTGCATGAAGGCGAAGTCGGCGAAGGGCGCGATGAACAGGCCGTAGAGGAAATCCATCATGCCGCCCTCGGTCCGGAGCCGTGATGATGGTCGTGTCGGTGGTCATGCCCATGATCATGATCGTGCGCGCGATCATGGCTGTGTTCATGCTCACTCGGCTCGCACCACGGCGCGTTTTCTTCCCACGCCTCGTGGAAGCGCCTTGCCTTGAGCAGATTTTCCGGCCGCAGCGTGTCCTTGGTGTCGCCCCAGGCGACAGGCTGGCGGGCAAGCAGCAGCGTCTCCGGGAAATTCTGCCGCACCAGGTCGAGGTCGTGAATCACGACCATGATCGTGCGCTCCTCGCCATGCCAGCGCTTTATCAACTGGATGAGATCGCCCACGGTCTTGGAGTCGACCGCGTTGAACGGCTCGTCGAGCAGGATGAGGTCGGCGTCCTGCAACAGCACGCGGGCAAACAGCGTGCGCTGCAGCTGTCCGCCGGACAGCGTGTCGATCGGCCGCTTCTCGAAGCCGCCGAGCCCGACCGCCATCAGCGCCTTGCTGACGGATTCTCGGTCCTCTTTGGTGTAGCGCCCGAGCATGCCGCGCTTTGGCCATAGGCCGAGCGAGACCAGATCGACGACGCGCGCCGGAAAGGAGCGGTCGAGCTCCGACTGCTGCGGAAGATAGGCGGTGCGGACACCCGGCATGCGGACCACCGCGCCTTCCATCGGCTTCAGCACGCCGACGATGCCCTTCATCAGCGTCGATTTGCCCGAGCCGTTGGCGCCGACCACCGCGGTCAGCGAACCTTTGCGGACGGTGCCGTTCAAATGATGGATGGCCGCGTGGCTGTTGTAGCCCAGCGTCAGGTCGCGGAAAGTCAGGCAGGCATTGGTCATCGGGCGGCGGTCCGCGAAATCGAGTGAGCTGTCGATATGTGATGTTATTACATTAGTCAACACGCCAGGCTGGCGCAATTGTGTCACGACCGGTCAACTCGCCGTGTAGGTGGGCGGCAGAGACCGGACACTTGGCTCAATTGGTTTCGCGTCCGCCGGCCTTGCCCCGCGTCCGCCCGGACTCTAAAGAGCAGCGACTCCCATAACGAAGGAACCTCCAATGAGCATTCGTCGCATCGATGTCGGCCCGCGCATGAGCCAGATCGTCATCCATGGCAACACCGTCTATCTGGCCGGCCAGGTCGGCGAGCCCGGCGGCAACGTCGCCTCGCAGACCCGCGACATCCTCAAGACCATCGACGAATTGCTCGCCAAGGCCGGCACCGACAAGACCAAGATCGTCCAGGCGATCATCTGGCTGGCCGACATGGGCACCTTCGCCGAAATGAACTCGGAATGGGACAAGTGGGTGCCGCAAGGCCATACCCCGGCACGCGCCACCGGCGAGGCCAAGCTCGCCGCCCCGGAATATCTGGTCGAGATTATTGTCACGGCGGCGATTTAAGCGCCCGCCTTTCCTTCTCCCCTTGTGGGAGAAGGGGGCCGCGAAGCGGCCGGATGAGGGGTGCTCCAGGGAACGCCAGCGTCTCACTCCGCTGGAACACCCTTCATCCGTCTCGGCGCTGCGCGCCGATCCACCTTCTCCCGCAAGGGGAGAAGGAGAAGAGCTCACCCCTGCGACGGGGTAAACCGCGCCACCAGCGTGTGGCTCTCCGCCGGATAGATGAACCGTACATGGGTCACCGGATGCTCGGCGCTCCAGGTGCGGCGTTCGACCACCAGGCAGGGCGCGCCCACGTCGATGTCCAGCGCATCGGCGATCGTCTCGTCGGCGGCCATGGCGCGGATGCGGTGCTCGGCCTCGCTCCACGGAACGCGGCCGATCAGCCACGGGCCTGGCGCGATGTCGAGAAATTCCTCCTCGGCTGCCTCGGCCACCGCAGAAAGATTGATCAGCCGCTGCTCCAGCGCGAACGGACATTCGCCGGCAAAATGCAGGCCCTCCAGCGCCAGCACCGGACCTGATCGGGAAAGCCCGAGCAGCGCGCGGTCCTCGGCGCCACTGCGCCGCTTCAGGCGTTCCAACCGCTCATAGCGATAGGGCAGGCCGAGCGCCTCGACCTCGATCCTGATGTCGTGCAGCTCCAGCACCGCCGCCTGCGACTGCGGCTGGCGCACGAAACTGCCGGAGCGGCGGCGGCGCTCGATCAGCCCGGCCTTGGCCAACTGCGACAGCGCCTTGTTCACCGTCATGCGCGAGCAATTGTAGTGAGCCGTCAGCTCGTGCTCGAAGGGGATGCGATGGCCGGGCACCCAGGCGCCCGACAGGATCTTTTCGCGGATATCCGACAGGATGCGTTGATGCAGCGAGAGGATCTCGCCGCCTTCCATGTCATTTATCTCGACAAGGCTCATCTGATGTTCCTGTTCAGCCCTGTGACAATGCGGTCATGACTTCGCGGAACCGCTTGGCAACCGCCTCGCGCTTGGCATGCCTGCCGCCGCTGACCTGCTTCTTGCCATGCACCCAGACGCAATCGACCTTGCTGCCATTGGCGAAAATCCAGGCGTCGAGGATCGCGTCGCCAGCCTTGCCGGCAAGCAACGGATGGCCAGCGTCGAGCGAGACCAAATCGGCGGGGCCGCCGGCGGCAATCCGCGACTGGCCGGCGCCGAGCGCCTGGCTGCCGCCGTCGAGCGAAGCGTCGAACAGCGCGCGCCCGGTTGAGCCGCCAGCGCGGGCTAGCACATTGCGGGCGCGATGGGCGAGGCGCTGCGAATATTCGAGCTGCCGAAGCTCGTCCGGCAGGCCGATCAGCACATTAGAGTCGGAGCCGACGCCAAAGCGGCCGCCATGCTCGATGAACAGTGGCGCCGCGAACGTACCGTCACCGAGATTGGCTTCGGTGATCGGACAGAGCCCGGCGACGGCACCGGTCCGTGCCATGGCAATCGTCTCGGTCTCGGTCATATGCGTGGCGTGGATCAGGCACCAGCGCTTGTCCACCTTGGCGTTGGCGAGCAGGAATTCGACCGGACGCTTGCCCGACCAGGAAACGCAATCCTCGACTTCCTTCATCTGCTCGGCGACATGGATATGGATCGGTCCGTCCGACGCCATCGCGACGACCGCATCGAGCTCATCCGGCGTCGCGGCGCGCAGGCTGTGCGGTGCAACGCCGACGACGGCCTGCTCCAGCGAATGAACCCCCTCGCGGCTTTTCTCAAGCAGACGTGCGAAGCGCCCGACATCATTGATGAATCGCCGCTGCCCTTGGTTGGGAGCCGCGCCGCCGAAGGACGAATGGGCGTAAAAAACCGGCAGCAGCGTCAGGCCAATGCCGGTGTCTGAGGCGGCAGCCGAGATCCGCTCAGCCATTTCAGCGATATTGGCGTAAGGCTGTCCGTCGTGATCGTGGTGCAGGTAGTGGAACTCGCCGACGCGCGAAAAGCCGGCCTCCAGCATTTCGACATAAAGCTGCGCCGCTACCGCCTCGACCTGGTCCGGCGTCATCGACAGCGCGAAGCGGTACATCACCTCGCGCCAGCTCCAGAAACTGTCGGCCGAAGGGCCGCGCAATTCGGCCAGACCCGCCATGCCGCGCTGGAAGGCGTGGCTGTGCAAATTGAGCATGCCGGGCATGACGATGGCGTGGCGCTCGTCGCCGGCTTGCGCGGAAGCGCTGGCCTCGACCTTCGAGATGCGGCCATCCTTGAAGACGATCCTGACATTGCTTTGCCAGCCCTCGGGCAGAAGCGCCTGTTCCGCAAAGATCGCCGTCACCTGCGTCTCCAATCTCGATGTGTGAGCGACGATATTGCTTGCGTCGCGTTTCAATATGTATATACATAATCGCCATCCTTTCAAATGGAAAAGATGATGGGTGGAGCAAACAACAGAAGCGGTCATCGGGTCTGGCGCAATGCGCGCCTGGCGACCGTGGCCGAGGGTGCGGCCGGCCTCGGCATCGTCGAGAAAGGCGCGGTCGCCGCGCGTGACGGGCTTATCGTCTATGCCGGCCCCGAAGCCGAGATGCCGGTTGCGGCCGGGCAGGGCGCCGAGACCGTCGATTGTGTTGGACGCTGGATCACCCCCGGCCTGATCGACTGTCACACGCATCTTGTCTATGCGGGAAACCGCGCCAACGAGTTCGAGATGCGTCTGGCCGGCGCCACATATGAGGAAGTGGCCCGCGCCGGCGGCGGCATCGTCTCCTCGGTCAAGTCGCTGCGCGCCGCGAGCGAAGACGAGCTTGTCGCCCAGACGCTGCCGCGGCTCGACGCGCTGATCGCCGAAGGCGTCACCACCGTCGAGGTCAAGTCCGGCTACGGCCTTGATGCCGATAATGAGAAGAAATCGCTGCGCGCAGCCCGCCGTCTGGCCGGTGAGCGTCCGGTAACGATCCGCACCACTTGTCTCGCCGCCCACGCCCTGCCGCCGGAAGCCAAGGGCGACAAGGACGCCTTCATCGATCTGGTCGCCGGCACGATCCTGCCGCAAGTCGCTGCCGAAAAGCTCGCCGATGCCGTCGATGGGTTCTGCGAGGGCATCGCCTTCTCGCCGGAGCAAATGGCGCGCGTGTTCGATAAGGCCAAGGCGCTCGGCCTGCCGGTAAAACTCCACGCCGACCAACTCTCCAACCTGCATGGCGCAGCACTTGCCGCCCGCTATGGCGCGTTGTCCGCCGACCACCTCGAATATACGGACGAGGAAGGAGCCACCGCGATGGCCAAGGCCGGCACCGTGGCGACCATCCTGCCCGGCGCTTACTACTTCATCCGCGAGACGAAGAAGCCGCCCGTCGATCTCTTCCGCCGCCACGGCGTGAAGATGGCTGTCGCCACCGACTCCAATCCCGGTACCTCGCCGCTTACTTCGCTGCTGCTCACCGTGAACATGGCCGCGACGCTGTTCGGCATGACTGTCGACGAGTGTCTCGCCGGCGTCACCCGCGAGGCTGCGCGGGCGTTGGGCTTGCTTGAACAGACCGGCACGTTGGAAGCCGGCAAATCGGCCGATCTCGCCATCTGGGATATCGAGCGTCCGGCCGAACTCGTCTACCGCATGGGCTTCAACCCGCTCCATGCCCGTATCTGGAGAGGACAATGACGGAACTTACCCTGAAGCCCGGCAACGCGACGCTTGCCGACTGGCGCGCCATCTATCGCGGCGCCGTGCCGCGGCTTGACGCCGCCTGCCGGCTGAAGATCCGGGACAGCGCCGAGGCCGTCGCCCGCATCGTCGCCAAGGGCGAGCCGGTCTATGGCATCAACACTGGCTTCGGCAAGCTGGCCAGCGTCCGCATCCCGGCTGACGACCTCGAAACGCTCCAGCGCAACATCGTGCTCTCGCATGCCGCCGGCGTCGGCGAGCCGATGCCTGTCGCCGTGGTGCGGCTGATGATGGCGCTGAAGCTCGCCAGCCTCGCCCAGGGCGCATCCGGCGTGCGGCCTCAGACCATAGAATTGCTGGAAGCAATGCTCGCCAACGACGTCATTCCGGTGGTGCCCGCGCAAGGCTCGGTCGGCGCTTCCGGCGACCTCGCGCCGCTTTCGCATATGACCGCCGTCATGATCGGCGTCGGCGAATGCTTTACCCCGCATGGCCGGTTCCCGGCCAAGGTGGCCTTCGTCTCGCATGGACTGGAGGCGGTGACATTAGGCGCCAAGGAGGGTCTCGCGCTGCTCAACGGCACGCAGTTCTCCACCGCCTTCGCGCTCGCCGGCCTGTTCGAGGCCGAGGTTCTTTACCAGTCGGCGCTGGTCGCCGGCGCGCTGTCGACCGATGCCGCCAAGGGTTCGGACGCCCCCTTCGACCCGCGCATCCATCTGTTGCGCAAGCATCGTGGCCAGATCGAGACCGCGGACGCGCTGCGTAATCTCATGGCCGGCAGCGCCATTCGTGAATCGCACCGTGTCGGCGACGAGCGCGTGCAGGATCCGTACTGCCTGCGCTGCCAGCCGCAGGTGATGGGCGCTGCGCTCGACGTGCTGCGCAAGGCCGCCGACACGCTCGAGACGGAAGCCAACGGCGTCACCGACAACCCGCTGATCTTCGCCGAGGACGACACCGCGCTTTCGGGCGGCAATTTCCACGCCGAGCCGGTGGCCTTCGCCGCCGACATGATTGCGCTTGCCGTCTGCGAGATCGGCTCGCTGTCGGAGCGTCGCATTGCCATGCTGGTCGACCCGGCATTGTCCGGCATGCCGGCCTTCCTCACGCCGAAGCCCGGTCTGAACTCCGGTTTCATGATCCCACAGGTGACGGCGGCGGCCCTCGTTTCCGAAAACAAGCAGAAGGCCTACCCGGCGAGCGTCGATTCCATTCCGACGTCGGCCAACCAGGAAGATCATGTCTCGATGGCCGCCCACGGCGCGCGCCGGCTGCTCGGCATGATCGAGAATGCGACCGCCGTCATCGGCATCGAATTGTTGGCCGCCGCGCAAGGCTGCGATTTTCACGCGCCGCTTGCATCCAGCGAGGCGCTGGAGGCGGTGCGCAAATTGGTCCGGGCCGAAGTCCCGCATCTCGACAATGACCGCCATTTCCATCCCGACATGGAGAAGGCGATCGCCATGGTCCGCAGCGGCGCCGCAGTGAATGCGGCGGGTGCCGTGAAGCTGCCGGGGATCGCGTCGTGAGGCTTCACGCTATGAGAGGTCGAGTTCCTTCGCGCCCCCCTCTGTCCTGCCGGCCATCTCCCCCTCTAGGGGGGAGATCAGCAGCGGCTTTGGCGCCGCTCTTCCTTCAACGCAGGCGATTGGCGAAAGCCGTCGTGACATCTGATTTCCCCCCAAGAGGGGGAGATGCCCGGCAGGGCAGAGGGGGGCGCCGTAGGGCGCCAACGTGTGGAGGTCTCTCATGACCTCACCCGGTTGGCTCACGGTCACCCAGGGTACCGCGCCGCTGCTGGTTTCGATCCCGCACACCGGCATCGACCTGGCAGGCCTCGACTCGCGCCTCGTCTCGACTTGGCTCGGGCGGCGCGATTGCGACTGGTGGATCGACAAGCTCTATGATTTCGCCGCCGACCTCGGCGCAACCGTCGTGCACACCGCCATCTCGCGTACTGTTATCGACGTCAACCGCGATCCGTCGGGCGTTTCGCTCTATCCCGGGCAGGCGACGACCACCCTTTGCCCGACAGACACGTTTGACGGCGATCCGCTCTACCGCATGGGTGAGGAGCCGAGCCCATCCGAGATCGACCAGCGCCGCGAGACCTATTTCGAGCCTTACCATGCCGCCCTCCAGGCCGAGATCGACCGGTTGCGCGGCATACATGACAAGATCGTGCTCTATGACTGCCATTCGATCCGCTCGGTGCTGCCGCGCCTGTTCGACGGCACGCTGCCGGTCTTCAACCTTGGCACCAATGACGGCAAGAGCACCGATCCCGTGCTGCAGGAAAAAGTGGCCGCCATCCTGGCCGCGACCGGCGAGACCTGGGTGGTCAACGGCCGCTTCAAGGGCGGCTGGATCACCAGAAGCTTCGGCCAGCCCGGGAACGGCGTGCATGCGCTGCAGATGGAGCTCTCCAACCGTGGCTACATGCGCGAGCCTGCGGAAAAAGGTTCGCCGGAAAATTGGCCGGTGCCTTACGACCCAAGCTATGCCGCGCCGATCCGCGCCACGCTGAAAACAATCCTCGAAACCGCCATTGACTGGGCCGGGCGCTGACCCGCGCCGCCCGCCTTGCTTGAAAGGGACAATGATGACCGATCCTCGTCACAACATACGTGAAGTGCGCGCCCCCCGCGGCGACAAGCTCAATGCTCGCTACTGGACGACGGAAGCGCCGCTGCGCATGCTGATGAACAACCTCGATCCCGAGGTCGCCGAGAACCCGAACGAGCTCGTCGTCTATGGCGGCATCGGCAGGGCGGCGCGCACCTGGAACGATTTCGACCGTATCGTCGCTTCGCTGAAGACGCTGGGCGAGGACGAGACGCTGCTGGTGCAGTCGGGCAAGCCAGTGGGCGTCTTCAAAACCCACGCCAACGCGCCGCGCGTGCTCATCGCCAACTCCAACATCGTGCCGCACTGGGCGACCTGGGAGAAGTTCAACGAGCTCGATAGGAAGGGCCTGATGATGTACGGCCAGATGACGGCCGGCTCCTGGATCTATATCGGCACGCAAGGCATCGTGCAGGGCACCTACGAGACTTTCGTGGAGGCCGGCCGCCAGCACTACAATGGCGACCTCAAGGGCAAGTGGATCCTGACCGGCGGCCTCGGCGGCATGGGTGGCGCCCAGCCCTTGGCGGCAGTCATGGCCGGCGCTTCCTGCCTCGCGATCGAGTGCAACCCGGACTCGATCGACTTCCGCTTGCGCACCCGCTATGTCGACGAGAAGGCCGAGACGCTCGACGAAGCGATGGAGATGATTGATCGCTGGACCAAGGCCGGCGAAGCAAAATCGGTCGGGCTTCTCGGCAACGCCGCCGAGATCGTGCCTGAGATGTTCAAACGCGGCATCCGCCCCGACATTCTTACCGACCAGACCTCGGCGCATGACCCGATCAACGGCTATCTGCCCAAGGGCTGGACGATGGCCGAGTGGCGCGAGAAGCGCATCTCGGATCCGAAGGCCGTCGAGAAGGCCGCCCGCGCCTCGATGCGCGAGCATGTCGAGGCGATGGTGGCATTCTGGAACGCCGGCGTGCCGACGCTCGACTACGGCAATAACATCCGCCAGGTCGCCAAGGACGAGGGTTTCAAGAACGCCTTCGCTTTCCCGGGCTTCGTGCCGGCCTATATCCGGCCGTTGTTCTGCCGCGGCATCGGTCCGTTCCGCTGGGCGGCGCTCTCGGGCGATCCGGAGGATATCTACAAGACCGACGCCAAGGTGCGTGAGCTGACCCCCGGCAACACGCATCTGCACAACTGGCTCGACATGGCGCGCAAGCGCATCTCCTTTCAAGGGTTGCCGGCGCGTATCTGCTGGGTTGGCCTCGGCGACCGCCACCGGCTCGGCCTTGCCTTCAACGAGATGGTGGCCAAGGGCGAGCTCAAGGCGCCGGTCGTCATCGGCCGCGACCATCTCGATTCCGGCTCAGTCGCCTCGCCGAACCGCGAGACCGAAGCAATGAAGGACGGCTCCGACGCCGTTTCCGACTGGCCGCTGCTCAACGCGCTGCTCAACACCGCGTCCGGCGCCACCTGGGTGTCGCTCCATCATGGCGGCGGCGTCGGCATGGGCTTCTCGCAGCATGCCGGCATGGTCATCGTCGCCGACGGCACGGCTGACGCGGCAAAGCGCCTGGAGCGCGTGCTGTGGAATGACCCGGCGACCGGCGTCATGCGCCATGCCGATGCCGGCTACGACATCGCTATCCAGTGCGCCAAGGAGCACCAACTGAACCTGCCGGGCATTCTGGGCTAGAGCATGATGCCGAAAAGTGTGAAGCGGTTTTCGGACAACATCATGCTCCTCACCAAAAAGACAGAGCCGGATGATTTCAGGTCGAATCGACTTGAAATCGTCCGGGTCTGAGCCGAATGCGCATCCTTCGTGCCGCCGATTACCGCGTCATGCCGTGGAAGAATGGCGGCGGCACGACGACCGAAATCGCCGTTTCGCCCGGCGGCGCCGGGCTCGAGGATTTCGACTGGCGCGTCTCGATGGCCCGGGTCGAGACGAGCGGCCCGTTCTCAAGCTTCGCAGGCATCGATCGAACACTGTCGGTGCTGGAAGGCGAGGGGATCATTCTCGACATTGCCGGCCAGGCGCCGACGCGGTTGACCATGGCCTCGGCGCCGCTCGCCTTTCCGGGCGACGTGCCGACCGGCGCGGCGCTGATCGGCGGCCCGATCACCGATCTCAACATCATGACCCGCCGTGGCCGCATGGCCCATGAGGTCGAGCGCCGGTCTTTCACCGCCGAGATTCGGATCGCGCCGCGCGCCGACACCACGCTCATTCTTGCCGTCGGCGCCGGCGCCACGCTCCTCACGGACGATGGGCCGTGCCTTGGATCGCTCGACACGCTGATCCTCGACCGCGACAGCCCGGAAATGCGGCTTCAGCCTAAAGGGCAGGGCCTGCTTTTCGTGATCGGGCTCCACCGCCTCGCGGCCAACCATTAACGGCTGTTGCCAAACATGATCGCGGCTCGGGCGAATTATCGCCCGGGCCCTTGCATGTATCACGAAAAAGCCTGAATTCTTGCCCTGATCCAACCGGGGGCGGAGAGCGAGGGGCGTTCGCCCACGAGCTGTCGAAAGGGCACGCCCCGGTTGTGGTGCGCAAAACAAACTTTCGGCCGATCAGTCATGCAACCAATTGCAATTGAACCGGTTTTAGGGCCATTGCCGTGGCGGTGACGCCGCATTGCGCCCCCGCTTACGGAATTTTCAATGAACATTCAGACCAATCCCAACAAGATCGAACTCACAAGCGCCGGCTTCCCGGCGGCAACGGATGCGCCGATACGCTCCAATTTCCTGCCTGAGGATCGGCTGCGCGCCTTGGGCGTCGCGCTTGCCAAGGGCGAGGTCAAGGAACTGTTCGGCCTGGCTCCGTTCGAGTTTCAGGCCCGCATCCGCGACAGCGCCAAAAAAATTCTCGAAGTCTACCGCTCGACCAATGCCGCGCAGGCCAAGGGCGAGACCATCACGCCGGCCGCGCAATGGCTGCTGGACAACAATTACCTGGTCGAGGAGACCATCTTCCAGGTCAAGCGCGACCTGCCGCGCCGCTTCTACCGGCAGTTGCCGACGCTCACGCTCGGCGACGGCACGGTGCTGCCACGCGCCTTCGTCGTCGCCTGGAGCTATGTCGAGCATTCCGACAGCTCCGTGTCGGCCAGCATGTTCAAGGCTATCGTCGAGGGCTTCCAGTCGGTCGAGCCGATGAAGATCGGCGAGCTCTGGGCGCTGCCGTCGCTACTGCGCTTCGTGCTGATCGAGAACCTGCGCCGCATCGCCGTGCGCGTAGAGCGCACCAGGCAGATGCGCCAGACCGCCAACGAGGTCGCCGACCGGGTTCTGGCGACCGACGACAATGCCGACCGCACCAGGATTCTGTCCAACTACAGCGCGCATGCGCAGGACACCACCTTCGCCACCCAACTGCTCTACCGCCTGCGCGACGGATCGCAGAACGCCGGCCGCGCGCTGGAATGGCTGGAAGGCGAGCTCGAAAAGACCGGTTCCGATGCCGAGGAGATCATCATCTCCGAGCATCAGACGCTGTCCTCGGGCAATGTCACCACCGGCAACATCATTCGCGGTCTGCGCCTCATCAATGACGTCGACTGGACGGTCTGGTTCGAGGGCGTCAGCCGCATCGACACGCTGCTGCGCGACAAGACCGATTTCGCCAACCTCGATTTCTTCTCGCGCGACCAGTACCGCACCGCGATCGAACAGCTGGCGCGCCGCTCGCATCTCTCCGAGTACCGCGTCGCCGAAAAGGCGATCGAGCTTGCCGGCCACACGCCCGGCCTCACCGATGCATCCGGCGTGCCCGAAACCGCCGACCCCGCCGTGCACACCGATGTCGGCTTCTTCCTGGTCGGCCCGCGCCGGCAGGAGCTGGAAAGGGCGATTGGCTACCGGCCGCCTTTCTATGTGACCTTCAAACGAGGCTTTGCCAGCGCCGGCTGGCTCGGCATCGTCGTGCCGGTTTTCCTTTTGACGGCGCTGCTGCTGGTGCTGTCGGGCAAAGCGCTCGCCAATCTCGGCCTGTCGGTGGAATCGATCACGCTGATGCTGGCGCTGTTCGCCGTTCCGGCCAGCGAAGGCGCGCTGGCCTTTTTCAACACCGTGGTGGCGCTGTTCCTGAAACCGACCAGGCTTGTCGGCTACGATTACAACAAGCACGGCATCCCGGCCGAATCGCGCACCCTGGTCGTGGTGCCTTCGCTGATTGGCTCGCGCGACGACGTGGAGGAAAACATCCGCAACATCGAGGTGCACCACCTCGCCAACACGGCGGACGAGATCCGTTTCGCGCTGTTGTCCGACTGGCCGGATTCCAAGACCGAGATCGACGTCGCAGACATCGAGATCCTGCAATACGCCCGCGACGAGATCGCCAGGCTCAACGCCCGCTATCCGTCCGAAGGTTCGCCGCGCTTCTACCTCTTGCATCGCCGCCGGCTCTACAACCAGGCGCAGGGCTGCTGGATGGGTTGGGAGCGCAAGCGCGGCAAGCTGCATGAGCTGAACCTTCTTTTACGCGGCGACAGTGATACGACCTTCCTGCCGCTCGACGTGCCGCTGCCGGAAAACGTCGTCTATGTGATGACGCTCGACGCCGACACGCGCACCACGCGCGACGCGGTTTCGGACCTGGTCGGCAAGCTCGCCCATCCGCTGAACCGCCCGCATTTCGATCCGGTCAAGCGCATCGTCACCGCCGGCTACACTATCCTGCAGCCGCGCATCACCGCTTCGCTCACCAGCGGCGACGATGCCTCCTTCTTCCAGCGCGTCTTCTCTGCCAATCGCGGCCTCGACCCCTATGTCTTCGCGGTCTCCGACCTCTACCAGGACGTCTTCGGCGACGGCTCCTTCACCGGCAAGGGCCTCTACCATGTCGACGCTTTCGAAGCGGCTCTGAAGAACCGCATCGACGAAAACACCATCCTCAGCCATGACCTGCTCGAAGGCGCGCTGGCGCGCGCCGCGCTGGTCACCGACGTCGAGCTGGTCGAGGACTATCCGACCCGCTACTCGGTCGACGCCTCGCGCCACCACCGCTGGGCGCGCGGCGACTGGCAGCTGCTCGGCTACATCTTCGACCCGCGCTCCGGCGTGCCTGCGCTGTCGCGCTGGAAGATGGTCGACAATCTGCGCCGCTCGGTCACCCCGATCTTCTGGGTCATGGCCTGCATTGCCGGCTGGACGCTGCTGCCCTTCACCCAGGCGGCGCAGTGGCAGGCTCTTATGATCCTCAGCCTGTTCATGGCGCCGACCTTCGACATCGTGAACGGCATCCTGCCGAAGAGCGGCGACCAGACGCCGCGGGGCCATTTCTCCGCCTTGGCCCGCGATACCGTGTTCGGCACCGCGCTCGTGGCATTGAAAGTGCTTTTGATGGCGCATCTCGCCTGGATGATGGGCGATGCCATCATCCGCACCATCTATCGGCTCTTCGTCAGCCGGCAAAATCTTTTGGAATGGCGTACCGCCTCGCAAGCCGCCAAGGGCGGCAACGATCTCGGCGCCTATTATGGCATGATGTATGGCGCGGTGATCATCGGCGTCGTCGGCCTGGCGATTCCGGTGCTGGCCGATTCCACCGGCGCCTTCGTCGCCTTCTTCTTCGCCATCTTCTGGATCGCTTCGCCCGCCGTCGCCTGCTGGATCAGCCGCTCGGCCGAGACCGAGGACAGGCTGCGTATCTCGACCGCCGACATCCACGCGCTGCGCACCTTCGCGCGCCGCACCTGGCACTATTTCGAGACCTTCGTGACGGCCGAGCAGCATCACCTGCCGCCGGATAATTTCCAGGAAAGCCCGGCGCCGGTTGTGGCGCCGCGCACCTCGCCGACCAATATCGGCGTCTATCTCCTCTCGGTGGTGTCGGCGCGCGATTTCGGCTGGATCAGCCTGTCGGACGCCATCACCCGCATCGACGCCACGATGACGACCATCGAGAACATGCCGCGCGATCGCGGCCATCTCTATAACTGGTATGACACCACGACACTGAAGCCGCTCTATCCGCTCTACATCTCGGCGGTCGACAGTGGCAATCTCGCTGGACATCTCGTCGCGGTGGCGGCGTCCTGCGCCGAATGGGCCGAAGCGCCGTCCGTGCATCTGCAAGGCGATTTCGAAGGCATCATCGACACCGTCACCATCCTCGACGAGAGCCTGGACGAGCTGCCGGACGACCGCCGGCAGCTGCGGCCGCTGCGCCAGCGCCTTGCCGACCGTCTCGACGGCATGCGCCGCGCGGTGGCGACCATCAAGGCGCAGCCTGAGATGGCGTCGATCCGCACCATCAACCTTGCGGTGCTGGCCGGCGAGATCCGCAAGCTCGCCACCGCCATCCACACCGAGGCGGCGTCGCCGAAGAGCGATGTCATCGCCGACTGGGCGGCCAGGCTGGAAGCGACCTGCGAGGCGCATGTGCACGACTCGCACAATGACGATAGCGCGGTCGCCGCTCTGCGCGCCAAGCTGCTCGCCTTGCGCGAGCGCTGTCGCCGCTACGCCTTCGAGATGGATTTCTCCTTCCTGATGCGGCAGGAGCGCAAGCTGCTCTCGATCGGTTACCGCGTCGAGGAGCGCCAGCTCGACGAGAGCTGCTACGACCTGCTTGCTTCCGAGGCGCGGCTCACCAGCCTGTTCGCCATCGCCAAGGGCGACCTGCCGACCGAGCACTGGTTCCGTCTGGGACGGCCGATCGTCGAGATCGGCTTCCAAGGGGCGCTGATGTCCTGGTCGGGCTCGATGTTCGAGTATCTGATGCCGCCGCTGGTGATGAAGGAGCCGCAGGGTTCGATCCTCAACCAGACCAGCAAGCTCATCATCAAGCGCCAGATCCAGTATGCGCGTTCCAAGAACGTGCCCTGGGGCATTTCGGAAGCGGCCTACAACGCCCGCGACCGCGAGCTCACCTATCAGTACACCAATTTCGGCGTGCCCGGGCTCGGCCTGAAGCGCGGCCTTGGCCAGAACACCGTGATCGCGCCCTATGCGACGATCCTGGCCGCACAGTTCAATCCGCGCGAGGCGGTGCAGAACCTGCAGCGGCTGCGTTCGATCGGGGCGCTCGGCCGCCACGGCTTCTACGACGCGGTCGATTTCACGCCGCAACGCGTGCCCGAAGGCACCGACCACGCTGTGGTGCAGAACTACATGGCGCACCATTCCGGCATGACGATCGCGGCGGTAGCCGACGCTATTTTCGAGGGCCGGCTGCGCGAGCGTTTCCACAGCGACCCGGTGATCGAATCGGCCGAGCTTCTGCTGCAGGAGAAGGCGCCGCGCGACATTCCGACGGCGACCGTCAGGACGGAAGCCGACGAGCGCTCCAAGGACGAGACCGAGGCCGAGAGCCCGGACAGCCGTGTCGTGCTCGATCCGATCAAGGCGCTGCGGGCGACCAACGTCATGTCCAACGGCCGCTATTCGGTCATGGTCACCGCCACCGGCTCCGGCTACAGCCGCTTCGGCGAGCTTGCCGTCACCCGCTGGCAGCCGGATCCGAGCGAGGATCGCCTCGGCTCCTATATCTTCCTGCGCGACGCGGCGACCGGCGACTGGTGGTCCGCCACCGCGGAGCCGAAGCGCGCCGAGGGCGAGCGCGTCCAGACGCTGTTTGGCGACGACAAGGCGAGCTTCACCAAGACGGTGGGTTCGCTGCGTTCGGAAGTCGAATGCATCGTCATTTCAGAAGGCAATGGCGAAGGCCGCCGCATCACGCTCTACAATGACGGCGCCACCGACCGGCACATCGAAGTGACCTCCTTCGCCGAGCTGGTGCTCGGCAACGAGACGTCGGACAACGCGCATCCGGCGTTCTCCAAGATGTTCGTCGAGACCGAGATCGCGCCGAACAACAGCGCGATCTTCGCCACCAGGCGCAAGCGCGACAACAACGATCCCGATCTCACAATGGTGCATTTCGTCACCGACCCGTCCGGCCCGTCGCGCGATGCCGAGGCCGAGACCGACCGCCGCGCCTTCATCGGCCGTGGCCGCACCATCGCCGATGCCGTCGCCTTCGACCCCGGCGTCAGGCTTTCGGGCAGCCAGGGCTTCACCCTCGACCCGGTAGCGGCGCTGCGCCGCCAGGTGCGCGTTCCGGCCAACAAGAAGATATCGCTGACCTTCTGGACCGCCGTCGGCGCCAATCGCGGCGAGCTCGACGAGGCGATCGCCCGTCTCGACCATCAGGAGAGCTTCGCCCGCCAGGCCATGCTTGCCTGGACGCGCAGCCAGGTGCAGACGCGCCATCTGGGGCTCAGCCTCACCGACGCCGCCAATGTGCAGAAGCTGGCGCGCTATTTGATCTATCCCGATCCGTTCCTGCGCCTGCCGGCGGAATCCATAGCGTCGGGCCTCGGCCGCCAGTCGAGCCTTTGGCCGACCAGCATCTCCGGCGATTTCCCGATCTTCCTCGTGCGCATCGGCGACGTCGCCGATCTCGAGATCGTCGCCCAGGCGCTCCGCTTCCAGGAATATATGCGGGCGCGGGGCATGATGATCGACTTCGTCGTTGTCAACGAGCAGGCCTCGTCCTATGTGCAGGACCTGCAGCGCGCGGTGGAGACGCTGTGCGAGAACAGCCGCCTGCGCGGCCGTGAGCTCGGGCCCCGCCAGCACATCTTCGCGGTGCGTCGCGACCTGATGGACGAGCCGACCTACAAGACCTTGCTGTCTGTGGCGCGCGTCGTGCTGCACACCCGCAACGGCACGATCTTCGATCAGCTCGAACGTGCCGAGACGGCGGCGCTCCAGGCCCGCGACGCCTTGATGCAGGCCGAGGGCGGCACGCCGCGCGAGCCCGTTCCGCCGCTCCCCATGCCGGTGCCGGCAAGCCGGGGCGGAGCCGATATCGCCGCCGACGGCAGCGGTCTCAGCCTCTGGAACGGCTTTGGCGGCTTCGACGGCGACGGCCGCCACTATGTCACCCGGCTGACCGGCCGGCGTTCGACGCCGCAGCCCTGGATCAACGTGATCTCCAACGCCTCCTTCGGCTTCCACGTCTCGGCCGAAGGCGCCGGTTTCACCTGGAGTCGCAACAGCCGCGACTACCAGCTGACGCCGTGGTCGAACGACCCGGTGTCGAACCGGCCGGGCGAAGGCTTCTATATTTTCGACCAATTGAGCGGCAAGGCCTTCTCGCCGATGGCTGCGACGGTTCGCGATCCGTCGATGACCTACGAGACCTGGCACGGCCAGGGCTTCTCGACCTTCCGCTCCAAGCGCGGTTCGCTGTCGATGGACCTGACGCAGGTGGTCGATCCCACCGATCCTGTGAAGATCACCCGGCTGCGCATCCAGAATGCCGGGCCGGCGCCGGCGCGGCTGCGCATTTACGCCTATGCCGAATGGGTGCTGGGCGGCCATCGCTCGCGCACGGCGGCGACCATCGTGCCGTCGCGCGACGCTGCCACTGACGCCATGCTGGCGCAGAATCCCTATGGCCTCGATTTCGGCGAGCGTGTCGCCTTCCTGGCAGCCAGCCATCCTGTCCATTCGGTAACCGCCGACCGCAGCGAGTTCATCGGCAGGCACGGCACGACCGAATATCCGCAGGCCGTGCTTGGTGGGCTTGCGCTTTCCGGCCGCATCGAGGCGGGCGACGATCCCTGCGCTGTCGTCGCCAGCGACATCGACATTCCCGCCGGCGGCGACGTGACACTGTCCTGGCTGCTTGGCGACGCTGCCACGCCCGCCGAGGCGAGCGCGCTGGTGCAGACCCATCGCGGCAAGGATTTCGATCAGCGCTTGGCCGATAACGAGCGCGCCTGGCGCGGCTTCCTCGACACCATCCAGGTCGAGACGCCCGACAAAGCGATGAACGCCATGGTCAACCATTGGCTGCCTTACCAGAGCCTGGCCTGCCGCATCCGCGCGCGCTCGGCCTTCTACCAGGCGAGCGGCGCGTTCGGCTTCCGCGACCAGTTGCAGGACACGCTCTCGCTTCTGGCGCATGACTCGACGCTGGCGCGCGACCAGATCCTCAACGCGGCGCGCCGGCAATTCCCGGAAGGCGACGTGCAGCATTGGTGGCTGCCGCGCACCGATGCCGGGGTGCGCACGATGATCTCGGACGACGTCGTCTGGCTGGCGCATGCGACGGCCCGCTACATCGAGGTGACGGGCGACGCCGGTATCCTCAAGGAGCAGTTGCCCTTCATCGACGGGCAGCAGCTCGGCGAGGGCGAGCACGACGCCTTCTTCACGCCGGAGATCACCAAGAACACCGCGCCGCTCTATGAACATTGCGCGCGGGCGCTCGATCTCGCGATCAAGCGCAGCAGCCCCGCCGGCCTGCCGCTCATCCTTGGCGGCGACTGGAACGACGGCATGAACCGTGTCGGCGAGGGCGGCAAGGGCGAGAGCGTGTGGCTGGGCTGGTTCCTGCTGAAGACGCTCACCGACTTCGCGCCTGTCGCCAAAGGGCAGGGCGACACCAAGCGGGCGCAGGCCTGGACCAAGCACGCGGACGCGCTGAAACGGGCCTTGGAAAGCACCGCCTGGGACGGCCAGTGGTACCGGCGCGGCAGCTTCGACGACGGTACGCCGCTCGGCTCGCACAATTCGGACGAGTGCAGGATCGACTCCATCGCCCAGTCCTGGAGCGTGCTGTCGGGCGAGGGCGATCCTGCCCGTTCGACGACGGCCATGGAACAGGCGACCAAGATGCTGGTCGATGACGAGCTCAAGATCGTCAAGCTGTTCACGCCGCCCTTCTCCAAGAGCGAGAAGGATCCCGGCTATATCAAGAGCTATCCGCCGGGGGTGCGCGAGAATGGCGGCCAATACACCCATGCCGCGACATGGTTCGTCATCGCGCTGGCTGAAATGGGCCGCACCGACGAGGCTTATCGCTGCTTCTCGATGCTGAACCCGGTCAACCACGCTTCGGACGAGGCGGCGGCCGAGCACTATCGCGTGGAACCCTATGTCGTGGCCGCCGACATTTATGCCGGCGAAGGCAAGGGCGGCCGCGGCGGCTGGACCTGGTACACGGGCTCGGCCGGCTGGCTTTACCGCGCCGCGGTGGAGGGCATTCTCGGTATCGAGCGGCGCGGCAAGGAGATCACGTTTAGGCCGAAGCTGCCCGGGCACTGGGACGGCTACGCCGCGACGCTCAAGATGTTCGACGGCGAGATCAAGCTTCGTGTTATCCGCGACAAAAAGACCAAGTCGATCTCGCTAGAAGTCGATGGTTCGAAGAAAAAATCGGCCTCTTTCGAGCCGAAAGCTGGCGACAAGACCGAGGTCGTCGTCAGGATACCTGCGTAAAATCAAAGGTTTGGTTCGTCGGCCGCGCATCTTTCGGGGTGCGCGGCCGACGCCCTTTTTACTTGGCGCGGCCTCTCGCGCCCGATCGCGCGCCTTCCTTTAGGGCAGCCTAAGCAAGCAGCTTGTGATTAAAAATGTGGCAGCGCGAGGCAGGTGCCATTATTTTGCCGCAAGCCTGACATTTCACCTTTTATCTCAAACCGTTAGGTGATCACGTCAGATTTCGTACCGTCGTCATCTTTTGTTCGCTAAATGGGAACGGAAGCGATAGACGACGCATTGTTTCGCGACACGTTAACCGATACGTGTCAGAAAATGGTGCGGTGCACAATTCGGGCATTGAGCACAGACAAGAGTTTGGCGGAGTAGCTGAAGTGTCACTTCTGCAGATCTACTTTAGAGCGCTGGGTTATCTGGCGTCCGACAAGAAGCGCGTTGCGCTGATTTGCGGCGCCAATGTCGCGCTCGCGGCGATCGCGATCCTTGAGCCCATCCTCCTGGGCCGGGTGATCGGTGCCATCTCCGAAAAAGGCGCGGTGTTTTCGACGCTCGCCGTCTGGGCCGCTCTTGGTGCCTTCAACGTCGTCGCCTTCGTGCTGGTGGCGCGCGGCGCCGACCGCTTCGCCCATGCCCGCCGCTCCGAGGTGCTGTGCCAGTCCTTCGAGCGTGTCATCACCATGCCGCTTGCCTGGCACCATCAGCGCGGCACATCCAATTCGCTGCACACGCTGCTGCGCGCGGTCGAGACCCTGTTCAGCCTGTGGCTCGAATTCATGCGCGTGCATCTCTCGACGGCCATCGCGCTGGTGCTGCTGGTTCCGACCGCGCTGTCCATGGACATCCGCATGTCCGTCGTGCTGCTTGGCCTGGGCGTGCTCTATGTCGGTATCGGCCGCCTCGTCATGCGCCGCACCAAGTCGGGGCAGACTGCCGTCGAACGCCACTACCATACCGTGTTTGCCCACGTGACCGACAGCGTCAGCAACGTTGCCGTGCTGCAGAGCTACAATCGCATCGGCCACGAGACTGCGACGCTGAAGCGCTATGTGAAGGATCTGCTCGACGCCCAGAACCCGGTGCTCGACTGGTGGGCGATCGCCAATGCGCTGAACCGTCTGTCGTCGACCATCTCGATGATGATCGTGCTCTCGATCGGCGCTTATCTCGTCACCCGTGGCCAGCTCCGCGTCGGCGATGTCGTTGCCTTCACCGGCTTTGCCGGAATGCTGATCGCCCGTCTCGACCAGATGTCGGCCTTCACCACTCAGATTTCCGAGGCTCGTGCCAAGCTCGAGGAGTTCTATCGTCTCGAGGATTCGGCTGCCGAGACCGCCGAGCCCGACGGATTGCGCGAGTTGACCAACGTCACCGGCCACGTCCGCTTCGAGGATGTCAGCTTCGAGTTCGCCAATTCGGGCCACGGCATCGAGGACGTCTCCTTCGAGGTCCAGGCCGGCCAGACGGTCGCCATCGTCGGCCCGACCGGCGCCGGCAAGACGACGCTCATCAATCTCTTGCAGCGCGTCTTCACGCCCGCCAGCGGCCGCATCCTGATCGACGGCATCGACACCCGCACGGTGACCCGCAAGTCGCTGCGCCATTCGATCGCCACCGTCTTCCAGGACGCCGGCCTGCTCAACCGCTCGATCGAGGACAACATCCGTGTCGGCCGCGCCGATGCCAGCAATGACGAGGTTCACGCTGCCGCCAATGCCGCCGCCGCTCAGGACTTCATCCTGGCCAAGAGCGGCGGCTACGACACCGTCGTCGGCGAGCGCGGCGGCCAGCTCTCGGGCGGCGAGCGCCAGCGTATCGCCATCGCCCGCGCGGTGCTCAAGGATGCGCCGATCCTGGTGCTCGACGAGGCGACCAGCGCGCTCGACGTCGAAACCGAGGATCGCGTCAAGGAGGCCATCGACGAGCTGCGCCGCAACCGCACGACCTTCATCATCGCCCACCGCCTGACCACGGTCCGCGACGCCGACCTCGTCGTCTTCATGGACAAGGGCAGGGTGGTCGAGATGGGCGGCTTCACCGAGCTGTCGCTGCGCAACGGCCGCTTCGCCGCCCTGCTGCGCGCCGGCGGCCTGCTCAACGACGAGGAAGTCCGCCGCCTCAGCCGTCCGGTGACGGAAGCGGCGTAAGACAGAACGCTTCTCCCTTCTCCCCTTGTGGGAGAAGGTGGATCGGCGCGATAGCGCCGAGACGGATGAGGGGTGTTCCAGCGGAGTGAGACGCTGGCTTTCCTGGAACACCCCCTCATCCGTCGCCTTCGGCGACACCTTCTCCCACAAGGGGAGAAGGGAAAGCGCGACACTCCCCCGATTGCCCCAGGCCAATCTCCGGTCTATTTAGGTCGGCATGAGCGACACTACCTCACGCTTAAGCGCCTGGGCCGATCTCGCCAATCCGACGCGCTTCGTCGGGTTGGCGGACAAAGTCGTTCCATGGCTGGCGGCGATCGCGGCGATCCTGCTCGCCGTCGGCCTTTATATGAGCTTCACCGCGCCCGAGGATTTCCAGCAGGGCAACACCGTGCGCATCATGTATATTCACGTGCCTTTCGCGTGGCTCGCCATGATGTGCTACACGATCATGTCGATCTCGGCGTTGGGCACGCTGGTCTGGCGTCATCCGTTGGCCGATGTGGCCCTGAAAGCGGCGGCCCCGATCGGCGCCACCTTCACCGCGCTGGCGCTCATCACCGGCTCCATCTGGGGTAAGCCGATGTGGGGCACCTGGTGGGTCTGGGACGCGCGGCTGACCTCGGTCTTCGTGCTTTTCCTGATGTATCTCG
The DNA here is from genome assembly GCF_020165035.1 of Mesorhizobium sp. CA6. Lineage (NCBI taxonomy): Bacteria > Pseudomonadati > Pseudomonadota > Alphaproteobacteria > Hyphomicrobiales > Phyllobacteriaceae > Mesorhizobium > Mesorhizobium sp. CA6. Next base: position 188,584 of record NZ_JAIUHI010000004.1, on the reverse strand, counting down.
GCATCATCGCGCTGACCCGCGCGCTGGACGATGCCGGCCGCGCCGCCTGGGCTGCCGCCATTATTACGCTGGTCGGCTTCATCAACATCCCGATCATCAAATTCTCGGTCGACTGGTGGAACACGCTGCACCAGCCGGCCTCGGTCTTCCGCCTCGGCGGCCCGACCATAGACCCCTCGATGCTGTGGCCGCTGGCCGTGATGGCGCTCGGCTTCACCGTGCTGTTCTTCGTGCTGCACCTGATGGCGATGCGCACGGAGATTTTCCGCAGGCGCGTGACCGCGATGCGCAGAGTTGCCGCGCGGCAGGCGGAGCGCACTTAACCTTCTCCCCTTGTGGGAGAAGGTGGATCGGCGCGCAGCGCCGAGACGGATGAGGGGTGTTCCAGCGGAGTGAGACGTCTGTGTTGCCTGGAGCACCCCTCATCCGGCCGCTTCGCGGCCACCTTCTCCCACAAGGGGAGAAGGGAAAGGCGCGTTTCACCCCATCCTGCCCCTTGCCGCCACCGGCAGCGTTTCCAGCACCTTGTCGCCGTCGATCAGATGCACCTGGTCGAACAAATTCGTCACCACGCAGCAATGATCGGGAACGACGCGCACGCGTTCGCCGATGCGCAGCTTGGCGCCGTCCGAAAGCGTGACGGAGCCGTGCTCTTCGCTCAAGCCCGTGACGCGGGCGCCCGGCATGCCGAGCAACTCGCCGAACTCCGGCAGGCCGAGCGTATCGGAGGACAGCGCCTTGCTGCCGCTGTCGAGAATGGCGCGAGTCGCCGTCGGATGGCTGACCACGGTTGCCAGCACGGTCAGCGCGCAGTCGTCCAGCGTGCCGACGCCTTTGGCGACCTGGTAGCGGTCGAGATAGATGTAGGTACCGGGCCGGTATTCGGTGACGACGCCGTCCTCGCCGGAGCGCCACATGTCCGGCGTGCCGCCGCTGGAAATGCGGGCACATTCAAGCCCGGCCGCTGTTAGCGTAGAGCGTGCATTGCTCAGCCATGCCTCCGTCTCGGCGGCGCGCCCAGCCGCCGGATAGGTCATCAGCCCGCCGAAGCTGAGGCCCTTGGCCTGATCGATCACCTTCGCCAGCGCCACCGCTTCGTCGGCGCTCTGCACGCCGCAGCGGCCCATGCCCGTGTCGCACTCGACCAGCACCTGCAGTGGATGGCCGGCGTCGGTGAAAGTGGCGGCAAGACCTTCAAGCGTCTCATGGCTGTCCGCCGTCACCGATAGCGTCACGCGCCCATGTAGCGCCTTCAGCCGCTCCAGCTTGGCGCGACCAAGGATGTTGTAAGGGAGAAAAATGTCGGTCAGCCCGGCATCAGCCATCACCTCGGCCTCGCCGATCTTCTGGCAGGTGATGCCGACGGCGCCCGCCTCCACCTGCTTCTTCGCCCAGTAAGGCAGCTTGTGCGTCTTGATATGCGGGCGGAGCTTCAGCCCGTGAGCATCCGCATGGGCCTGCGCTTTCTTGATGTTCGCCTCGGCGCGGGCAGCATCGATGAGGATCGCCGGTGTGTCGAGATCGGCTATGCTTGCCATGAGATCACCCGTCCGAGCATGTCTTCCGCGCGGCGATCCGCTGTGGGACAAAGACATTGCGTTAAAACAAATCAGTTGGGTTATGGCCCCGAACGAAGCCCATGTCACGGGGCCAGATCCGCCGGTTTGCGTCGACAGAGGACCGGCATTGGGCTATTCGGAAGGACGGATTTCAGCAGGCGGCGGCCGGAAGGAAGAGAACCCATGAAGCGCTCCAAGATCAACGACATCATCCGCGAAGCCGACGCCTTCATCCGCTCCTTCGGCTATATCATGCCGCCCTTCGCCTATTGGTCGCCGGAAGAGATGAAGGCGCATAAGGGCGACTCCCCGGCCATCTTCACCTCCCGTCTCGGCTGGGACATCACCGACTACGGCCAGGAGAAGTTCGACGAGCTCGGCCTGTTCCTGTTCACCGTGCGCAACGGCCGTTACGAGGACATGAAGCTCGGCATGGGCATGCTCTATGCCGAGAAGATCATGATCTCGCGCAAGGATCAGCTCTCGCCGATGCACCGCCACAACATCAAGGCCGAGGACATCATCAACCGCGGCGGCGGCAAGCTGGTGCTGGAACTGTTCATGCACGACCGCGACGGCGGCATCGACCCCAAGGCCGAAGTCTCGGTGCCGGTCGACGGCACCATGACCAGACTGCCGGCAGGCGGGCTGCTGAAGCTCGATCCGGGCCAGAGCGTGACGCTGCTGCCCGGCGTCTGGCACGCCTTCTGGGCCGAGGGCAAGGATGTGCTGATCGGCGAGGTCTCGACGGTCAATGACGACCTCACCGACAATGTCTTCCGCGACCCGATCGGCCGCTTCTCCAACATCGACGAGGATGTGGCGCCGCTGCACCTGCTGGTGTCGGATTACGAGAAGTGGGTGGGGTAGGCGAGGGACGCTCCGCTACCGGGCATACTTGTCCGCCTTGCGGTTCCCCAGCAGCAGCTTGCGCTCCAGATGCGCCCGCAGCTCGCCGTAATAGGCGGTGAGAAAAGCCTTTGAATCGATCGGCTCGACCCGGGCGCCGATCTTGCGGGCGATGGTCTCGGCTACCGCCTTCAGCGCCGAAGAATCGTCGCGGCGCAGCACTTCCTCAAGCTTCTGCAGTTCGGCGATGCCATAGGCGTCGAGCTGCGCGGGGCTGAACTGGAAGCGGGCCGCGACCAGGTCCTTGCGCTGCGAAAGGTCTTCGACCAGGGCCACTTTCGGCGCCTCGACCACCCAGGTGCCGGCGAGCAGGTCGCCGATCCTCAGCCGGTCGCGGTTGAACAACGGGAACAGCGAGAACAGCAGCGCCCAGACCAGGCCGAAGATGGTCGTCAGCGTGTCGGCGACATCGGCGCTGGCGCGCGCGGCGAGGATCGACAGCGGCAGAAAAACTTCGATCTCGCGCATCAGATTGCGCGCGATGACCTGGTCGATGGTGAGGCCGGCGCCGCTGCGCGACGCGACCCTCACGCCAACCATGCGCTTGCCCGGCGTGGCTGCCCGCCGGCCCGCTTCGAAGGCGATGAAATAGACGTTGCGCAGGAAGAAGATGAAGATGATCCAGACGATGAACAGCGGCTGCGCATCCTGGATACCAAGCCCGGCAAGGCCGAAGATCATCACCAGCGAGACGATCACGGCCGTGACGACGATGATCACCACGTCGAGCAGGAATCCGGAAGCGCGGGTGCCGGCATCCGCCAGCTTGACCCGCAGGTCCACGCCTTCGGGTGTCACCAGCGGACGGATCAGCGCTGCCGGGTTCTTGACCCTCCCTGTCCTAGCGGTCGCCATGCCGCACCATCCGCAACAGGTAGAAATATGAGATCCAGATCGCCAGCATGCCGCCGCCGATCGAATAGCGGGCGAGGTCGCTGGTGATCGTCTGCCGGCCGATGCCTTCCAGCAGTCCGGCGAAAAGCAGCATCACCGTGACGCCGATCATGGCGGTCGCCGCCACGCGCCCGGCTCGCGCCGCGGCCGCCATGCGGGTCAGCTCGCCGGGAAAGGCGATGCTGGTGCCGATGCGCATGCCGGCAGCTCCCGCGATGGCGATGGCGAACAGCTCCGTCGTGCCGTGGATCGAAAGCCAGCCGCCGAGCTCGAAACCCAGGCCCTTGGCGGCATAGATCTGGAAAATGGCGCCGAGCATGCAGCCATTCATCAGGATGATCAGAACGCTCGGCACGGCGAAGGCGAAGCCCAGCGCGAAGGCCAGGATCGAGACCTGCGTGTTGTGGGTGAAGAGATAGGCCGCGAAGCCCGACAGGAAATGATCGCCGCCGCCGTAAAGCACGCTGCGCAGCGTCTCGGCCGACGAATCCGGGGTGCGCCCGCCCGCCAGGCTCGGCGCGATGATGGCGTCGTACCAGCGCTTGTCCGAAGCGACCAGCCAATAGCCGGCAATGGCACCGATGACGGTGAGCCCGACCGATGTCCATACTTCGCGCCAAAGGTCGCGGATCGCCGCCGGCCAGTCGTGCAGGAAGAAGTCGCCGATGCGCGTTCTCAAGCTCCGCCGCGCGCCATAGAGATAGAAATAGCCGCGCAGGCAGAGTGCCTCGAGATAGGCGATCAGCGCGCTGTCGAGCGAGGTCGCGCGCGCCACCGAAAGCGACGACAGCGCCGAACGGTAGAGGAGCGGCAACGACAGCAATTCGTCTTCCGACAGCGCGCGCGGCGCGCGCTTCTCGACGCGCGCAAGCAGCGCCTCGAAGGCTTTCCAGTCGGCCTCGCGCTCCTGGCGGAAGCTTGCCAGCGACTGGCGCACGGAATCGGTGCCGGCCGACAGCGTCATAAGAGGTTCTCCTCCTTGAGCTGGATATAGCGCTCGACCAGCGCCGGGCCGAGCCGCTGGTGGTCGGCCTCGATGACATGCGCACCGAGCAGCCTGAGCCTGCCGATCACCACCTGCCGCTGCCGCAACAGATCGCCGGCGGTGACGGAGCGGGCGACATCCTCGGGCGCCGCCGGGGCCATGTCGGCCAGCGTTTCAAGCTCGACATCCCGCATCAGCATGAACAGCACCAGATGCCGTTCGGTCAGCCGGCCCACGGTGCGCAGCATCAGCTCGGCGCTGATCGGGTCGACGAAATCGGTGAAGACGATGACCAGCGAGCGCCGGTCGAGCCTGGCTGAAAGCGTGGTCAGCGCGAGAGTAAAATTGGTCTCCTCGGTCGAATAGTCGATCTCGGCGGCGCGCTTCTGGATCATGGTGAAGCTTGGCGAGCCGCGCACCGCGCCGCTGGAGACGCGCGGCCGGGCGTCGAAGGAAAACAGGCTGACGAGGTCGCCGCCCTTGAGCGCGATGAAGGCCGACAGAAGTGCTGCCGTCACCGCGCGGTCGACCTTGGGCACGCCGTCGACCGGCTCGCACATCAGCCGGCCGCTATCGATGGCCAAAACGATGTTGTTGTTCTCCTCGATCCGGAACTCGCGCGCCAGAAGCTTGCCGTGCCGGGCGCTGCGCTTCCAGTCGATCATGCGCCGCCCCATGCCGGGCTGGTAATCCTTCAGCGCTTCGAACTCGCGGCCCTGGCCGACGCGCTTCTGCGTATGGCCGTCGGCAAGGGCCGAGCGCTGCAAGAGCGTGATCGCCTCGTCGCGCGCGCTGTTGACATTGGGCAGCACCGCGACCTTGCGGTCGACCGGCAACACGACCTGGTTCCAGATCAGTCCGAACGGACCCTGCCAGCGCAGCCAGAGACGGTCGAAGCCGGCGATGCCGCGGCGGATGGCCTCGAATTCGAGATCGAGCGTGCCGCCATTGGCCGGCAGCGCGCCGCCAGTGCCGGCCAATGGCTGGACCCGCTGGTCATGCCCGACACGCGCCTGCAGGCGCCGCAGCCTTGCGCCGGCGCCGGCCGCCACGTGCAGCGTGAAGCGCCCGCCGACGCCGACCTGCGGCGGCGCCGTCAGCGTGGCGTCGAGCGAGGCGCGACCCCTGCCTGCGGCTGCGTCCACCGCCAGGAAGGCAAGCAGCAGGCAGATCCACAACAGGCCGAGATACCAGACATGCGGCAAAGCGAGCGCGATGAGGAAGGCGGGGATTGCCCCCGCCGCAGCTGTCCAGACCGCTCGGCCGCTCGGATAGATCAACGCGGCGCTTCCGTATTGTCGACGAGGTCGGAGACGATCTGCTCGACCAGCCGCCCGTCGATCTGCGCGGCCGGCGAGAGAACGACACGGTGACGCAGCGCCGGCACGGCCAGCGCCTTGACGTCGTCGGGGATGACATAGTTGCGGCCGTCGAGCGCCGCCCTGGCGCGCGCGGCTCTCGCCAGCATGGCGCCCGCTCGTGGACTCGCTCCCACTTCCAGGTCGGGGCTTTCGCGCGTGCCGCGCACAAGTGCCGCGATATAGCCGACGACGTCGTCGACCAGCGTGACGTCGCCGACGGTGGCCAGCGCCGCTTCCAGCATCTTGCGGTCGGTCCGCGCTTTGATGCCGTATTGCTCGATGTCGTGCGACGCCGAGCCGCCGCCGTGATGGACGATGATGGCGCGCTCTTCGGTGAGATCCGGATAGCTCACCCGATGCTTGAACAGGAAGCGGTCGAGCTGCGCCTCGGGCAGCGGATAGACGCCCTGATGCTCGATGGGGTTCTGCGTCGCCACCACCATGAAATTCCGGCCGAGCGAATGGGTGGTGCCGTCGAAGGTGACGGCATGCTCCTGCATGGCCTCGAGCAGCGCGGCTTGCGTCTTCGGCGGCGTGCGGTTGATTTCGTCGGCGAGCAAAAGGTCGCAGAAGATCGGGCCGCGCGTCAGCGTGAACTGCCCGGTCTGGAAATTATAGATGTTGGCGCCGACGATATCGCCGGGCATCAAGTCGGGCGTGAACTGGATGCGGCCATAGGCGACGCCGAGCGCCTGCGCGAAGCAGCGCGCCGTCATCGTCTTGGCGGTGCCGGGCGGGCCTTCGAGCAGGATATGCCCGCCGGCAAACAGCGCCGTCAGCATCAGGTCGACCGTGTCGCGCTGTCCGGTGATCGCTTTTGCCACTTCTTCCCTGATCGCGTTCGCCAGGGTCTTCACTTCATCGACGTTCAATGAGCCTCCTTGCCGTCCAGTCATGCAGCTTTTCGGCTGCTGAGTGCATTGCGGCCAGATTGTTGGAATCGTGTACTGCCCTGAAGCGGGCGGTGAAGCCGTGCTGTTCTTCCTTGTCGCGGGAATCGAGCCAGCGGTCGAGCGCCTCGCCCTGCAGTCCGTGCGGCGCGCCGAGCAGGGCGGCCGCGCGCTGGCGCATCAGCGCTGCGTAACGGTCGCCAAGCTCCTGCAGCCGCCCGGCGCGCTTCAAAAGCATCGCCGTGGTGTCGACCAGCGCCCGCTTGCCGAAGGCGATGGCGCGCCCTTCGGCGCGCGGCGGACCGAAGCGGCCGAGCCCGTGCAGGAAGGCGAGCGCGGCCGCCACCAGCACCGACAGCGTCAAAGCCAGGAAAGGCGGTTCGATCAGCAGCTTGGCAAGATCGTAGTTGCCGCCGATGCCGTGCAGCGTCAGGTCGAACATGACGGCTCCCTTGGCGGGCTCCAGCATGGCGATGATGTCGAGCGCGGCGGCCGCCTTCTGCTCGTCCTTCAGCGCGGCATTGTTGAGGAAATCGGGATCGGTGAGGATGTAGAAGGGTTCGTTGTCGAGCTCGGTCAGGATAGCCCTGCCGTCGCCCGCCGCGATCAGCGGATGGTCGTCCGCCACCCATTGCAGCTCCTCCGGCGCGGCCACTATGCGGCCCGCGATGTTGATCTGCGAGAGCGTGTTCTTGGCCTCGCCGAGCTTGGTCTTGGCGATGCGGCCGAGCCAGTCGTTGACGACGTTGTTGGGCAGCGGCCCGACCTTTTCCTCCCAGCCTTCATGGCTGAACAAGGGAAAGGTCTGCCATTTGGGCAGCACGAACAACGTGTCTTTGCCAGAGCGCAGCTTGATAAGGCGATCGAGCGCGGCCGGGTCGCTGCCCGGCGCGATGGTGACGACGAGCAGGAAGGTCGACGCCACGGGGGACGCGAGGTCCTTCTCGCCGCGCTCCATCGGCGGCGCCTGTCCGTTGGTGAGCTTCAGCCATTCGACAAGCCCGGCATAGCCGGTGCCGCCCTTCGAGAACGGTGTGGCACCGCCCTGGGGCTGACGGAAATCCGGCGCATAGGTGGACAGCAGAAAAAACCCGGCCGCCGCCAGCATGCTGGCGAAAATGCCCCAGAACAGTGTCTTGCGGCTGAACGGTTCTTGCGCTGCGCCTGTCATCTGCGCGGTCATGCCCAGGCATCCCGGAAGGCGAACCGCTCATAGGCCCCGCGCGCCTGCTGCCAGCCTTCGACCCCGACGGGTCGGCGGGCAAACAAGGCCGCCTCGACGATGCGGGCGATCTCGCTGAAGGCGGCGCGGGGCCGGGTGGGGATGGAACCGGCGGCGGCGATATCGCGCGCGGTGAGAGACGGACGCAGGAAATCCGGCAGCCTGGTGGCGATGTCGGAGACGCTGCGGCGCAACAGAAGATGTACCGCCTCGTCATACTCGCCGCGCGCGGCGAGCGCATCGGCCTCGGAGAGCAGGACCTGGGCCGCCCCCGCGTCAGGGCGCCACTCTTCCTTCGCTTCGGTTTCTTCGCGTTTCCGCCGCCATGGCAGGCGCCAGGCAACGCCTTTCGCCTCAAGGAAAAGCAGAAAAGCAATGATCGCGACGCCGATGATGACCGCGCCCCAGAACAGATAGATCATGTAGGGACCGAGCGTCGCCAAGCCGTCCAGAAGCGGCTTCAGCCACTCCGGCGGCTCGGGCCGCACGTAGGTCGGCAAGGCGAACTGGATCGAATCGTCCCCGAGCAGTTGCTTGTGCAGCTGCGCCAGCCGTCCGGCCTCTTCCGTCCCTGCGGCTGTCACCCGCTCGTTCCCCCTGCAACCTGCGGTTCGGGGCCGACACTGGCAATACGCCATGACAATTGCAAGCGCACTGGACGTAGCCTTTCAATCTTGGCAAATTTACTTTGAAGTCGCCGATGAATGCTGCGGTGACTCGGGGGAAAATTATCATGACGACGGCAACGTTGGGACGACCCGGCCGATTCGAGATCGGCAGGGTATTCAGCAACACCTTCGGAGTGATTGGCCGAAACCTCGGACTTTGCGCGGGGTTGGCGGCTTTGTTTTCGGGTCTGCCGGCATTGCTCATCAGGCTGTGGACCCAGCCGCAGATCGACGCCATGATGCAGCGCGACCCCGGCACCATGGCCGACCCAGGCGCCATGTTTCGCAATTCCTACATCACCATCATTGCCGGATTGATTTCGTTCGCGTGCGCGCTGCTGCTGCAGTCGGCGCTGGTGCGGGCGACCATTGAGGACCTCAATGGCAAGCGTCCGTCCTTTGCCGACTGCATCCAGATTGCGATCCGCTTTCTGCTGCCGACGCTTGGCATCGGCCTGCTCGTCGGTCTCGGTGCGGGTATCGGCCTGATGCTGTTGATCGTGCCGGGCATTATCCTCTGGCTCGGCTGGTCGATGTCGGTGCCGGTCCTGATCCAGGAGCGGCGTGGCGTCTTCGGCTCGATGTCGCGCAGCCGGGTTCTCACCAAGGGCAGCCGCTGGGGGCTTTTCGGTCTGTTCCTCATTCTCGTCATCATCGCGATGATCATCCAGTGGGGGATGCTGCTCGTTCTGGTGCTGTTCGGCGGCATCATCGCCGAGATCGGAGCCGCGCTGGTGCAGACGGTGGTCTCGATGGTGCTCTCGATCGCAACCGCGGTGAGCTATGTCGAGCTGCGCCAGGCGAAAGAAGGCGCAAGCATCGACGAACTGGCGGAGATCTTCTCCTAGGCAGCAGAGATCACCCGATGGCTTTGGAAAGCCCAGGTGCAGCCGGTAAATTCCGGCTGGGCGTTCGTCGGACGGAATCCAGTTCTCTCGCTGGCGGTCGCCGTGTGCTTTTTCGCCCTGCCGTCGCGACGACCACATACATAGCCTTGCGGCGTGCGAAGGAGGGCGGTGGCGTCGACAAACTGTTGGCCGTCTTTTCCTAGCAATCGGCGCCGCCGACGCAATCTGAGCTGAAGGCAATCGCTGGCAAATGGCAGACGGCCGACGCGACGGGAAGGTCGCGCCGGCCGCTCGCTCCTGGGAGGATCAGGACTCCAGCCACACCGTCTCGAAATGCTGCTCAAGCGCCTGGTGCTGTTCGCAGCCCTGCACGCCCTTGCGATAGGTGCGGTAGACCGAGCGCCAATAGGGCTGGACGATAATGCCGGAGTCGCGCAGGTTGGTCTCGATCTTGGCCATGATCTCCTTGCGCTGGGTGGCATCCGGCGTTGCAAGCGCCTTGTCGAGAAGCTCGTCGAACTCCTTGTTCGCATAGGCGCTTTCGTTCCAGGCGCCGCCCGATTTGTAGGCCAAAGCCAGCACCTGCACGCCGAGCGGGCGGCCGAGCCATTCGGTGCAGGAATAGGGGAACTTGGCCCAGTCGTTCCAGAAGGTCGCGGCCGGCAGCACGGTGCGCTTGATCTTCAGGCCGGCCTCGCGGATTTGCGCGGCAATCGCGTCGGCGGTGCTCTTTTGCCATTCGACGTCGACCGAGATCAGCTCATATTCGTGGTCGGCCTTGCCGGATTCCGAAATAAGCTTCTTGGCCTGTTCGACATCGCGTTTGGCCGGGCCGATATCGGCGAATTCCGGATGCATCGGGCCGACATGGTGGTTGTCGGCGGGCTTGCCGCGGCCGTCGAGCCCGAGCTTCAGGACGGCCGCATTGTCGACGGCAAGCTGGGCGGCGCGGCGCACCTTGAGGTCGTCATAGGGCGCGTTGGAGACATTGAAGCGCGCGACGATGGTCGAGCCGGTGGCGATCTCGGAATTCTGCAGGCCCATCTGATCGGTCTGCGACACGGCATCCGCCGTGGTCTCGTGGTCGGTGTCGATCTCTCCGGACTCGAAGGCGGACAGCGTGGCGTTGGGATCGGAGCCGTAGTCGACCCATTTTATGCCGTCGAGATAGAATTCGCCCTTCCACCAGGGCTTGTCCTTGCGCTTCACCTCCGCGCCCGTCTCGGCGTCCCAACTCACCAGCTCGCAAGGGCCGGTAGTGATGGCCAAAGCCTTCTTCGGATCGGCATCGCCTTCATAGGAGCGGTGCATGATCAGCGCCGGATAGTCGGCCATGCCGGCGATCAGCGAGATGTCGGGCTTCGGCAGGTTGATCTTGACGGTGTAGTCGTCGACCTTCTGAATGCCTCCGTCGACCGGCTTCTTGGTGTCGGCATTGACCAGCGCGCCCATGCGCGCGGCGACCGAATTGCCGGCGACCGAGGCATCGCACCAGCGGTTGAGGTTGTGGATCACGTCCTCGGCGTTGAAAATGTCGCCGTTCGACCAGGTGATGTCCTTGCGCACGTGCAGCGTGATCGTCTTGGCGTCGTCGCTGGTCTCCCAGCTTTCGAGCAGCCAGGGCTCGAAGGAGAAGTCGGTTTTCCAGCGCACCAGATATTCGTTGCACTGACGCGCGACATTCGACATCTCGACGCCGTCGAAGGTGCGCGGGTCTTTAAAACCTTTGACGTTCATCGCCACGCGCAGCACGCCGCCCTTTTTCGGCTCGGCGGCGCAGGCAGGTGAGGGAGCGATACCGCCCAGCGCCATGGCGCCGGCGGCGCTGACGCCGAAGCCGGCCATCAAAGCCAGATATTCGCGCCGGCTGATCGCGCCCTTCTTGAAATCGTCGGCGATCGGCTTGGCACGCGGGTGCAGTTTTCTGTCGGTCAGCATGAATTTCATCGTCGTTCCCTCTGTTGTTGGGCGCTCCGGGCCGCCATGCGGGGGCGGATGCGTCCGCCGGAGCGCCGTTGCCTGCGAGGGAATGATAGGTCCGCTTTCCGCCACGAAATGGTTTGGTTTCCGCAGTTCTTGTGCGCTGTTCCGCAGAGTAACCAAGCTTGGGTTCCTCGCCCCCGCCGAAGGCGGGGGAGAGGTGGCCGCGAAGCGGACGGAGAGGGGGCCTTCGTAGGGCGCTCCCCTCTCCGTCTCGGCTTCGCCGAGCCACCTCTCCCCACTTTCGTGGGGCGAGGAACCTTGATCTCCCGGGGCCGCGATCCTTCACAGGCCCTCTGTCCTGCAGGATTTCTCTCAAGGCTCCTAGATCAGCGCTTCGTCGCTGCGCCGAGCGCGTGAACATCAGCAACAATCCTCGCGAACGCCTCCGCAGCGCGCGGAACGGTCGGCCTTGCCCGCAGAAAGCTGTGCACCAGCCGCTTCTCCTCGCGCCACCAGGCGTGGCCGCCGGCGGCAAGGATGCGGTCGCAATAGACTTCGCCGTCGGACGATAGCGGGTCGCATTCGGCGGTGACGATGATCGTCGGCGGCAGGCCGGAGAAATCGTGGTCTCGAAGCGGCGAGAACGTTGGATCGTCCTGTGACTGCCCGGGCGCGGACCGGATGCCACGGTAGAACTCGATGTCGCTTACGCTGAGCAGCGGCGCTTCGGCATGCTGGACATAAGAGCGCCCGGTCTCGTCGCCGCCCAGCTCCGGATAGATCAACATCTGGCCAACAGCGTGCCGTTCATGGCGCCGCGTCGCTTGCGCCACCGCGGCAGCGAGATTTCCGCCGGCGCTTTCGCCGCAAAGCACAATCGGCAGTGTGCTCGCCGCGGCGACCCATTCGAACACGGCAAGCGCATCGTCGTAAGAGGCCGGGTGCAGATGCTCCGGCGCCAGCCGGTAGCCGGCAGAGACCACCTCGAAACCGGTGCCGACGCAGATTTCGGCGCAGATGTCGTCATGGCTATCGAGGTCGCCAAGCACAAAACCGCCGCCATGGTAATAGACGATGATCGCCGCCGCGGTGTTGTGGGCCATGCGGTAGTATCGGATCGGGATCGCATGCGCGGCCGTCGTTACGAGACCGTCGCTGGTCGTCACGCCTTCCGGATGACCTTGGTGAAACGCGACGCACATCCGATCATAGATCGCGCGTTGCTCGGCTATGGATGCTGCAAGGATCTCCGGCGGGTACCAGCTGTTGACCTCGTCGATATAATCCCACAACTCCGGATCGAGCCGGTCGGCATATTGGCCGCGGCTCGACGGATCGGTTTGGGCTCGGGTCACTGCCGTCAAAGCTCGGCGTAGAGCTGCACAGCGTTCTCGAAGGTGAAACGCAGCGGCACCGAGCCCTCGACCTGCCACACCTTCACGGTGTCTCCCGCCAACAGCCGGCAGGCGTCGAGCGTGTTGGTGACGGCGCCGCCATAGAGGCGGTTGGCGAGGTTGAGGATGCCGGTCTGGTGCATGGCGGCACTGGCGCTGCCGCAGGCATCCTTGACCAAAAGCACGCGAAAGCCGCGCGCTACCGCGTCCTTCACCGTCGCGTCGATGCAGGCCTCGGTCCAAACGCCCGCAATCACCAGCCATTCGATGCCCGAGGTCTTGAGCTTGTCGCCAAAATCGTTCTTGGCGAAGGCGCTGGCTTCCTGCTTGACCAGCGTGGCTTCGCCATTTTGCGGCGCCACTTCATGGCAGATTGCGGTCAGCGGATCGTCCTTGTCGGAGAAGGCCGATTTGCCGCTTTCATCGACTGGGTGGAACGGCCGCGCCGCGGCGAGATCGACGATATACGCCCAATGATAGAGCGGCACGAAGTTGCGCCGCGCCGCCTCCTGCAGGCGCTGCACATTGGCGAGGATGTCGGCAAAACCCTCGACCAGATAGCGCTTGTCCTTGCGATGCTCCTCCTGGAGATCGATGAACACCGCGGCCACTGTACCGCGTCGGATGGAAATGGGTGTTTTCATGCGAAATGTGCTGTCGATGCGTCGGCGCTAATTGTCAAGAAACTCGTCTTCATACGGAAACCGCGAAAGCAATTCCGTGCCGGTCTCGGTAATGAGAATCTCATCCTCGAGCTTGACGCCCTCGCGACCGCCCTTCTCGCCGATATAGCTTTCCACGCTCACCACCATGCCGGGCACGATGATGCCATCGCGGCCATAGGTCTCGTAGTCCATCGCGTGCGCGATGAAAGGCGTCTCACCATGCATGCCGACGCCATGCATGACCGAGGTGTAGCGCTGGTCGACGAAGCGGTCCGGGATCTTCCAGGCTTTTTCGGCGATCTCGCGGAACGCCATGCCGGGCTTCACGATCGAGATGTTGTGCTGCACCTGGTCGTGCGCCATGCGGTAAAGCGATTTCTGATAGGGCGTCGGCTTGCCCGGGCCGCAGCGGAAGGTGCGCGAGAAGTCGGAATAATAGCCGTAGCAGCCGATCGTGTCGGTATCGAGCGCCAGCAACTCGCCCGGCCTGATCTTGCGCCCGCTCGCCTCGTTGAACCACGGGTTGGTGCGCTGTCCCGAAGTGAGCAGCCGGGTCTCGATGAACTCGCCGCCTTGGCGGATCACCTCGCCATACATGATGGCGAACAGCTCGTTCTCGGAAACGCCAGGCTTGATCGCCTCGCGCACCGCCGCCACCGCGGCCTCGGCGCCCGCCATCGACGCCAGCAGGCATTTCACTTCCTCCGGCGTCTTGACCGCGCGCACCGCCAGTATCTCGCCCTGGCAGTCCTTCACCTCGCAGCCGCGCTTTTCCAGCGCCAGCGCCTGCAGATGGCTGCAGCGGTCGAGCCCGAGCTTCATCGAGCCGCCGCCATGCTTCTTCAGAAGCTCGGCGATCTCGTCGGCGAACGGCCCGGCGGTCTCGTCGTCGCGGCCCGACACCGACGACCAGACGAGCTTGGACGGCCGCGCCTCGTCGATCGTGTCGAGCACCATCGAGACATGGTAGCTCTGCGGATATTCGAACAGCACGATCGGCCCTTCGGTCGGGATGAAGAAATAGCGCGTCGAGTTGCGCAGGAAATAGCCGAACATGTTGCGCGAGCCGGTGGCGTAGCGCTGGTTGTATGGATCGAACAAAACGAGGCCACCATAGCCCGCCTCGCGCATCCAGGCGCGCAGCTTGGCCAGCCGCCCCTTGCGCAGCGCGTCGGCGTCGATGAAGGACGGCTCCGTGTCCGAAAGCCACATGCCGCCGGCCGGATCAGCCGCTGCCGGATGGCGCATGCGGTCCTTGAAGTCCACATCCTCGGTGCTGTCGGGATCGAATACGACGATGCTCATGTGCGGCCTCCTGTTGTGGAGAACATAGCCAGGTACGGTTTTAGGCTTGTGCGGAATTCCGCGATTGTCGTGCCGGATGCCGCATCATAACTTCGTCATTCTAGGGCGAGCAAGGAGCGAAGCGACGCGCGCAGACCCTAGAATCCATGCCGTTACGTCGGCCAGACAATGCAGCGATGCAGAAAATCCTTGCTGCGGCCGGGTGCCAATTCTGCATCGCCGAGACGCTTTCAGGTCACGGCATGGATCCTAGGGTCTTCGCTCCGCTGCGCGTCGCTTCGCCCTAGGATGACGAAGGAGCGTGGAGCCGCACCACTCCACCTAATGCCGCCGCATCGCCTTAGGCGCGTGCCCGTGCTCCTCGCGAAACGCCCTTGCAAAGCTCGACATCGACGCAAAGCCGCACGCCAGCGCCACATCGCGCACCATCAGCGTCGAATGCGCCAGCAGGTCGGC
The DNA here is from genome assembly GCF_020165035.1 of Mesorhizobium sp. CA6. NCBI lineage: Bacteria > Pseudomonadati > Pseudomonadota > Alphaproteobacteria > Hyphomicrobiales > Phyllobacteriaceae > Mesorhizobium > Mesorhizobium sp. CA6. Next base: position 173,505 of record NZ_JAIUHI010000004.1, on the reverse strand, counting down.
TGCACGCTTCAGCCGCAGCCGCCGGTAATATCCATTGGGCGAGATATCCAGCTCGGCGCGGAAACTGCGCTCGAGCTTGTCGGCCGACACGCCGAGCCGTTCCGCCAGCTCCGCCATGCCGAGCCTTTCCTCGACCGCATCCTCCATGATGGCGATGGCCGACAGCACCAGCTCGTTCTGGACGCCGGTGCGCAGCCTAAGCGGCATCAGCTTGCGGTCGACGCTCGACCGCAATGGCGAGTGCACGAACCATTCGGCAACGCCCGCCGCGATTTCGGCGCCATAGTCGCGCGTGATAATTTCCAGCATCATGTCGAGGCTGCCGACGCCGCCGGCCGAGGTGAAGCGCTTGCGGTCGATGACGAACAGATCGCGCCGAAGCTCGATTTCCGGAAAAGCCTCGCTGAAGGCTGCCTGGCTGGTCCAGTGCAAGGTGCAGGCATGGCCGTCGAGCAGGCCGGCGCGGGCGAGGAAGAAGGCGGCGTCCGCGACGGCGCCAATATGCGCGCCGCCACGCAGGCTTTTGCGGATCCAGCTCATCGCCTCATCGGCCACGACATGGTCGGCGTCGCCGCCGGAGCACACTACGATGCGGTCGACCTTCGGCGCGTCGGCGGCCGAGAAACCGGGTTGGATGACGACGCCGTTCGATGCCTCAACCGTACCCGCATCGGCGCCGACGATCACCCATCGATAGCAGTCGCGCTTGGCAAGAATGTTGACGGCGCGCAGCGGCTCGATGACGGACGAAAATGCCATCATCGGAAAGCCAGGGAAAACCAGCACTGCGAAGGTGAGGGGCGCTTCGCGCGGTTCCGGCGGCGCACGGTCGCGTTTTCGGCTGGCGAGGCTGTCGCTCACGTTTTTGTATTTCCCACGTGCTGCATTGGTGGCAGAGAAGACCAAACTGTAGCCGGCCCCTCGGCTGGCTTGCAACGGAGCAACAACACGATGTTTGCGGCAACGGCAATCGACACAAGCAACAAGCCGGTCTTCTACAAGGAGTTGGCCACGCAATTGAAAGCGCTGCTCGAAGGCGAGGGCGATTCCGTCGCCAACGCCGCCAACACCGCGGCGCTGATCTATCAGATGGTGCCCGACCTCAACTGGGCCGGCTTCTATTTCCTCGCCTCCGATGACGAGCTGGTGCTCGGACCCTTCCAGGGCAAGCCCGCCTGCGTTCGCATTGCCGTCGGCAAGGGCGTCTGCGGCAAGGCCATCGAGCTCGACATGTCGATGCTGGTCAAGGACGTCAACGAATTTCCCGGCCACATCGCCTGCGATGCCGATTCGCGCTCGGAGCTGGTCGTGCTTTTGCGCGATGCCGAAGGCGCGTTCGGCGTGCTCGACCTCGACAGCCCGCTGCCCGGGCGCTTCGACAAGGAAGACCAGGCAGGCATAGAGAAGCTCGCCGCGATCTATGTCGCGGCCTGTGAGTTCGAGGACGATGATGAAGGTTGATAGGTGAGGCGACCCCGGCCTGCCTTACACGAACTTCACCAGCATCAGGCTGAAGCAGCCGATGAAGATGAAGGCTGAGAAGGCCAGCATCAGCGGCCGCAGTCCGCGCGAGCGAAGCCCCGAAATATCGGCCTGCAAGCCCATGGCCGCGAGGCCCATGGTGAGCATGATCTGTGCTGCGAGGGCGATCGCCGAATGGATCTGCGCCGGGATCGCGATCAGGCTGTTCAGCGCCACCACCGCGACGAAAGCCGCGACGAACCAAGGCAGCGGCGGCCTGGCGCCGGAAGCATCACTGCTGCCGCGGCGCGCAATCAGGCCGAGCGCGATCACCATCGGCGCCAGCATGGCGACGCGCGTCAGCTTGGCGACGGTCGCGGTCTCGCCGGCAAGCGTGCCGTTCTGGAAGCCGGCGCCGATCACTTGCGCCACCTCATGGATCGAGGCTCCCGCCCACAGGCCGAAGGCGTGCTGGTCGAGCCCGAAGACCGGCGCCAGCAGCGGAAAGCCGAGCATGGCGATGGTGCCGAACAGCGTGATCGCGGCAACCGCGTAGGTCACGTCCTCGTCGCGCGCGTCGGTGACAATGTTGGTGGCGACTATTGCCGAAGCTCCGCAGATCGAGGTGCCGGCGGCGATCAGCTGGGCCAGCTTGGCATCGACGCCGATCAGCTTGCCGAGCGCGACGGTGAAAGGCAAGGTGGCGCCAAGCGTGGCCGCGACGATGCCGACGCCGCCAAGGCCGATGCCCGACACCTGGCCGAACGTGAGCTGGAAGCCGAGCAGCACGATGGCGAAGCGCAGCAGGCGCTTTTGCGAAAAGGCGATGCCGGCCTTGGCGTGGGCGGGCAGGCCGAGCACGTTGGAATAGATCGTGCCGGACACCACGGCCAGGATCATCGGGCTGAACAAGGCAAAGCCTGAGACATTGTGGGCTGAGAACGCCACAGCGGTGATCATCGCCACCAGCACGATGCCGGGGATAATGCCGTTCCACGCTGAATCGAGCCGCTTGCGGCCCGCGGCCAGATCGGCAGAAATCGGGCTTGTCGGAATATCGTTCGCGATGTGAGTGGCGGAAGACAATGCAATTCTCCAGGCGAGTGTGCCGGAGGAATGTCATTCCCGAACAAATCTTTCCAACGAATTGTTCTGGTTGGAATGATCGATTTTCACGAACGATTGGTTTTTGAGCTGACGATGGAACACCTCCCGAATTCGACAGGCTGGGCCAATCTCAAAATCTTGACGGGCTGAACTTCCTGTCCCAGCGTGGCGCATGTTCGTTTTTGCACCCGCCATCATCAAGCGACGTCGCCTCTATACGATGGGGAGCGGTAAGCCGATTGCGCGACGACAAACACCGGCCGAATAAATTCCGGTTTGTTCGTTTCCCGCCCCGCCGCGACATCCGCCGGCGGGGCTTTCATGTCTGGAGCCTTGCTGTGACCAATTCTTCCATCCGGTTTCGGCCGGCCGAACGTGCTGACTCTGCCACGATCAGGGACATCGTGCGCTCCGCCTATTCCAGATGGGTGCCGTTGATCGGCCGCGAGCCGATGCCGATGCGCGCCGACTATGACAGAGCAGTTGCCGAGCATCCGTTTGAACTCGCCGTCGAGGGCGATCGCATTGTCGGCATGATCGAGACCATGCTGGAGGAGGATCACCTCTGGATCGAGAATGTCTGCGTGGCGCCGGACGCGCAGGGCAGGGGCATTGGCCGGCTGCTGCTCGAACGGGCCGAGCACAAGGCGCGCGTGGCGAGCCGCTTCGAATTGCGCCTGCTGACCAATGGCGCCTTCGCAGCCAATGTGTCGCTTTACAAGAAGCACGGCTATACGATCGACCGCGAAGAACCGTTCATGAACGGCACGACGGTCTATATGAGCAAGAAGCTGGCATGATGCAGAACGCCATCGATGATCTCTGTAGGATTGCTCCCAAGTTGACGCAGAATCTCGGTTTGGAGCAGATTGCTGCCGCTCAGACGTGCATCGAATCCGTGATCGCCGACAAACAGAGGAGGTTCGGATGGCAATCAGGGTCCGGTTGAAGCCACTCTCGGGGCGGTATGCGGTTTCGCGCCTCGAAGCAAAAGAGAGCATTCCCGGCTGGGCCGACGGACCGGGCTTCGTCAGCATCACCAGGACCGAGGACGAGCTTTCGGTAGTCTGCCTGCAGGAGCGGATGCCGGACGGGGTGCAGCGCGACAGGGGCTGGGTCGCCCTGAAACTCCAGGGTCCCTTTGCCTTCGACGAAACAGGCATCGTGCTGTCGGTAATAAAGCCATTGTCGGAAAACGAACTCGGTATTTTTCTTGGTATCCACTTTCGATGGCGACCATCTGCTCGTCAAAGCCGCGGCAAGGGGGCTTCTGGTCGCGGCGGGGCACATTCTTCTGTAGCCGCCTGGCTCAATCGCCCGCCCTTGCGTTTGACATCGCTCTTGCCGCATCGTCATCTCTGACGCGATGCGACGATCCGGCGATCGCCCCCCAATCACATCAGATATCCCGCCCAAGGAGAACCATGTCACACAATCTGCAGTTCTATATCGATGGCGTGTGGGTCGATCCTGTTGTGCCCAACACACTCGACGTCATCGATCCCTCCAACGAGGACGCTTTCGCGCAGATTTCGCTGGGCTCCAAGGCCGATGTCGATAAGGCGGTGGCGGCGGCCAAGCGCGCCTTCGCCAGTTTCGGCTTCACTTCGGTCGAGGAGCGGCTCGACATCCTCAACCGCATCATCGAAATCTATAAGAAGCGCAGCAAGGACCTTGCGCTCGCGGTCTCGCGCGAGATGGGCGCGCCGCGCCAGATGGCGCTGGACAGCCAGGTCGGCGTCGGCCTTGCGCATCTGGAGAAGATGGCCGAGGTGCTGAGGACCTTCCAGTTCCGCCACATCAAGGGCACCTCGCTCATCGTCAAGGAGCCGATCGGCGTCGTCGGCCTGATCACGCCGTGGAACTGGCCGCTGAACCAGATCACCTGCAAGGTCGGTCCCGCGCTTGCCGCCGGCTGCACCATGGTGCTCAAGCCGTCCGAGATCGCGCCGCTCGACGCCATCATCTTCGCCGAGATCATCGACGAGGCCGGCGTGCCGAAGGGCGTCTTCAACCTCGTCAACGGTGACGGCCCGACCGTCGGCCAGGCGCTGGCCAGCCACCCGGATGTCGACATGATGTCCTTCACCGGCTCGACCCGCGCCGGCATCCTGGTCGCCAAGGCGGCGGCCGACACGGTCAAGCGCGTGCATCAGGAGCTCGGCGGCAAGTCGGCCAACATCCTGTTCCCCGATGTCGATCTGGAGCGGGCCGTCACCAAGGGCGTCGCCGGCTGCTTCGGCAACAGCGGCCAGTCCTGCAACGCGCCGACCCGCATGTTCGTGCCGCGCGACCGACATGACGAGGCCGCCGGCTATGCGAAGAAGGCGGCAGAGAAATTCACCGTCGGCCCGGCCGATGCGCCCACGTCGAAGCTCGGCCCGGTGGTCAGCCAGCTCCAGTTCGACAAGATCCAGGACCTGATCCAGAGCGGCATCGACGAAGGCGCCACCCTGGTTGCCGGTGGCCCCGGCCGCCCGGCCGAGCTCAACCGCGGCTACCATGTCCGCCCGACGGTCTTCGCCAACGTCACGCATGACATGCGCATCGCCAGGGAGGAAATCTTCGGGCCGGTGCTGTCGATCATGCCCTACGACACAGTCGAGCAGGCGATCGAGCAGGCCAATGACACCGTCTTCGGCCTTGCCTCCTATATCCAGGCCAAGGACATCGAGAAGGCGCGCCAGGCGGCCGCCCGCATGCGCTCCGGCACCGTCTACATCAACTACCCGGCCTGGGACGCGGGCCTGCCCTTCGGCGGCTACAAGCAGTCCGGCAACGGTCGCGAATATGCCGAATACGGGCTGGAGGATTTTCTCGAGATCAAGGGTATCGCGGGGTATGCGGCGGCAGAGTAGGGCACTGTAGCCAGTGATCGTCAGCGCTGAAGTAAAAAAGGCGCGGTTCAACCGCGTTCTTGTTTTTGAAAACAAGTCGACCAGGGACGGCCACTATACTCAAAGACTGATCCAACGGAGACATCGCCTGGTCGGGATGAGATGACGCGTATCTATTAGGCTTGGCTGATGCGATTGGGGCTGGCTGACTGGTTGTGTTTCTCGAACAATCGGAGCTTTGCCGGATATCCAAGCCGTATCGGTGTTTGGCAAACCCCGCATTTGAATGTAGCCACGGACTTGAACCAGGAGCCTTTCCGGATAATCGGATGCCGGCATCTTGGACATTCGAATCTGAGATCTGTCTCATTCAGGTTTTGAGGAATCGACATTTTGCCACACGCTCCTATGCACCCACCGATAGCACGTTAAAGTAGCAATGTTTCAGCCCTGCGACCGCCAGACTGCCGCGTTGTAACGAGAGTGATTCCTGGCAACGGAACTGCGATCAGGGCCAAGCATCGTGCTCGACCGACCGAGCATTTGGCTACAAGGCAACCTTTCTGCGAAACACACCAGAAAGGATATTTGGTAAGAATTAGTTCAACCGGACCGAGTATGGTGAGAGTGGCGGCTCCAGCTTGGGGGGGGTGGATTGGGCCAGAGCCGCCTGCACGGTCATTGTGTGGCAGTAGACCGCGCTGTGTCAGAATAGAACAGCGCGGTCTATAATTAGTTAACGCTAATTAAATGCGGCGGCTGCCCCTAATGGCCGCCGACTCGCCGTGATTCATTGTGGCCTGCCGGCGTACAAGCTGGGCGTGGTTGCCAGCATGGCTCACCACCCGTCGCAATTTGAAAATGCCGTTCTTTCCGAACTTTTCAAGTAATGACCTGGCAACCCGAGGGCATAGGTCTTCCGGTAGGATGATGAAGCGCGAAAAAGCCCCGCCGGCGAGATGCCTGCGGGGCTTTTTCAGCGGATAGTCGATTAACGGCGATCGCTTCCGCGGCCATCATGGTGGTCGCCGTTGTTCGCGCCCAGGCACATGGCGTAGTAATCGTCATGGTTGCTGCACGAATTGAGGGCCGCCTGCTGAGCATAAGCCGAACCAGCAAAGCCGGCGACAGCAACAATAGCGAAAATTGCATTGCGAACAATCTTGGACATTTCGATTTTTCCTTTGTTTAAATTCCGGTCGAGCCGGTCGATGGCGGTTTTCCTGCAGTTTGGTTTCGGTTTGATGGCGCTTGAACGCAAATTTGTTTCGAAACAGCAACGGCAGTAGCCGAGCCGGCCAGACGCCTCGCATGCCATGGCGGATCGTTTGCATACAAATGTTTCAAAGCCTGTCCTTCTCGTTACGAGCCTTGCGCTTGCGTGCAATGCGGCGGAAACAACCGTCGGTCATCTAAGGCGCCATCATGAAGGCGGCGGGATTGCCCCGTTACAGCCATGGCGAATTGAGGATAAACTTTATGTCGTTCCTGAAGACATTGAATCGCATGGGCGCGGCGTTGAAATATGCGCAGGATGCCCGCAACCCAACGCGGATGCGGAACGGCATGCCGTCCGACAATCAGCTGGATATTTGCTGGCCGGTGATGCCGACAACCAAGCATCTGTCCTCGAACATCTGGGGCGGGATCTGAGATAGCGATCGCTTGGAAGCCCGATCGACGGCCTGCGCATGGCAATCGTCACCGCGCGAGCCGCAGGCAACGCGCCGTAGCCGCGCTTCTCGGCACCTCCCGAGCTCGTCGCGAGCGTGTTGACCCGCGATTTATCCGCGCCCCGCCTCGATGATGCCGACCATCGCCCGGGTAAATTCGACCATGCTGTTTGCGGTGATGGCGGCATTGTCGGGGGATTGGCCGATGTGCTCGGCCGCTCCGCAACAGGACCGGCGGATGCTATCGTAGTATGGATCTCTCTCATCGTCCGGTAGTGCAGCCAAATTCAGGGCGCGACGGTGGATCATGCGCAGTAGCTGCGCCAATGCTGTTTCGACACTCATGCGTTTTGCTCCGCATCGGTCGAGCGTCTCGGCACACCGAGTGCCGGATCGTCGATCGGGAGATTTCCCGAGTCGAACAGGCTGCACTGTAGCTATTAATATATCGTTGATCACTAATATATGAAGCGCATCGTCACAATGTTCAGATGCGAAGGGTGCCGATCCGAGGTGCGGATGACATATGGGCACAAACTGGAGATGTTCGAGCGATCCCGGCACTTGACGGTGAAAGGCTCAAAGTAAGCAGTTGAAGGCCGCCTATGCGCCGGGACGCGGATAGGCGTCGGCACGCACCCCAATCAGCATCGTCAAGGCCGTATGATCGTGGTTCGTTACGGCGAGCGCACGCGGAAGGAGGAGCGGTCCTGGAAATCTGCGATCGGCCACAGACAGTGCGTCAGGAACCTGCCCGCCGGGCAAAATGCTCATAAGTCACCCGCCAGGAATCGCTCTCAGTCATCCTTTCCTCGCCGATCCAATGGAAGCTGTCGGCCGTGATCTCGGTGAAGCGCCAACGGGCTTGCAGGCCGCGCGAGTCATGGCCGATCTGGACGATGTCGTTGCCCTCAGCCCGCCCGATCTGGCGTGAGTAATCCTGGTTGAGCGGATCGCTCCAGATGATGTGCCAGCCGTCGATGCCGGGATCGAAGACGCGCAAGGTGGTGCCGTACATGATCGAGGGGGCAGGGCGCCTCGGCCTGATCCAGAGGTCCTGGACGGCACGGCCTTCGAGCACCCAGCCGAAATGGCATTCCCCATCCCATTTCCGGATCGTGCCATCGTCGAGATGGTGGACCGTGTCCATGTCCCAACTGCCGATCAGCCAAGCGTACAGGTCCATGTCTTTCGCCCAGTCGGTGGAAGGGCCATCGGAGGTGAGGGCGGTGAGAAAAGGGGACATTGTGGTCGTCATCGCTTTCTCCAAGGCGAGCAGGGAGCTGGAACATCGCCGCGATAACTTGCGGCGTTGTGGTTTCTGGGTCTTGGGAAAAATTGCTGTGTTGCCGCTATCGCGATCGCCCCCCACAGCATCCTTGATGCAGCGGATTCATCCACTAGTTAATTCCGTGGGCACCGTATTCGCTAGTTTTTGCCTTGGGGCGGCGGTTTAGACGTTCTGACCGCATGCCGCGCAAGGACAGCTGGGCACATTTGGAGACTACCGTGCGTCAATCCCTTGGATTCAGCTTGGCTTATTTGGCATTTGCTTGCTCGATCGCGGTAGCTTGCGCTGGAACTGCAGCCGCCGGCCCGCACGGCGGGGGGCATGACGGTGGCGGCCATCAGGGTGACAACGGGGGTCATGGCAGCCATGACAACGGCGGCAACGGCAAAGGCAAGGGCAAAGGCAAAGGACCTGCCGGCGATCCCGCTGATCCCGTAGGCGCCAGCGGCAGTCCGTCGTCGAACGATGACGGGATCAGCACCACTCCAACGGCCTCAATACCGTCACCTCCAGCTGCCATTGTCGACCTGTCCACAGGCGGCGGACATTCGCTCGACCTCCCGCCCGCCCTGCAGCCTCTCGAAGACAACACTGTTCTATCAGCGGTCCACCCGATCGAAGCGCTGCCCGGTGTCCCGGATAAGGTCGTTCGCGCCTGTCAGGACGCAATCGAGCAGGCCGCCGCCAAGTTTGGTGCGGCCAGTGTGCGCGTCAGCAGCGCAGGTTCCATACGTCGGTTGAGCAAACGCAAGATCTCGGCCCCCATTCAGGTCAGCATCGACTATATGCATCAGGGACGGGTGGAGACGCGTGAGGCGCCGGTCGGGTGCGAATTGAACGCGAAAGGCAGCGTGATCGGTCTGACGTAGCGCAGAGCGGAACTCCTTGCGATCCCCTTTTCCGGGCCTCCGTGTGTTGCGAATGGTGCAGGCTAATGACTGGAGCGTTCACCGTCGTCGCAATCGTTTTGAATTCAATCCGACATCGGGTGTATTGGCCGGAGGGCAAAGGGAAGCGCGATAGTACGCACGCGGATCACCTGCGAGGAGTTGCGAAGCTTGCTGCGCGTAGTCGTCTTCTGGCTGACAGCCTTCATCTGACCGGTGCCGACCGATGCGCGGCCAGAGCGAGGCTGCAGCGGCGGCTCAATTTGCGCGCTGCGGCGCTCAGCTCTGAGTTTGTCATTGTCCGCGCGTTTGGCAGCCAGGTCGCGGGCCAGAGAAACAGTGGCTTCGCGCTGGTTGTCCAGAGCTTCGTTCAGCCTGGTGACCTCTCCTGAAAGTGCTGGGGACGTGCCGCGCTCCAGGCGGGCTTTATTAAGGTCCTCACGGATCGATGCTGCGGAAGCGCGTTCTCGTGTCAGAGCCTGCGCCGTCTCGGCTGCGGTCTGCTCGGCACGCTCTTTTGCTTTGACAGCCTTGGCTCGTTCCTGTTCAGCCGCGTCGCGCTCGAGGCGGGCTTTATCGAGGTCCTCACGGGTCGATGTTGCGGAAGCGCGTGCTCTTGTCAGAGCCTGCGCCGTCTCGGCTGCGGTCTGCTCGGCACGCTCTTTTGCTTTGACTTCCTTGGCTCGTTCCTGTTCAGCCGCGTCACGCTCGCGGCGGGCTTTATCGAGGTCCTCACGGGTCGAAGCTGCGGAAGCGCGTGCTCGTGTCAGAGCCTGCGCCGTCGCGGCTGCGGTCTGCTCGGCACGCTCTTTTGCTTTGACAGCCTTGGCTCGTTCCTGTTCAGCCGCGTCACGCTCGTGGCGGGCTTTATCGAGGTCCTCACGGGTCGATGCTGCGGAAGCGCGTGCTCGTGTCAGAGCCTGCGCCGTCGCGGCTGCGGTCTGCTCGGCACGCTCTTTTGCTGAGACAGCCTTGGCTCGCTCCTGTTCAGCCGCCTCGCGCTCGAGGCGGGCTTTATCGAGGTCCTCACGGGTCGATGCTGCGGAAGCGCGTTCTCGGGCGAGGGTCTGGGCAGTCTCGGTTGCGGTCTGCTCCACCCGTCCTCTCGCTGTGGCTGCACCGGTTCGTTCCCGCTCAGCCTTATCCGCGATCGCGGCCTTGGACAGTTCCATTGCGGCGAGGTCGCCACGAAGGTCCTTCGACTTCCGGCGCTCGTCGTCAAGCAATGCGTTCACTTGCGCAAGCGAGGCCTTGGCACTGGCGCGGTCCTCGGCGGCCGTGGCCTGAAGCTGTGAAATTTGCGCCCGCGCTTGGGATAGGTCGCGGGCCATCAATTCAGTTCGCTGACGCTCCAGATGATCAGCCGGCATCTGCGTAACGACATAGTTGATGCTCTCGCCCAGCAGCCTGCGAGCATCTCCCGCAATGCGCTGCAATGCGTCATACGTGCGGGCTGCCGTGAGTTCGTTGCGCAAACGCTCCCCGTATGCGTCGTCGGCTGCTGCCATGCTTGTCCTCAGCGCATCGACCTGCTTGCGCGATTCCAAGAGCGCACTCTGCAGAGAGGCGCTTCTGGCGCGCTCTTCTTCCACAGCTCGGTGCTCCTGGCCGGCCAGATTCCTCGCGGCGGATGCCTGAGCACGAGCAGCCTCGACTTCAGCCTTGGCAGCCGCGAGATCCGGGCCAGACGATGCGGCATTCGTACGCCCGTCGCCCTGGGCTGGTCCCTCCATATCCAATGCAGCACTCGCCGGAACCGCGAAGGATCGCGAAAGATCGGGCTGGGAGGGATTCTGGGCCTGCGAAATGGCGGGGGCGCTTTCGACCCAATTCTGTCTCGTCATCGTATAGCCAAGCGACACGGCCAGGCAGATCGTGGCGATGCCCAGGCCTGATACAAGACCGATAGGCCAGCGAACACGGGGAGGTGAGTCCGTAGCGCTGTTTGTCGGGGAAGCGAAGGGATTGGGCAGGTCGCCTGGCGAACTCTCATAAGCTTCGGAGATCATCTCGAAATGCTCGATTCGCACCCCGAACTGACGGTAGTTTGCATCCTGAGGCCGGGCATCCGCATCCGAGGATACGACAGCCTGAGAAGAACCAGGTCCGGTTGCAAGGTCGACCGGGCGTTCCCAGACCCAAGGAACCTCCTCGAGAGGAACAGGCTTGCATTCTTTCAGGTAGGCATTTGGCTTCGGGCGACTCCGCAGCACTGCGACAAGGGCATGCCGGAGCACAAGAAAGACGCCCGCCAGTACGAGTATCGCAATCCCGGCCAGGATGGCGAGATCTGTGTTATTCGTGTAAATTTCGGCAAGATGATTTGGCATCGTCGTGCCCATGTGGTCTTGGGTGCAATTCAAGTTCGCGAAGCGGTGTTTGGGTCTTCTCCCCGATGCTGGCTAAAGCTGCTGCTGCTCTCAAAGCTGTCACTGCTTCGGGCCCTGCAGTGCCGTGCGAGTGTATTTGTTGCGTTGCGGAGCGCGGTCATACGCCGGCAGAAGATGCCGGCGCAGAAGATGTGCGCACGAACCGAAGCTCGAAGACACCGTGGCCGCCGGTTGTCGCCCGCCGCCAATGTCCCGAAAAGCCGACTCGCACCTCTCCACCGTCAATATCCCAAAAGTTCTCCCACGGTGCGTTCCAATCCGCATTTTTGGGGAGTCCGGACGGTCCATTCTGAACCCTAAGCTAGGTCACAGACCCCCACGGTCAACCACCTCGGCAGGACTTCCGGCCATGCAGAACGGCCATTGTGATGCCCGCTCTTCGCGCGCGTCTGAGTCTCCGTTCAAACTCGATAGGCGCGTCGACAACGCCTTCTATGATCGAATGTCTGCACATTGGTCGAACAGACGCGTCTCCCGCGTGAAATCGCGGCACGGCGAAGCCGGAGAATCGTACATGGGGGACGCGAAAGAAGGTTGTGGAACCAAGTCGTCCACAGGACATCCAGTTTTGGCTGGGGTTCCTGGAAGCTTTTCGAACTTTCTGGGTCGCGCCTCAACCCGAATTGCGGGTGCTTATGGACAAGGTGGGGGACTAGATTCGGTTTTTGGATAGTTTGGGAGGCATCGACTTTCCGGGACATAAGCCTTCCTGATAGCGCGTCAGCACGAACCCTGATACGCGCCCCAAACGGGACATCCCCCGAGGGTGATGCCGACCCTCGTTTTCCTTTGCTGCACATTGGAGCAGCTGATCGTGTTTTTAGGAAAAGTGCTCCTCCAGATAGACGCGGAACTCCCGCTCGAACTGCTCTTGGAGGAGGGACAACATATGAGTGCGGCTGCGCGTTAGATAGACATGGCAGGGCACGTAGGGACGGAACGGCTTGATGGCGAGCGTTCCGCGCCAGCGTTCCGCAGAGAACTTGTCGACGATGGAGACGCCAAGCCCCTCGGCCACGAGAGCGCAGGCGGCGTCGCTGTAATGAGCCTCGAAACGAGTCTCGACGCGAACCCCCGCTTCGTCGAGGCTGCGGTCAACCGCCTGACGCGATCCGTCCTCGCGCCCCAGCGCGATGAAGCTTTCGTCGCGTATGTCAGAAGCCTCGATCGTCTCCTTCTCGCTCAACGGATGTTCCGCCGGCAGGATGCAGACCGAAGCGGTCTCGAAAATGAGGTCGCAGGTCGTCGCCGGATCGATTACCGGCATAGTCATCAGGCCAATGTCGAGCTGCTTGCTTGCTGCGAGTTCGGAGATCCGTACTGAAGCCTCCGGCTCCAGCGCTAGCCGCAGCTTCGGATGGCGGCGGGCGAAGGCACCGATAAAGCGGGGTAGCACGTAGCTGGACAGCGCGGGATAGGCGCCGATGATCAGCCGGCCCGCATCGAGCTGCTGTATATCGGCCGCCAGCCGCCGCAGCCGCGCCATGCCTTTGACGATATGACCGGCCTCCTCGTGCAACAGGTAGGCCTCCGCGGTCGGAGCCAACCGGCCGCCCTGCCGCACAAACAGCTGGATCTTCAGCGCGTGTTCAAGGTTGGCAATGTGGGCGCTGACGGAAGGCTGCGAGATGTGCAGGAGATTGGCTGCGCCGATCACCGTTCCTGCATCCATCACCGCACGAAACGCCTGCAACTGTCTGTAGTTCATTTTTCTCGACCGATCACTATAGGAAAAAGCTATAGAACACGAAGCTTTTCATATTTGTCAATTGCCGTGGTTTTCGCTTTATTCTCCACCTGCTGGGAGAAGTCTCCAGCTGATTGGCGCCGGAACTGGCCATTGCGGCGCCGCAAATAGCCACTGAGCAGAGACTATCGCGATTGGGTCACTCTCCCCGATAGATAGATCGAGGTGGTCCTTTCGCGCGCTGCCAATCAAAAAGAGGGTAACAATGAAAACGGGATTGATACGATGGATGGGCCTTGCGGCCAGCGTCCTCATTTTCCTCACCGGAGCCGCCCGCGCGGACGAGGCCGGCCAATGGTCGAAAATACGCATTGCGACCGAGGGCGCCTATGCTCCCTGGAATTATACCTCCTCCGACGGCAAGCTTGCGGGCTACGAGATCGATCTCGCCCAGGAACTGTGCCGCCGCATGAAGGCCGACTGCGAGATCGTCGCCCAGGACTGGGACGGCATGCTGCCCGCGCTCAACGCCGGAAAGTTCGACGCCATCATCGCGTCAATGTCGGTTACGCCCGAGCGGCAGAAGGTGGCCTCATTCTCTGTGCCTTACGCCAAGGCGCCCAACGCCTTCATGATGATGAAGGACAATCCGCTGGCCTCCGAACTTGGCTCCAGGGTCGACTACAGCCTGAAGAAGGACCCGGAAGGCGCCAAGAAAGCGATCGCTGCGATGGCCGCGGCGCTCAAGGGCAAGGTCCTCGGCGTCCAGGGCTCCTCGACGGCGGCGACATTTGCCACGGCCGAGCTGAAGGACCTGGTCGAAATCCGCGAATACAAGACAACGGACGAACACAACCTCGACCTAGCCGCCGGCCGCATCGACCTGGTCATGGGCAATATCACTATGCTCAAGGCCGCCATGAAGCAGCCAGACATGGCCGGCGCAACCCTTGCCGGACCTACATTCATCGAAGGCGTTCTCGGCAGCGGTACAGCCAATGTGGCCATGCGCAAAGACGACACCGCGCTCAAGGCAAAGTTCGACGCGGCCATTGCCGAGGTCAACACCGACGGGTTCAACCGGACCCTAACGGAAAAGTGGTTCGGGGTTGATATCACGCCCAAGGATTGAGTTCAGCCGGGCGGGCGCAAATGTGCGGCCCGCCCATCTTGTCCATCGGAAAAATTGATAGCATGACCCAGTTTGTCGTTGTGGGTGCCGGGCTCCTCGGCACGTCGATCGCCTATCGCCTCGTGGAACGAGGCCACTCCGTGACTATTGTTGAGCGCGACCATCCCGGCGCCGGCACCAGTGGTTCGAGCTTTGCCTGGACCAACTCGAACGAAAAGAGTCCCTACAACTACCACCTGATCAATGCACTGGGGATGCGCGCGCACCGGGAACTCGAAAACGAATTCGGCGCCCGTCCCTGGTTCCATGGTGGCGGAGCGGTTGAATGGCGCTCGAACGCGCATGAGGCGCAAGAACTCGATGATCGCGTCGCCCGTTTGATTGGATGGAACTATGCCGCCGAATGGATTTCGGCGGACAGGCTACACAAGCTTGAGCCCGCCCTGGCTCGGGAGGCTTCAGGTGATGCGAAGATCGCCTATTTTGCCGACGAAGGCTGGATGGACCCCGGCGTCTACATCGAATTCTTCCTCGGCAAGGCGCGCGACCTCGGGGCGAAATTGCGCCGCGAGAGCGTCACTGGCGTCGAGTTGAGCGGCGACAAGGTCACGGGCGTCAAGACGGCGTCAGGAACGACGATCGGTGCAGACGTGGTCGTCAACTGCACTGGCCGCTGGGCAAATGATCTGGGTCAGGACGTGCGCATGACCTTCCCGCTGGCTCCCACGATCGGCCTTCTCGTTGTGACCGCCCCCGCCCAATCGGGTGTGCGGCGGGTGGTCCGCACGAGTGCAGTCAACCTCCGGCCCGATGGCGCGGGTCGGATCATGCTGCACAGCGAGCACGACGAACAAGGGTTCACGCTGGAAAGCAGTTCGGACGATACTTACCCCGCTGCTGTCGCGATGATCGAGCGCGCATCGCGCATCTATCCGGAGCTTGCAGGGGCCAGGCCCGAGGCAATGCGGCTGTCGCATCGCGCGATCCCAGGCGACGGCGTGTCGGCCGTCGGTCCGGTCCCAGAAGTAAGCGGCTACTATGCTGCCGTCACCCATAGCGGAGCGACGCTTGCGCCTTGGCTCGGACAAGTTGTTGCCGCCGAACTCGCGGGCGACGCGGACAACGATGCGCTCCAGGATTTTCGGCCGGCCCGGTTCTTCGGACGCCAAATCGACACATCCGCGTCCACTCGGAAGGCCCAGCATGTTTCGACGACTCCGGACCGATGATTTGACCACGACGATCTTCTTCGATGGACGGCCATTGCGGTGCCGGCCAGGCGACAGCGTTGCCGCGGCATTGCTGGCTGCAGGCATTGAGCGGTTCCGCACGACGCCGGTCAGTGGAACCGATCGCATGCCCCATTGCATGATCGGCAATTGCTTCGACTGCCTGGTCGAGATCGATGGGCAGGCCGACCAGCAGGCCTGCCTGGTGCCGGTTAGAGAAGGCTCCCAAGTGCGATCACAACTGGGCACGGGAAGGTTCGACGCAGCATGACCGATGCCCCGCGCACACACTGCGAGCTTGCCATTGTCGGCGGCGGCCCGGCAGGCCTGGCGGCCGCGGCACTCGCTGCGGAACTTGGCGTGGAAACAATACTGTTCGACGAGCAGCCAACGCCTGGCGGACAGATCTATCGGAACATAGAAGCTAACAGCCGCAAGCACGACGCATTGAGCAATATTCTCGGCGCCGACTACGCCAAGGGACTTGCGCTGGTGGAGCGGTTCCGCAGGAGCGGTGCCGCATACGAGCCCCTGAGCGCTGTCTGGCAGGTATCGGCTGCAGGCAAGCTCGGTGTATCGCAAAAGGGCCGAGCCTATCTGACGAGAGCCGGCAGGGTCATTCTGGCAACTGGCGCAATGGAGCGTCCGGTTCCGATTCCAGGATGGACGCTGCCCGGCGTCATGGGAGCAGGTGCGGCACAGACGCTTATGAAAGCGTCCGGCTTGGTGCCAGAAGAACCGACTGTGATCGCCGGTTCAGGGCCTCTTGCCTATCTCGTGGCGCTTCAGGTCATGAAAGCAGGCGCGCCGCTGAGTGCCGTCATCGACACATCGCAAAAAGGACTGTTCGAGACCGGATTCGCAGCGCTGCCAGTGCTATCGGGCTTTGGTCGCGATCTGCTGAAGGGCCTGTCCTGGATGGCTGCGTTGCGAAAGGCCCGCATCCCCGTCTTCAGTGGGCGCAACCTCGCGGTCGAGGGCATTTCGCGCGTGGAGGCCGTCAGCTTCGAAACTCGCGGCAAGCGGCAGCGGCTGTCGGCGTCGCTTCTACTTCTGCATGAGGGTGTGGTCCCCAACAACCAGATCACCGCAAGTCTACGCTGCAGGCATGTGTGGGACACCGCGCAGATGGCTTGGCGTCCCTGGACGGACGAGTGGGGTGCAACGAGCACGGAGTTGGTGGCCGTCGCTGGCGATGGCGCGGGTATCTCCGGCGCCAGAGCGGCGGCGCATCGTGGACGACTGGCTGCACTTGATGCTGCCTGCCGCATCGGTCGCATTTCGCGGGCCGAACGCGACGAGCGTGCGCTTCCCGAGCGTCGGCATCTCCAGCGGGAGGCCCGGTTCCGTGCGTTCCTCGACAGCACCTACCGCCCCACCGAAGCTGTACGCCGGTTAGCCGACGAGGCAATCGCCTGCCGCTGCGAGGAGGTGACAGCTGGCGAGCTGCGCGCGTTCGTCGCAGAGGGCTTCACTGACATCAACCAGCTCAAGTCCTTCTCCAGATGCGGCATGGGTCAGTGCCAGGGCCGCATGTGCGGTGGCACTGTCGCCCGCGTCCTGGCGCAGAGCCTCGAAACTGACATCGAGACCGTCGGCTACTACCGGTTGCGCCTGCCGGTGAAGCCGCTGCCTGTCGCTCAGCTTGCCGAGCTCGGCAACGCCGAACGCGACTTGAGGCCGTCGCCAATGGGTGTCGACGGCGACCCGAGCCAGCGCGTTTGAGCGATGAGAAGCAGAAGCCGCACAATGGGACGGATTGGGAAGCCGCAATGACCGCGACAGACGCAATCGTGATCGGCGGTGGCATCCACGGTTGCTGCACGGCGCTCCACCTCGCGCTGCGGGGCCTACGTACAATCGTGCTGGAAAAAAACACCGTCGGTCGCCACGCCTCGGGCGTCAACGCGGGCGGCGTACGGCAATTGATGCGCCACCAAGCCGAAGTACCGTTATCCATAGCCGCAATGGACGCCTGGGAGCGCCTGGACGACCTGCTTGGTCCAGATCTGGCAAGAAACTGCGAATTCATCGGCAGTGTCGGGCAGATTGGCATCGCCGAAAGCGAAGCCGAGATGGAATGGTGCCATGCGCGGGTGACCCAAATGCGCTCGCTCGGCCACGAGTTTGAGGAAGTGATCGACGCCAGAGAACTCAGGCGTCTGGTTCCTGCCGCAGCCGATATCTGCCGTGGCGGCATCATCTCGCGCCGGGACGGTCATGCCAATCCGTTCCGCACGACGCAATCATTTCGGCTGCGTGCCGAGCAGCTTGGCGTCCGCTTCATGGAGCGGACGCGCGTGACCGGGCTCGAGCAGGGCGACCGCTGCTGGACCGTAGTGACCGAGAGCGGCGTCTTCAGGGCCGATATTTTGATCAACTGCGGCGGAGCGTGGGCCTGGCAAGTCGCGGAAATGATCGGCGAGCACCTGCCCAGGACGCATTTTGCCTCGACGCTGATGGTGACGTCTCGCATGCCCCATTTCATCGACCCCGTGGTGATCGGCATCGACCGGGTGCTTTCGTTCAAACAGACGGAAGCCGGCACAGTCGTCATCGGGGGAGGGGTTCTCGGCGATCCCGACCTGAATAGCGAGACGGCTGACACCGTTGCGGACCGAATGGTGGTGAGCGCCCAGACCGTCTGCGAATTTTTCCCGATCCTGCGCCGCGCGACCATCGTGCGAAGCTGGGCCGGACTGGAAGCCCTGATGCCAGACGTCATACCGGTGATCGGTCCCAGTCAGGTCGCCCGCAATCTCTGGCACGCTTTCGGCTTTTCCGGGCACGGGTTCCAGCTCGGCCCTATCGTCGGCTCGGTCATTGCTGATCTGGTCGCCACTGGTGAAAGTGCCATTCCGATAGCCGCGTTCAACCCGGGCCGCTTCTCGAGCAACGACATGCTGGGGACCACGTGCATTCCTGACCGCAAAGTCTCGCAGGAGGCTGGTCATGAATGATTTCGGGGTGATGACCGTCTTCAGCTTTGCACCCGGGGGCTGGGGTGCCGCCATGGCGGCTGCAAGCGCAATGACGATCGCGGTCGCAATGGCAGGCTTCATCGCCGGAGCGATCATAGGCACGTTCGGGGCGTGGGCGAAGATTTCCGGAGGAAGGATCGTCCGCTCGGTCGCCGATGGCTACACGACGGTTCTGCGCGGCATTCCCGACCTTCTGGTGATATATCTTTTCTACTTCGGCTCCAGCGCCGTCCTGACACCCATCGGCCGGTTCTTTGGAGCCAACGGCTTCCTCAGCCTGCCGGCTTTTTTCGCCGGCTGCCTGGCAATTGCGATCGTGTCGGGCGCCTATCACACCGAAGTCTTCCGTGGGGCCTATCAGGTCGTAGCGCTTGGAGAGATCGATGCAGCCTACGCCACGGGCATGTCGCGAGCGCTCGCGTTCCGGCGCATCATCGCGCCGCTCACGTTGCGCTTCGCCTTGCCGGGCCTGGCAAACATCTGGCAGCTCGTTCTCAAGGAATCGTCGCTGATCTCGGTGACGGGGCTTGTCGAAATCCTGCGCCAGTCTCAGATCGGCGCGGGCTCGACCAAGCAGCCCTTCACCTTCTTTCTGGCGGCGGCGATCCTCTATCTGCTCATTTCCTCCGCCTCGGGATGGTTATTGCAGTTCGCCGAAAGGCACTTCACTCGCGGGCTCAGGAGGGGGTAATGGACTTTTCCTTCTTTCTCAGTGCCTTTCTTCGACTGCTGCCCGGCGTCCCGTTGACCCTGCAACTGGCTTTCGTATCGGTGGGGCTCGGAATGGTCCTTGCCCTCATCCTGGCTTTGCTGCGTCTATCACGCATCCGCCCATTCGAGTGGATCGCGCGCGCCTATATCTTCCTGTTTCGCTCGACGCCGCTGTTGGTCCAGATCTTTCTGATCTATTACGGCCTCAGTCAGTTCCCGACAGTTCGCTACAGTGTGCTATGGCCGATCCTGCGCCAGCCTTACTGGTGCGCCATCATCGCGCTTGCGCTGAACACGGCCGCCTATGGCAGCGAAATAATCCGGGGTGGCCTGCGTTCCGTGCCCGAAGGCCAGATAGAGGCCGCCCGTGCCTGTGGCATGAGCCGGATCACCGTGTTCCGGCGTATCGTGCTGCCCCTTGCCATCCGGCAGGCTCTTCCGGCCTACGGCAACGAAATCATCCTGATGGTGAAGGCGACGGCGCTGGCCTCGGTGATCACCATGATGGAAATCACTGGCCTTGCTGCGAAGCTGATTTCCGAGAGCTACCGCGCGGTCGAAGTCTTCGTCGTCGCGGGAAGCATCTATCTGATTATCAACTACGTCATAACGCGCGTCATTCATCTCTTGGAATACTGGCTGACGCCGCATCTGAGATCTGTATCGACACCGGTCGTCATCGAGAGAGAGGATGCAGCATGAGCCTGCCGCAACAACAGCACGAGCCGGCAGATGAGATAGTGCCAGCCGTCCGCATCCGCGATCTACGAAAAGCTTACGGGGCTTTCGAAGTGCTCAAAGGCGTTTCGCTCGACGCCAACGATGGGGATGTCGTCTCGATCCTTGGATCCTCGGGCTCCGGCAAGTCCACGATGTTGCGTTGCATCAACATGTTGGAAACTCCGACCGGAGGGGAAGTCTCGATAGGTGGCGAGACCATCCGGATGAAGCAGACGAAAGCCGGCCCGAAGCCCGCGGACCGGGCGCAGGTAGACCGCCTGCGCGCCCATGTCGGCATGGTCTTTCAGAGCTTCAATCTGTGGTCGCACAAGACAGTGCTGGAGAATGTGATCGAGGCTCCGCTCCACGTCCAGGGCCGTTCGCGCGCTGAATGTGTCGAGGAGGCCAAGGAGCTGTTGGCGAAGGTCGGCATCGGCGACAAGCTAAATCACTATCCGATACACCTTTCCGGCGGTCAGCAGCAGCGCGCCGCGATCGCGCGAGCACTGGGCCAGCGCCCCCGCGTCATGCTGTTCGATGAACCGACCTCCGCCCTCGACCCCGAGCTTGTCGGCGAGGTGCTGAAAGTGATGCGGGCGCTGGCGGAAGAGGGGCGCACCATGCTGGTGGTCACGCACGAGATGGGCTTCGCGCGGGAAGTGTCGAGTAAAGTCGTCTTCCTTCACAAGGGAGTTGTTGAAGAGGAGGGGCGGCCCGACAAAGTTTTCAGCTCAAGTCGCTCTGAACGCCTTCGCCAGTTCTTGATGAGATAACAGCAAAGACGCTCGCGTTCGGTTAGGCGTCCGGTCAAACTGCTGGACAAATTTGATCATCGGAGGCATTCGCTCGCAATCGGGGGTTCGAGACGGGAGAGCGCTACCGCCTTTCCCCCCCACTCGGAAACCCCGCGATATTTCCTACGGTGTTGGGCGTGATGACTGTATCGGTGTTGCAAGGGCGAGGGCAAATCTGACTCGAAGCCGACGCCCGTCTGCATGACGCGAACGGCCGCTTCGCGCCTGATGTCGGCCATTGGAGCCAGCTTGCCCCCGCCCGTAAGCAGACATCGCTGCTCAAAAAGTTAGGCATGGGAGCCGCGGGAGGCGAGAAAAAGCGGCAGCCGGCGTTCTGTACGGGCCACGTCTCGCCAATGACGCTCTTGACGTTGGCTCCTCCAATATCAGAACCAGGCCGCCGATACTTGACATCGATTTCCCATCGAAGCGCCCGGGCCGCAGATCAGTCGCAGGACCGATAGGCTGCTCGTCACAAGCTTTGACCCAACAACTCGGCAGCATGCTTGCTCTCCTCGTCGTGCAGTTCTGGCCTTGCGCCTCCCTGGCTAACCAAATACGACCCCTGGCTCACTTTGACCCACTTCGATGATATAGCCGTCCGGATTGCGAATGTAGCACCGCGTCTCGCCGTACTTCTCCATCGGCTCGGTAATGAATTCAGCACCTCGGGCTTGCCATAGTTCATGGCAGCCGTGGATATCGGCAACGCGAATGTTCAGAAAGCTGCTGACTAAATTGGGATCGCCGGGAACATCCAGCATGACGGACGGTTTGTCGGGGGTAGGCCCACCCCCGACGTTTACGATCAGCCAAGTATTCGCGATCTGAATGTAGCCGGGCGCACCACTGCTATCTCCCAGGCTCAGAATGCGGCCTCCGAAGACCTTCTCGTAAAACCGCGCCGAACGACCGATGTCGGCCACTGTCAAAAAATGCGCGACGGTAAAGCCCTTTTGCGGGGGCATTGCATAGATTTGATCCGCTACGATCGCTTGGGTCATCCGGGACTCCCATTGAGACAAAGTTCAAATCTTCGCGACCTTCCTTGGCTGCCGATCCTGCGCGGGCGTCTCCTTTGCAAATCGGCAGTTGTGAGCAGCCCGTGGCAAGGGAACGTCGCAGTGCCGACCGAAGCACCTGCCAAGTCGCGGCCCTTCAGACCCACGAAGCACGGCTATACGTGGCCGCTATTGCAGGGCGGAATTTGCACACGGGATCATTTCTCCTCCTGGGCGACAGGCAGTAGAGAACCGGAGATAGCCGAAATGATCGTTCTGACGGTTAGCCACAGGATAAGCAGGTTGACGCCGACAAAAACCGGCAGAGCAAGGACCGTCGCAACATTCGTGTCGCCTCGAACAGCCAGCTTTTCAATTGACGTTGCCAATGCTGTGGCCCCGAAGCTGACACTCCAAAGTCCGGCGGAGAAGCGTCGTAGGATCCGTGAGAGAATGGCGCCAACGACAATTGCTTGCAGAAGCGCGTAACCCACGAGGGAGTGGACGAACACGTCTCCAGCGGTACCCGACAAATCAGCGTAGGCCAGTGAGCACACCGCCGGCGGCGCCAGTTGGACACCCATCGTCGATCGGATCTGGCTGGCTAGCGGCTCACCAAAATAGAGCCGGCCAAACAATAGCGATTCGGTCGCCAGCCATGAGAAGAGTCCCGCCCCTAACGCCAGCTCGGCCCAGTCAAACCAGCCAAATGTCGACAAGCCAATACTCAGGACAAAAGAGGCCGCGGCAACCGGCAAATATAGGGCAGGGGTCGCGTCGGACATCGAAATCGTCCCCCGCCAGATCATTTGGGTCCGCCAGATGCCGTAGCTTGCTGCGAGCACACCTCCCGTAGAAAGCAGCACGACTGCCCCAATCTTGCTGTAGGGCAACATGCTCACTGCAGTGAGCATCATGCCGACGCCCGCCAGACCAGGGAAGCAATTCTGAACGGGATTGGCGAGCTCTGCTCGCAACGCCATTGGAGCCAGCGACAACTTCAGAATGTAGAGCGTCAGAAGGACTGCCCACAGACACGCCGCAAGCAACACCAATGCCACAACAATCCCCTCCGGAGCCGCCCAGAGCTGATGCGCTAACTGCCACGAACCAGCGAAGGAACTTGTCCCCAGGCCGATCGCAAAGAACGAAGCGGGAAACCGCGCTATCAGAGATTTTTCGATGGGCGGAGGGATCATCCCCTCGTGCGCGGATGCCACCGCTTCGTCCAACGCCAACCCACTCAGTGGTGTGATGCCTTCAGATATGGACGGCTTTTCCATTGTTGCTCCTCACGGTTTCCGGCTCGTGGTGATAGGGGATTGTCACAGCACACCCGGTGCCCGGCCGCAGTCGCGATTGGACCGCTCGCAGTGCTTCGTCAGCTTGTTACGGGCAATCGCAATGTCACGGTTGTGCCCATCCCGAGTACGCTCTCGATATGGACGCTTCCTCCGGACTCTTCGGCGAAACGTTTCACCATCGGCAGGCCGACACCGCCAAAGCCACCGCCCTTTGTCGTGAAGAAGGGATCAAATGCCCGGACCACTGTCTCGCCGGTCATTCCAATTCCGCTGTCCCGAATGCGAATGGCGACCTGACGAAGGCTTTCCGGGGCAAAGGCGTCGATTGAGATCAAACCGCCGTCAGGCATTGCGTCACGAGCGTTGAACACAAGGTTCAGGACCGCGTTCTGCAAGCCTGCCCGATCGCACCTTACCAAAGGGAGGTTGGAATCTACCCGAAACTCAAAACGAACATTTTCATATCGAGCACTTCGGACAAGAGATTCAATCTCGACCAGGCACACGCTTATGTTCGCATGCTCGACATTGCCCTGAATCTCCCGGGCCGTCTTGATCGTCTGCCTGACAAGCCCGCCCGCTCGATCCAACGCGGTTCTGGCACCGGCAATTACAATATCAATTCCCGGAACCGCTGAGATGCTGGGCTCGCGAGCCAGATGGTTCAACGCAGAGGAAGCCACCTGGATGAGATTGCCCAGGTCATGGACCACCCCCGCCGTGGATAACTGCGAACGCACGCGACCCCCAGGAACGACGCCCGGGCTGAGAGACACGTCATCATCCATCTCTGGTCCTGACATTCCATTCCTCCGTTTGCCCGGTCGACAGTTCTTGCGTCAGTCCCAGCCACACAGCGCCACTTGTGCTGCAATCCAGCAATGAATCTGACGCCAGAAACGGCTCTTGCTTGGCCCCGCTTCAAAGAACTCCTGCGTACAGGCCCGCCCCGATCGCGACGCAGAGCGCGCCGCTCGCGCGACTGAGGGGAACTGACGCAGAGCGCTGCAAGGCGAGCGCCAATCCGATTCCGATTGCTTGCAAGACCGCGGTGGCAGACGCAAATCCCGCAACGAATTCAACCCCATTCACGGTCTCAGGCAACTCAGTTCCATGGGCGTGACCATGCAGCAGCGCAAAAAGAGCAATGATGGCAGCTCCGATCCATACCGGCGGATTTACCGCCGACCCCACCATGAGCCCCAGGATGATCACCGAAGCCAGGATGCCAGGCTCCACCAACGGCACAGTGATGTGCGCCAGGCCAAGAGCGCCGCCAATCAGCATCACCACAAGGGAGGTCAACGGCCACACCCAGAGCGCACGGTTTCCCTTGGCGGCGGCCCACATCCCGACGGCCACCATGGCTGTGATGTGATCGAGGCCCGTGAGGGGATGACCCAACCCTGCGTTAAAGGAAACGACGGAATCAACGCCGGGGTGGGCAAAGGTTGGCGTTGCCAAGGCGAGGGTTACAGTTATCAAAATCAGGATCAATCGCATGTCTGTCTCCTCAGTGAAGCACACGGGCGTCGTTCGGCCGGGTA
The DNA here is from genome assembly GCF_020165035.1 of Mesorhizobium sp. CA6. Taxonomy (NCBI): domain Bacteria; kingdom Pseudomonadati; phylum Pseudomonadota; class Alphaproteobacteria; order Hyphomicrobiales; family Phyllobacteriaceae; genus Mesorhizobium; species Mesorhizobium sp. CA6. The sequence continues at coordinate 148,753 of NZ_JAIUHI010000004.1, read as the reverse complement.
GTGGATCGAACAACACCCAGGGAACATCTCCAACCCTCAAAGGTGCGGGTTGTGCGGCGACCCCAGATACGGGAACTCGGCAAGCAGGTCGCGGTGCGGCCCCACTCCATCCCCCGGAACCCTGCCGTTCGTGAAAATGGCCATAAAGACATCCGCGGCATCGTCAGTCAGGCTTCTGCCGTTTTCCGGGAATGACGCAGGTCGTGACGGGTCGTAAACGAGAATGTCGGGAAGCAGCGTTCTTGCCACGCGCTCTGCTTCAGCAGGCCCGTATCCTCCCGAGTGCTCAAGGGTGTGCGCGAACGTCTTGATGAACTGGTTGTCGTCTGCCGGCTCGGCAGAGAGATAGTCCTCTCTCTGCTCGCCGGGGAGGAACACTGCCTGCTGGGGTCGAGCACCACGTTCAACCTGTATCCAACGGTCGCCCTGTCTGTCCAAAATGCGAGCCCATAGACCGATGGGCTTTGAGCCCAGCGTGGAATTGGCTACTTCCAGCACGATGCTGCAGATATCCTTGTCGGCAAAGAAATCAGCACCCGTGAATTGCAAATCAGCGACTGCGCCGAGAGTATCGAAGAAAAATGGCTCGCTTCGCCAACCCGCGAAGAAACGGTAATCGCCTGCTTCCGTTACCTGGGCGTCGCTTCCTCTCGAGACTGGTGCGGCCGTGACGACGACCTCCCCGCCGTCGTCGGCCCCAGCTGCTAAGGCGCCTTCCACACGACTCACAGAGGCGATCTGCCTTCCTTCCGATAAGGACACAAAATTCACTCGATACGCGACATCGGCGACTGCATCGCCGTTTGTGTCGATCTTCAGCTCGTACACCGCGTCGGGGGCGAATGGCTCTGCGGTTGTGGAATGTGGATCAATCACCGTCGAGGATGGATGCACATTCATGATGAGGATCGACTTGCTCGCGTCTCCCGGTTTGGGGAAGGCATAAATGTCAGTGAGGTCCAAACGTGCGTCTCCACGAGGAAAGCCAAACTCAGGGCCTGAATAGTGATGAGACATTATCATGTTCTCCGAATTGTGAACCAAAGCGGAAGCCGAAAGCTACATTTATCCCTGACACGAGAGTACCATCTGTAAAATCGCGACCACGAAAACACCTGTCCGTCACTTCAGCAGAACAAACTGTGGCAGTGCCACGAGGCAGAATATATTGCACGATGGTATCTCCAATACTTTGGTCTCGGTCGCATCGGCGGGCCCGCGATGGTACTTTTGGTGGTAACCCTGAAGGCATTCTGGTGAAATGTTGGCGAGCGGTGCAGCCCGCGACGCTGACGGAGAAGAGGGAACATGGCTCGCGTGCTATCGGTCAATGTGGGATTGCCGCGCGGCATTCCATGGCAAGGCAAGATCGTCGACACCGCCGTTTGGAAAACGCCAGTCGAGGGCCTCTGCCAGGTGCGTCGGCTCAACATCGATGGCGACCGGCAAGGAGATATCGCGGGGCACGGTGGGGAACAACGCGCCGTGCTGGTTTATCAAATCGACTCTTATCGGTTCTGGCAAAGCGAGCTAGGTCGCAACGACTTCGTTTACGGGCAATTTGGCGAGAATTTCACGGTCGATGGCTTGCCGGATCGTGAGGTTTGCATTGGCGATCGCTACCGCATCGGCGGCGCGCTGTTGGAAGTGACGCAGCCGCGCGTCACCTGTTACCGTGTTGGCATCCGGATGAATGAGCCGCGTATGGCCGCGCTGCTGGTCGCGCGCGGCAGGCCTGGCTTTTACCTGCGCGTACTGGAAGAAGGCCAGGTTCAGGCGGGAGATGAAATCACTCGGGTGGAAATCGGCCCAGAGGCGATGACGGTCTCCGAGGTGGACGCGCTGCTTTACACGCCCAGCCATCCGCGGAGCCAGCTTGAGCGCGCACTGCGCATTCCCGCGCTGAGTCCTGGTTGGCAAGGATCCTTCCGAGCACTTCTCGGACAAGGGGAGAAGGGAACCACGACGGGAAATGCCGGTCTGGACCCTGTCTCCGGACGGCCACCAGCATGGCCGGGGTTCCGGCCGCTGAAGGTGGCTCGCAAGGTCCATGAAAGCGGGACTGTGGTTTCATTGATCCTCGAGCCTACGGATGACTCTCATCTGTACGCCGCCATCCCCGGCCAATTCGTCGTGCTGCGCCTCGCGGTTTCGGCCGACGGGCCGGCTGTTATGCGCAGTTACTCTTTGTCGAGTGCGCCCGGGGATCCGTGCTATCGGGTAAGCGTAAAGCGGGAACCGCATGGCGAGGCAAGCACGTTTATAGACGAGAGCGTCCAGGTTGGAGATTTCCTGGACGTGAGCGCGCCACGGGGCAATTTCATTCTCGGGGACGAGGATCGCCCGATAGTGCTGCTGAGCGCCGGAGTGGGCGTTACGCCCATGATGTCGATGCTTCACGCATTGGCAGCCCGAGCGTCGACGCAAGAAGTTTGGTGGTTCCATGGGGCCCATTGCGGTCGCGAGCATCCTTTCGCCGAAGAGGCCCGAAACCTGCTTGAGGCCTTGACGCGCAGCCATTCCCACATACGCTACAGTTCGCCCGATCGCGAGGACAGGTTAGGTGTCGATTTCGACGCTATCGGACGCTTGGATGTGCGCGCACTCCAAGATCTGGGTGTGCCGCCAGATGCCGACTTCTACATCTGCGGACCATCGGTGTTCATGAGTGGCATGACTGCCGGTCTTGCCACATGCGCCGTCGCCCCTGCAAGAATCCATACCGAAGTGTTTGGCCCAGGTCCTTCGACGACGCCCGGGATAGCCAGCGATCCATCGCGATCGCCGCATCCGCTGGTTGAAGCTCCCAACGCGGGCCCCCGTGTTTCTTTTGCCCGGAGTGGCTTGAGCGTCCGCTGGGGATCACGGTTTCAGAGCTTACTTGAACTTGCCGAAGCCTGCGACGTGCCCACGCGATGGTCATGCCGAACTGGCGTCTGCCATACTTGCGAGACGGGACTCGTCACTGGGACCGTCACCTATAGCCCCGAGCCAATCGACGCGCCGGCGACGGCCAATGCGCTGATTTGCTGCTCGCAGCCCGATGGGGACGTTGTTCTCGACCTTTGATCTGCCCCGGGGAATTTCGACACCGGAGCTGTCGCTCGCAGGATTGGAAATCTCCGCGCGTGGCCACTACGTCGGCAGCGGGCCACCGGTCTGTTCCGCCACCATGAACTGCGCGTAGCAGTCGGGCCAGTTGTCGTCACGCTGGCCGCCAGTCCGCCTTTCATGCTCGACATGTGCCGAAGCCGCCCGCCGCAACGCAGCGGCAAGCTCCAAAAACTCGAGAATGTCGTGTCCTGCGCGTCCTCGCGACCAGGCAATCGGTGCGTGATCTCCTGCAACAGCCACCATTGCCATCGGGATCAGCGAATGTGGCAAAAGACGAATAGCTGCGCCCCTCTGGATCTCGGCCGCCGACAGGTGGCTGGCCTGGGCCGGCCCGATGATACACCTCGCTAGCGTCGACCCCACGCGCCACGAGTTCAGCGCGTGCCGCTTCGATGTCGGGGACGACAAGGTAAATTGCCTTCGCGGACCCAGGCTCGGCCGAAGTCAGGCCCTTGCCGAAGTGCACGCAGCACGCTGAGCCCGGAGGGGTGAATTGAACAACGCGGAACGCATTGCCGACGACAAAGTCCGCATCGAGCCTCCAGCCCAGACGGCTATAGAAACTCGTGGAGCGATCGACGTCGGAGACACCGATGACGATGGCCTCCAGCTTCATCTCGATGGTGGCCCTTTTCGCAATTTCAGTCGCAGTTGCAACGCTCATTGCATCATTACTCACGTCAATCTCCTCGGGTTGGGCCTTCGGACACTTTGGACGTGCGAAAACGAAGACCGGTCAACTGCATCAATCGAGCCATGGCGTCGCCGAATGCCATCCTCCGGCCGTCATACCCGCCTAGCCCGGCGGACTGAGCCAACGCCGGTTCGACACGCTGGTCGCGCTCCCATGCTTGCGCCGTGCCTGGAAGCGCACCGACGATTCCCACACGTGCAGTCGCGGCAACCAGCTGCCGCTCCTAGGGAGTCAGCAATCTCGTTCCTGCCACCTCAGGCTCTATCGTTAGGCTCGCTTGAGACACCATCCGATCCCAATGGAGATAAATCCATTGCACGTTGGTATAGGCAACCGCCGGCGACGCCGATTACAGTCGAATCTCGGCAGCTCCTGGCGAAGAGGCGCCTTGGACATTAGGGACTCCAAAAGGCCGGTACCCGCACCAATCTGGGCATTTGTCCGGCATCCCATTCCAAAGTATCGGCGATACCATCGAACAATGGTGAACGCGCAGAAACGTTGATACTTCACACCCCATCTGGACTTGCTCCAGTGAATCCATGGTTGGGTAAACATTGTAGTTACCGACATTGCTCGGTAACGCATATTAACAAAGGGAAGGAGTTTATCATGAATATCAGAGGTATGTGCTTGGGAGCGGCGTTTTCTCTTTCGGCGTCCAGCGGGATTGCTGCTGCGGGGGCTCTTGACGTCATTGACCCAATCAACCAGCTGCAGCCCGTTCATACCGGTTCGATCAGGGAAACGGGACACACAAGTCCCGTCATGAGATCGCGGTTCAGGGCGGCGCTGGCCACTCTCCCGAACACGAAGCGCGAGGCGATGATGAGGAATGCCAGGACGCTGGAATGACGAAGCCCTATGCGGAGTTCTGCGCCGACTTGAATGCGCTTGCCGGCTCGTGATCTTCCAAGCCGGGGCGCGATCCCTGTCCGAGCCGAACGATGGCGGGCCGAGTGCCCGCCATTTGTTTGCGTGGAGAGTTCCATCCAGTGACATTAGGAATGGGACTGTTTACCTCTGCGCCAGCTGGGTAAACGGGGGCAACTGATCCGCGTGGCATTTGAACACTTCCCCAGGCGGCAATCCTCCCATGTTGCCCCATGTGAAGCGTGATCTGGCGCAGACAGTTTGGCTATTGAGCACCGCTGAGCCGCGCAGCCATGTTCACCAGGTCCGCGAGCGAGCGAGCTCTCATCTTACGCATGGCCTGACCGCGGTGTGCTTTCACGGTTATTTCGCTGATGCCCAACTCAAACCCGACCTGCTTGTTCAACAGACCGGAGACGACCAGTGCCATAACCTCCTGTTCGCGACGGCTGAGCGACGCGTGCCGATCCCTGAGCTCGTGCAATTCCGAACCAAGAGCGAGTGAGGTCTTGCTCCATTCCAGCGCTGACCCAACCGCCGCGAGGAGCTCTTCGTCACTAAATGGCTTTGTTAGAAATTCCACCGCACCGGCCTTCATTGCCTTAACGCTCATTGGCACGTCGGCATAGCCTGTGACAAAGATGATCGGCATGTCGGTGCGACCGACAGACAAAAGCTTTTGCAAGTCAAGCCCGCTGAGATTGGGGAGATTGATGTCAAGAATCAAACAGTTTGGAACCAACGCGGGGGGGCAGTTGAGAAATTGCTCCGCCGAGGCGAACGTCTCCGGCCGCCAGCCTGCGGAGCCGATCAGTGACTCAAGGGATTCACGTACCGAGATGTCGTCGTCAACGACGAACACGACAGGCGTTCCTTGTGACATGGATGCCGACCTTGCCCCAACGCCCAGTTCAGTCGCCAAATTCGGATGCATCGCAGAGTATCCTTCTCGCACATCGTTAACAACCACCGCGTTCAAGGTGCACGTAGTGCCGAGCTAAGCGCCACCTGAAGGGCTCGGTCACTGAAAGGCTTGAACAGACACTCAACCGCACCCTGCTCCATCAGACGCGGCCGGACCGTGCTATCCTTCCACGCTGTTATGTACACAATCGGGATTAGCTGTCCGCGACGCGCCAGCTCAAGTTGCAGTTCAGGCCCCGTCATTTCGGGCATCGCTAGGTCAAGAATCAGGCACCTGGTCTCATCAACGCTATCCGATATGAGAAACTCATTTGCTGAAGAGAACGTCTTCACGCTGAAACCGAATTCCTTGAGCAAGTCTGGCAAAGATTCGCGCACGGACCGGTCATCGTCGACAACAGAAATTACTACATGCGCAGTCTTCATCTAACCCCCACTGATTTTTTATCATTATGGGCCACATCCATATCTTGCATCAGCAGGGCCTCGGAAAACTCGGGCACGGAAAAAGAAAACGTAACCCCTGGCCCATCATTTGCGGCTGCCCACAGGCGCCCAGAGTGACTGTCGATAATGGATCGACTGATGGACAATCCTATTCCCATGCCGTCACTCTTGGTGGTGTAGAAAGCTTCGAAGAGACGGTGGGAGCCGTCTGGACCGAATCCAGTGCCCGTGTCCTGTACCGACAGCCGCACATGACCGTTCACCTCCGGCTCGGTCCTGATCATGACCTGCCTGGGACGATCTTCGATCTCGCTCATGGCGTCGGCGGCGTTGCGCAACAAGTTCATGATCACCTGCTGGAGCTGGACTCGATCCCCCGCGACATGCGGTAGCCCTTCGGCCAGTTGGGATTGCAGAACCACGCGACTGTCACGAATGTCTCCTGACGACAGTGCCAGCACCTCGCGCACGGCCTCATTCAGATCCACAGCCTCTATTATCGGAGCCCTCTTGCTAAAAAGCGCGCGCAGCCGAGCGATTACATCCGCCGCCAGGTTGCCGTCGCGTATCGTACGACGCGCCGTCTCGAGCGCGCCGTCGATATTCGGCGGATTGGCGGCCAGCATGCGCAGGCACGTGCTAGCGTTAGTGACAATGCCGGATAGCGGCTGATTGACTTCGTGCGCGATTGAGGCCGTCAAGGTTCCAAGGCTTGAAACCTTCGATACGTGTGCAAGTTCAGTCCGGGCCTTCCCAAGCGCCTCCTCTGCGCGTCTGTACTCTGTCACGTCTTGAACCGCGGCGAGGCACTCCAGCCGATCGTCCTGGCGACGCACGACGCGGCCGAAGGTGCGCAGGAATTTAACGCTGTGGTCCGGCATTCGTATTCGGATCTCATAGCCCAGATTACCCTCACCGGCGCGAACCCGTGCCATTTGCGTTGATAGGGATGGAATGTCGTCCGGATGGATTCGGTTGAGAATTTGGTTCATCGTCACTGGATGCGCAGGGTCAAACTCGAAAATGCGATAGAGCTCCTCGGAAAACGCGATTTCATCCGTATCCACACGCCATGAAAACGCTCCGGTCGAACTCAGACGCTGAGCTTCGGAAAGCAATGTTTCGGTCCGCCTGAGTGCGGCCTCGGTCAGCGAGCGCTCGATGGCGATGCTGGCTATCTGCGTGGCATGCGCAATAAGATCTTGCTGGTGTGGTGATGGCGACGAGGGCTTTCGCTGAATGATGCAGAAGGTGGCCAGCACTCGCCCTTCCTTGGAACAGACCGGGGTGCTCCAGACCGACCTATATCCGTGTCGCAGCACATGGGACCTGACTGGCGAGTTATACCAGCGAGGATCCCGCTCAATGTCCTCGGTGACGACCTGTACTTTCTCAACGGCCGCTATGCCGCATGGCAGCAAATCACCGCTCAGAGGCGTACCCGCGATCGGATCGCTGTAGGCTGAAGGCAGGGAAGGAGCCACGGCGTAGGCAATTGTCAGGCTATCCTGATCGAACATGTGAACATCACAGAAGCAGTCAGGGGCAGCCTCTTCGACGAATGTGCACAAGGCGCTTAGAACATCACGCAGTGAACTGCCCGACGCGATCATCTCGAGCAGTCGCTTTTCACCCGCCAGAAAGGCTTCTGCCTGTTTGCGACCATCAATATCGTGGCTCACACCATACCAGCGCATCACTTTGCCGGCGTCGTCCCGGATCGGTATGCGACGCGCCATGTGCCAGCGATACGTACCGTCGGCCGCCTGCACTCGGTACTCTAGCTCGAACGGTTCTCCGGTCGCGATACATTCGAGCCATTTGTTCTCTTCAGCTTCGACGTCCTCTGGATGGATTCTATTTCTCCAACCACCATTTGCGATGTCTTCGGAAGAAAGCCCGGTGAAATCGCGTCCTCGCTTGTTGCTGGAAATTTGTGAGCCATCGGCGCGGAAAGCTCCAACCAGCGCCGGGATACCGTCGATCATCCTTTGAAGCTCGCGCTCAGCATCGATGACCTTCTCCTCAGCGCGCTTGCGTTCGTCGATGTCGGTATTGGCACCGTACCACTTGATAATGTTGCCGTATTCGTCTCTCGACGGGTTGGCGCGGATCAGAAACCAGCGATAGGTTCCGTCAGATCGACGCACTCGTGCTTCGGCTTCGCCTGGTACACCCGCGATCATCAACGCCTGCCATTTGGCGGTCAGTTCATCCAGGTCATCGGGATGCATTATGGCGGTCCAGCCCCAGCCCTGTGACTGCTCGGCAGACAGACCGGCGTAGTCAAGGTAATGCTGGCTGAAAAACTCGACATAGCCATCGGGGCGGGTCAACCAAGCGAAGGCCGGAATGGTGTCGACAATCAGCTGGAGATCGTGCCGGCTCGTCGCAAGAGCTTCCTTGCTTTCTCGCAGGGCTTCTTCTGTCCGCCGGCGTTCTTCAATTTCCAGCATCAGAGTTCTATTCGCGGCGACGAGTTCGCTCGTTCGCTCTGTAACCCGCTGGTCGAGCTCTTTGGCGAGGCGGTTCTGATCTCTTGCCTGCCGTGCCCCCTGGAGCGCAATGCTCGCCTGGTTGGCAGCAACACTCAAAAGCAGTTGATCGGACTGGCTGGGAAAATCGGCCTTGGCTGAACCCACAACCAGGACTCCAGCTTCCCCCTCAAGCCCCAGTCGCGCCACCGCCAGAAAAACACCACCCACTCCGACATCCATTCTGGCGCTGGACGGCCAATTCGATTCCGTCTCTCTAAGCAGATGATCGAGGGCTTTGCCTATCTCGCTCATCCCCAATGCACAGGCCTGGCCGACCCGAACGATTTCATTCGGGCATGCGCCATCTGTGTCGAACAGCCGTGCATAAACGAAATCAACGGGCAACATGGCGCTTAGCACGTCAAGCAATGTGCTTGCGATGTGAACAGGATCCTCGCCTACCCAGATCGCTGGGAGAGCTAGCAGGCTTACCAAGTCGTTCATCGAGCGCTTGAGCCGTTGATTTTCCTCCCAGGAGGTCTCCACCGGCGGCTCCATGCTAAAGGTCCATTTCTGGCTGAAGCAGCTGTCCGGCTCTGCGTTGGCGCAGTTCCTGAAGGAAATTTTCCGGCGGTACAAAGAATGGATTGTGCTGCAGTATGCCGCCTATGACGATCATGGGATGCGTCCGCATGATATCGACGACCGCGTCGCCGCCGAACTTCGCAAGATCGTACACACAGATGACCGCGTCCTCGTGACGCGACCATACCTCGTTCACCCGCGCTTCGAACTCCACCAGATCGTCAATGTGCGATCTGACCTCACAAGCCCAGTCCATATGGCAGACAATGCGGCTAAGTGGAAAATCGCCTCTGACGTTGCCGCTCGCCAGCTGTTCGAAGATCTCCAACATTCGATCCTGATCGAAACGACCGTCCCGAAGGTAGGCTTCGGTATTGGTGCGAAATTCAAGCTGGCCGCTTTGTTCCGCCGCCGTTGTATCAACGCCCGCCGCTGCCAGGCGATGCAAATGCTTGCAGCGCTCGCCCGGATTGACGACGTGGATGACTTTGTCACCGCGCTCGAAGCCATCCTTCATGAAGGGAAGCAACACCCGAGACGCCTCGTCGTCGCCGTTAAAGAATGCGCAGGCGTGCCGCATTTCGCCAAGTTCGGATCCCGCGAAGGGAATGGCTGGCGTCTTCTTATGCATGTTTGCCTCACGGGACGCAGCTCCGCCCCGTCCCACCATGCACGCGGCCAATACCAAGGTCCATTATGCGTTGGTGTCGGTTTGATGAGGGACATCGGGTTGCGACGGTGTCTCCAGCCGTAGCGGTCGGAACCCGCACCGGGGTACTCATTGTTCCATGGTGTCGCCGATACCTTGGAATAATGGATTTTGATTGTTCTTCCGCTCTTGTTGGCCCTGGGTCTCATGTTAGTGAAGGTTTTCGAAATGCGCTCAGACATTGTTCCAGGGTCCAATTTCCCGGATTACGAGTTGCCGGATCACACGGCCGTACGGCGAAAGCTTTCCGATCTGCAGGGAGAAGACCCAATGGTGGTGGTTCTCGGCAGAGGCGGGTTTTGTCCTCGGGACCGTCGGCAGACCGAAGGGCTCGTACGGCTCTATGGTGAAATGGAAGTCGGATATTGCAGGCTCGTGACCATCACGACGGACAATCTTCTGGAAACGAACGAGTATCGATTGGGGGCTGGCGCCCATTGGCCTTTTCTTTCCGACCCGCGGCGCATCATCCAAAAGGACCTTGATATCGCGGAGTACACGGACCCCCTGCACAATCCTATGATTCCTCACGTGGTCGTCTTGGAGCCTGGCCTGGTCGTCTACAAGATCTACAATGGCTACTGGTTCTTCGGTCGACCCACATTGGAAGAGCTCCGCCAGGACATGCGCGCGGTGACTATGAAATCTCGGATGGATTGGGATATTTCGAAACCCGAACTCAGGTCGGCGTGGCAAATGGGCCAAAGGGAGCTTTTCTATCCCTACCAGAAGCCAAGTTCGAAGATTGCGGCAGAGCATTGAATTGCGTTGAAGGCGAGGCAGCACGCTTTGGCATGCGCTCGGTCGGCCGACGGTCCTCCGGCCTTCGCCGGGCAGCGGCTGGTACATGCGGGACGAATCCGCCACCCTATGGAGGTTGCGCCCACCCGCCTCGCGGTAGGAGATCGGAAATCCAACTACCGCTATGATGCGGTAGCTGATTGGCGGGTCCGGATCACGTTGCGCTCACGTCGGTGATGGCCCCGAGCAAAGGCCTCCGGCGCTTCCTGAGGCAGGTTGTGACCGATGCCGCCACTGATCAGCCGGTGCTCATATTTGCCCGAGAACATCCGCGCGTAGGCGCTGGCTTCCGGGTGCGGCGCACCGTTGGCGTGCCTTCGAGCGTGATTGTCGACGCGGCGATCACAGGCGCCTGCGCGAGCCGCTGTTCCAGCGCGTCGCATCGCGTTTCGCCGTTCGAAATGACCTGTTGCCAATTGGGTGCAGGCCCGATTGCCGCTCTCTGCGATCTCAGGGCTGCGTCGGGGTCGGCATTTGCCGAATGCGAAGGTCTGACCCATAGCTGACTTTCGCCTGGACCAGAGCAGGAACTTTTGCGCCGCTCTCCAGTCGCCAATCTTGGCTCACATTCGTGAAAGCGGCCGTTTAGCTGTGTCGGTGGACGATTACGTTCAGAATATTGTGGCCGCTGGCCGCAGAGGGCTCGCCATAAACGCATGTCTTAATTTCCAACGTCATTTTTGGCAAAGCCGATATAGGCATACGGCCCATTCCAGCGCGAAGTGTCGCGTCCAATTGGCAGGCAACGGTCACGCCCGCTGGTTTCGAGTGCCATTACACAGAGCTGTGCGCTCGCCACGGGGAGGCCAGTTCAGGCGGGTAGACATGGAACAGAATGACCCTTCCGCGGTTTGCCGGCAGCGTTACAGTGATGGTCGCCGTCCGGTCGCTCTCGCACGTCGGCGAATAGTCGCTTTACGGAGCTGGTCAAGCGCTCTGACGATTTCAGCCTGTTCCTCGGGATCGAACACCCGTAGCACATCAACCATTCAGTCTCACTGGACGGCCCAAGGGAATGGCCGTAGCGTGTTGAAATCCCGGAAACTTCGGCAAACCGATACCAAGGTATAATGCGCGCGAAAGATCGAGTGGCGCATTCTGGGATCGAGGAGATTTTCGATGCTGACAGCAGACGGGCCGACCGACCCGCGCATTGCCGAGGAGATCGAACGACGCGTCGCAGAGCGGACGGCCGAGCTCTCCGCCATCAGTGAGGATTTGCGGCGCCAGCTTTCCGTGCGGCACCGTGACAACGAAAATCCGCACCTCCGGGAAATCTTGCTGAAATCCTTCATCGACGGCATTGGGGCACCGGTCACGCTATGCGCGCCAACCGGCGAAATGGTGGCGGTCAACCGGTTCGGCCAGGAATACCACCGCAAATCCGTCGAAGAGATCATGGACTGGACCTCGGGCGAAATGATATTCGCCGCTGATTTGCCGCGTGTGAAAGCGGCATGGCAGCGATCGATCGAGACCGGCGAGCCCTATGATGTCGAGGTCCGTGCCCGCCGGGCCCACGGACCCTATCGCTGGATGCGTTTCCATGGATTTCCGGTTCGCGATTCCGATGGCAGCATCCTGCGGTGGTGTGTGCTGTATCTGGATATTCATGACAGCAAGTCGGCCGAAGAAGCTCTCGCGGCCAGCGAGCGCAATCTCAAACTGACCATCAACACGATGCCGGCGATGGCCTGGACCGCCGATACGAGCGGGAATGTCGAGTTCTTCAACGACAATTTCCTGGATTATGTCGGCCTGCCGCTCGACCGCATGCTCGACGACAGCTGGAAGCAGGCCGTACACCCCGACGATGTCGATGATCTGCTTGAGACTTGGAAAGTCGTCATGGCCGCCGGCCGGACCGGCGAGACCGAGGCGCGACTGCGGCGCTTCGACGGCACCTATCGCTGGTTCCTGATGCGGGTCAGCCCCCTGCGCGATGAATCCGGAAAGGTCGTGCGGTGGTACGGCATCAACACCGACGTCGATGCTTGGCGGCAGACCGAACGGCAGCGGCAGCAGGCGGAGGATTCGCTGCGCGCCAGCGAATTGATGCTGCGATCGATGCTGGACAGCATCGCTGCGCCGATCGGCTTCTTCAATTCCGACGGCGAACTGGAGGCGGTCAATCATCTGGTCGGCGATTATTTCGGCAAGAGCTTCGAGGAGGTCTCCCAGTGGGAGAACATCGTGCATCCGGATGATCTGGTCGCCTCGCAGGCCGCCTGGCAGCGGGCGATTGAGGCCGGCGCGGCCTATGAGCACGAGGCCCGCATCCGCCGCGCGGACGGCGAGTATCGTTGGAATGACCATCGCGGCTATCCGATGCGGGACGCCGAAGGCCGCATCGTGCGCTGGTGCGTACTGCAGATCGACATTCACGACCGGAAGCAGGCCGAGGCCCGTCTGGCCGCAAGCGAACGGAATCTCGATCAGATCATCAGCGGGATTCCCGGTTTGGCATGGACCGCTCTTCCCGATGGCCATGCAGACTTCTTGAATCAGCATTATCTCGACTATGTCGGACTTTCACTTGAACAGGCGCGGGGCGTCGGCTGGATGCTGGCCCTTCACCCGGACGATCGGGAGCATTTGATCGCCGATTGGCGCGCCATGATGTCGGAGCGTCGTGGCGGAGAGTCCGAGGCGCGAATCCGCCGATGTGATGGGGAATATCGGTGCTTCCTGTTTCGCGCCAGCCCGGTGCTGGATGATGCAGGCAACGTCGTACGCTGGTTCGGTGTTAATACAGACATCGAAGACCTGAAGCGCGCCGAAGCGGCCATGCGGGCGAGCGAGCTCAATCTGCGACAATTGACAGAAACCATTCCCCAGATGCTCTGGAGTGCTACGGCGGATGGCTCGATTGACTACTGCAACAAGCGGCTGCTGGAGTTCACCGGCTTCACCCCCGAAGAAGCGATGGGTACCGGCTGGGCGAAGATGCTGCACCCGGACGACGTCGAGCCAACGGTGAGGGCTTGGCTGCACTGCATCGCAACCGGTGATCCCTATCGGGTCGAGGTGCGGACGCTGCGGGCGTCGGATCAGACCTATCGATGGCTGTTGACCAGTGCGCTGCCGCTGCGCGACGCAGACGGCCGCATCCTCAAATGGCATGGTGCCTGCGCGGACATGCACGACTGGAAACAGGCCCAAGACGAGCTTCGTGATGCCCAGGCCGAGCTCGCGCATATGACGCGGGTAATGACCATGGGCCATCTCACCGCTTCGATCGCCCATGAACTCAATCAGCCGTTGGCCGGCATCATCACCAATGCCAGCACGTGCTTGCGCATGCTGGCAGCCGATCCACCCAACGTGACAGGTGCGCGAGAGACCGCACGACGAACCATACGAGACGGCAACCGGGCTGCGGATGTGATCGCCAGGCTGCGGTCGCTCTTCAGCAAGAAGGACCCGGTCATCGAAGCGGTGGATGTGAACACGGCCACGCAAGAGGTTATAGCGCTGACGTTGACTGAGTTGAAGAAGGCCAACGTGAGCTTGCGCGTGCAACTGGCCGAGGCGCTCCCATCTGTGGAGGGAGACCGTGTCCAGCTTCAGCAGGTGATCATGAACCTGATTTTGAATGCCATGCAGGCCATGGACGGTATCGCCGACCGGTCCAAGGAGCTGGTCGTGGCGACGGAGCGCGACGGTTGCGACGCCGTGCGCGTCGTCGTCCAGGATGCAGGCGTGGGTTTCGAGGCCGCAATCGCCGAGAAGCTCTTCCATCCGTTCTATACGACCAAGAGGCACGGCATGGGGATCGGTCTCTCAGTCAGCCGGTCGATTGTCGAGAACCACCAGGGCCGGCTCTGGGCCGAGCGGAATGACGGTCCCGGCGCTACGTTTATTGTCTCAATCCCGTCCGGGGACGCTGGCGACGGTGCGGAGGTGAACGCATGACGCAACGCCGGAGGTTCATCGCTGTGATCGATGACGACGAGTCGGTACGCGAGTCGGTTCCGGACCTGCTGCGCGAGTTCGGCTACGAGGCGGGCGGATTTTCGTCGGCTGAAGAGTTTCTAGCATCCGATAAGCTCAGGCAGGCTGAGTGTCTGGTGCTCGATATCGCGATGCCGGGAATGTCCGGGCTTGATCTCCAGCGCGAACTGAGCCGGCGGCAGCTGCAGATTCCGATCGTTTTCATCACAGCGCATGGCGATGGGGCGGTACGGCTCCGACTTCATGAGCGCGGCGCTGTCGATTGTCTGCTGAAACCGTTCAGCGATACCGCCCTGATGGAGGCGCTGCAGGGCGTGCTTCGATCGAAGTGATTCGCCTGTCTTGTGTCTGCAAGGAAAGGGAGGCTTAAAATGCATGGGCGCGTGGAGGTCAACGTGCCGGGTGCAACGGCGGTGGACGGCCATGCCGGATGCTACTTCGACAGTCAATATGGTGGATGATGACATCTCCGTCCGCGAAGCACTGGAGGGGCTAAGCGGGTTGGCGGCCGACGGCCTTCAACCCTCATGTCGGCGGTTTCACCGCTTGGCTGATAATTTTTTAGGTTATCGGGCCCGTCTGAATATCTGCCTGGCCGGGTCGGCTGAGAATCGCGAATTCATCGGTCCACAGATCAAGGTCATAGCGCTCGACGGCCGGATCGCTGCCGCGGTGGCGGCGGCGCGTCGCCCCCAACGACAGGAGCTTCTTGCGCAGCGTCTCTTCATGAGTTGCGCGGTTGCCCAGAAAGCGAGGCGGGGAGCTCAGGCAGCGCCGAGGCCCGTGTCGTGGGCATGCTGCACGATCCGCGATTGCAGGCGGTCGGGATGAGCCATCGCCATGCGGAAGCCCACCGGACCGCCGTAATCCTGCATGAACAGGCTGTAACGGGAGAGTGCCAGAACCTCGGTGAAGCGGGTAATGACCTCAGCTAGGTGGTCGAAAGTGTGGCCAAACGCGTTGGGGACAGGCGCAGCGCTATGACCAAACCCGGGATAGTCCGGCTCGACCAGATGATAACGGTCCGAGAGTCGCGCAAGCAGCGGCTGATACATGCGCGACGACGACGGCAATCCGTGGAGGAGCAGGATCACCGGCGCATCGCGGTCTCCTGCTTCGCAGTCGAAGATCGGAAGACCATCGACCGAAAATCGTGCGGTAAATGATCGGATGCGCCATCGGATCACATCCCGCTTACGTCGATGATGGCCTGCGTGAAGGCTTGCGGCGCTTCCTGGGGAAGGTTGTGGCCGATGCCGCCCGCGATCAACCGATGCTCGTACTTGCCGGAGAACATCTTCGCATAGGCGCTGGCTTCCGGATGCGGCGCACCATTGGCGTCGCCTTCGAGCGTGATTGTCGGCACGGAGATAACGGGCGCCTCAGCGAGCCGCTGTTCCAGCGCGTCGTATCGCGCCTCGCCTTCCGCCAGCTCGAGCCGCCAGCGGTAATTGTGCATCACGATATCGACATGATCCGGATTGTCGAAGGACGCCGCACTGCGCTCGAAGGTGGCGTCGTCAAAGTTCCATTGCGGCGAGGCAAGCTGCCAGATCAGCCTTGCGAAATCGCGCGTGTATTTCTCGTACCCCGCCCGGCCACGGTCGGTGGCGAAGTAGTACTGGTACCACCATTGAAGCTCAGCCTTGGGCGGCAGCGGCGACTTGCCGGCCTGCTGGTTGCCGATCAGGTAGCCGCTGACCGAGACCATCGACTTGCAGCGCTCCGGCCACAGCGCGGCAATGATGTTTGCCGTGCGGGCACCCCAGTCGCAGCCGCCTATAGTGGCCTTCCCGATGCCGAGCGCATCCATCAGGGCGATGACGTCGGATGCGATTGCCGCCTGCTGGCCATTGCGCGGCGTTTCGCCTGACTGAAACCGCGTCGTGCCATAGCCACGCAGGTGAGGTACGATCACGCGATATCCCTTGGACGCCAGCAACGGAGCGACGTCGACGTAAGTATGGATATCGTAGGGCCAGCCGTGCAGCAGGATGACAGGCGCGCCGTCGGCTGGTCCCAGTTCGACATAGCCGACATTCAGGACGCCGGCGTCAATCTGCTTCGGTGCGCCAACCGAGTTGTGTGTTGTCTGCATCGCTGACGCGGTCGTCTTGTCGGCTCCGCCGGGTGCGGCCTTCGCGGCCGTGGTCACACCGAGTTCGGCGATCGCGAGGGTCATTGCCGCCGCGCCGATTATGTGGCGACGGCGCTCATCGATCCTGTCGGAAACACTGTCCATGGTGATGCCTCTCCTGTGGCAGGACTAATCTCGATTTCCTTGGCATGCCTGATCAAGATCCGAGCCGCTGGTCGCCATCAATGTCGCATGTCGCGCCAGTCGACGCCCCATCACGACGGCTTTCATCGTGATGTCTCCTTAGCGGCCTTCTCGATCAGCCGCGCCACGGCTTCAGGGTGCGACACCATCACCAAATGCGAGGCGCCCTTGATGACCACGGTATCCCGTGAGTGGGCCCGAGCAGCCATGAATGCTGAAGCTTCCGCCGGTATGTTCTTGTCACCGGCCCCGTAGATGAACCAGGTTGGAAACTCTTTCCACGCCGCTTCAGTTTGGATTTCGTTCAGCGCCGCTTCTTCAATGGGCCTCTGCGCCGCGGCCATCAACCTGGTTTCGGCCTCGGGGACGTCGGCGGCGAACTGCCCGTGGAACCTGTCCTGCCGGATGTAGAGATCCTTGCCTCCGCTTGACAGGCTGACTGGCGGCGAGAGGGCCGGACCGAGCGTGCTGCCGGGATACTGGGCGGCGAGTTGCGCGGCTGTCTCGCCCGTATCCGGCGCGAAGGCGGCGACATAGACCAGCGCCTTGACGTTGGCGTGGCCTTCGGCCGCCTCGCTGATGACGGAGCCGCCGTAGGAATGCCCAACGAGAACGACAGGCGATTTGATGGAGCCAAGGATGTCGGCGACGTAGCCGGCGTCGTTTTTGACCCCACGTAGCGGATTGGCGACAGCTACGACGCGATAGCCATCCTTCTCGAGGATTTTGACGACGCCGTTCCAACTCGACGAATCCGCGAACGCACCGTGAACCAGAACGATCGTGGGTTTGTCGGCGTGCGCATATGCATTGCCGAACGAGGCGCTGGCGATCGCAAAGGCTGCGAGAAGTGTTTTCATCTGAATGTCCCTTCATGTTTGAGGTATCCCGCGAACCGCGCGGAGACGTAGGCGTGCCTCCTCGGTGTGGACGAGCCTGGGCGTCCAACCCATGCCCCCCAGGGCTTGGCCTATTGCGGCAGGGGCTTTCCGGTCTGCTCCGCCGCCATGTAGGCGGCGTACCAGTCCGGCCAATTCTCATCACGGCGGCCGCCGCTCCGCTGCTCGTGCTCACCGTGGGCCACCGACGCGCGCCGCATCGCGGCAGCCAGATCCGCTTCAGAGGCGAAGCTTGTCGAATTGCCGTCGATCCGGCCAGGAAGCCGAGCAATGATTTCCTGCAGCACCCAGCCGTTGTCGTCAGGATCGCTGAATGTAGCATACGAGACGTAGCTGCGCCCTTCAGGATCGCGACCGCTGATCGCGGGCTGGCCCGGTCCGGCGCGATGGAACACCTCGCTGACCTCGGCGCCGTGAGCAATGAGGTCGGCACGCGCCGCCTCGATGTTAGAGACGACGAGAAAGAGGCCATGCGCCGAGCCCGGAGCGGCCGAGGTGATGCCCTTGCCGAAGTGGATCGAGCCTGATGAGCCGGGCGGAGTGAACTGAACGACCCTGAACACGTCGCCGACCACGAAGTCGGCATCAAGCCTCCAGTCTAAGCCGCCGTAGAAGCTCTTGGCGCGATCGACATCCGAGACAGGGATAGCGATCACTTCGAGCTTCATATCGATGGGCGGCGCGCTCGCTGTGCGGACTGATGTTTCCAACGTGGTCTCGACCTGCCGCGCTTCAACCGTGGATGACATGGTCGTTCTCCTTCTCTTGGTTTTGTCACAAGCAGTATGTTGCCGCCCTGCGCCGCCTCGGCGGACCGACCTGCCGGTCCGACCGCCGTTTTGAAATGCGGACGACCTGATGGCTGCCCTTCGGCTTCAGATGGACTGGCGCAGCGGGCGGAAGGCGTCTCTGAGCTCTGCGCAAAACACCGTCGGCTGTTCCCAGGCCGCGAAGTGCCCGCCCTTGGCGAGCCGGTTGTAGTGGATCAGCTTCGGATAGGCTTTTTCAGCCCAGCTTTGCGGCGCCTGATAGATCTCGTCCGGGAAGGCGCTCACGGCAACTGGGATCTTGATGCCACGCGGATCGAAGAAACCCCCCGTCGGGAAATGTGCATTGTCCCAATAGAGGCGGCCCGACGAGATCGCCGTATTGGTCAACCAGTACAGCGTGACATTGTCGACGATGTCATCCTTCGTCAGCCCTTCGGCGCTCCCATCAAAGACGCGCGTGATGAGCCTGTAACTGCGAATGTCGTGGTCAAGCATCCAGGCGGCCAGCCCGACAGGCGAATCCACGATGCCGTACAGCGTCTGCGGACGGTTGTTCATCTCGATCGCATATCCCAGCCCGTTTTTGTTGAAGTCGTCGAGCTGGCCGTAAGCACGCTTCTCGTCCGGCGAAAGGTCGGAGGGCGCAGCAGCCCCTGCCGCCAGTGCCTTGGAGATATCGGCGGGCACCGTTGCGGCCATGTTGGTGTGGATGCCCAGCAATCCCGGTGGCTCCTGCAGAGCCATCTGCTCAGAGACGGCGTTCCCCCAATCGCCGCCCTGCGCCACGTATTTCATGTAACCGAGGCGCTGCATCAGCCTTGCCCATGCCTTGGCGATGCGGACGGGGGTCCATCCCGGTGCGGTCGGCTTGCCCGAGAAGCCATAACCTGGAAGCGAGGGGATCACGACGTGAAACGCATCGCCTTCGGTTCGGCCATGCGCGGTCGGATTGGTAAGCGGCTCGATGATCTTCAGCTGTTCTATGATCGAGCCAGGCCAGCCATGCGTCACGATGATCGGCAGCGCGTTCTCGTGCCTGGAACGCACGTGAATGAAGTGGATGTCCAGCCCGTCGATCTCCGTAATGAACTGCGGAAGCGCGTTGAGGCGGGCCTCCACCTTGCGCCAGTCGTAATCCTTCGCCCAGTGCTGCGCTAGTTTCTGAATCGTCGCCAGTTGCACGCCCTGCGTATCGTCCGCAACGGTCTCCTTATCGGGCCAGCGGGTCGCCATCACCCGCCGGCGCAGATCGTCGAGGTCGCTGTCTCGGAAGTTGACAGTGAAGGGACGGATCAACCCTTCCGCCGCTTGGGATGTTCCGGGAAGCATGTTGGCAGCCCCGGCGGCGGCTGCGGCGGCAAGTAGTTCGCGTCGTGTCATGACGTCCTCCTGTCTAAATTGGTTTTTTCGAATGCTGCTAACAGATCAACTGTCGGCGAAGGCGAATCCATCACACGATGGTATCGCCGATACTTTTGTATTGCTGGGCTACCAGGCGTCTGCTGTCCTTCATAAGGACAAGACCAGCAGCGAGGCCACGATGCGAGTTCGCTGGTCAACTGACCCGTACAGCATATGAGCCGGGGTCGGTCTTACCAGGATCGCTATGCGGGCGTGGCTGGCGGGTAGGCAGTGAACCGCTTCCACGCGATGTCTTGCGGTCGGACGGCCAAGAGCAACTCCTCGCCAGGCTGATGCGAACAATGGCTCGCCGGGCATCGTGGAAATGGCAATCCTCGCTCTGTTGGTCAGAGCTCTGCGTCGCGACGCGCGCCGAGCATCTCTGACCCACGCATCACGTTAAATCCGCGTTCAGTTGCGACGGCAAATCCTTGGATCGCTCGATCGAGAAATGCAGGCCGGCGAACGATCCGGACTCGGTGAACCACCAGTCGACCGATCCGCCGAGTTCCTCAGCCAGGGTTCGGACCCGCCGCCGCTCAGGACGCTCCTGGGAGTCCGCCGCCGTCGAGCGGCTGCCTCTGACCAGGCAGCGCACATTGCCGCCCCATCCACTCAAAGTAACCGCGATAGCTCCTCGCCGGCCCTTGAGATTGTGGCGCGCCGCGCTGCGGACCAGCTCGGATAGGATCAGTCCCACCCGCCGGCAACAAGCGGCGTCTAGCCGTATCTCGTCCGTCTTGACGCTGAGCCGAACTCGCAGCTGCTCCGACAGAGCCGCACATATGCTTCCCACGTGGCCACCAAGGTCCATGGTCCCATCATCAGTCGGAATCACCGGAGCCCGGCGGGCCGAGGGTGTTGCGCGCATCCGCTGCGCCGCCATGCTCAGTGCAAGCATTGCGACCGCGTCGCCGCGCAAGGCTGCCAATCGCAACTGGCGGGGTGTAGTGCGCGTACTGGTCGTGACAAGTTGCATAACGGATCCTTCGCAAAGTCCGCGCCATCGACGGAATTGTCGCGTGGTGCTCGATCCACTCAGAGCAGAGGCGATCCTGCTGATCTATTGCGCCAAGGTATCGCCGATACCTAAGGCGAATGCGCCTGGGCCGGCCTTCTTCACTTCGGGCTTGGCTAGATCACTCCCCACTGAACGATATCGTCGAGACGATAGTATCGCCGATACGTAGGTCCAATCGAAGTGCACGAATTTGAGCGGTAACTGACAAGCGTCTCGCAATTATTTGCCAAAGGAGGTTTCAGTGGACGCCAAGACAATCGCTTCACAAATTCGCCTGGTCCGATACACGGCCGCTTGCTGGCGTGTCACCTTCAACAACCCGCCACTCAATGTCATGGGACCGGAGATGGTGCGGCAGTTCCAGGCCACGATCGACGCCATCGAGGCTGACGGTGACGTCAGGGTCGTGGTCTTCGACAGCGCGGCCGAAGATTTCTTCCTGAACCATTCAGACTTCATGGCCCCTCTGGAAGAGATGACCTCGATGTCACCCGGACCGACGGGCTTGCCGCCCTGGCCCGATTTCCTCGTGCGCCTTACGCGTGCCCCTGTGGTTTCGATCGCGCTGATCCGTGGGCGCGCGACTGGCAACGGCAGCGAGCTGCTGCTTTCCTGCGACATGAGCTTCGCCAGCAAGGAGAAGACGATCATCTCGCAGTGGGAAGTCGGCGTGGGCATGGTGGCTGGCGGCGGGCCGATGGCTCGGCTGCCTAACCTTATCGGGCGAAATCGCGCCATGGAGGTGCTGCTGAGCTCGGAGGACATTTCCGCCGACAAGGCGGAAGCCTACGGCTACATCAACCGGGCGCTTCCCGACGCTGAACTCGACGCCTACGTTGAAGCGCTCGCCACCCGCATCTCCGGCTTCGACAAGTGGGCCATCGGCCAGACCAAGCGGCTGGTGAATACCAGCTTGCCGCCGGATGTCGAACTCGGCGCCGGATGGGAGGCCTGTATCGCCTCGCTCGGGCGGCCCGCCGCGCAGAGTGGCATCAAAGCCCTGACTGCCAAAGGCTTCCAAACGCCCGGCGATGTTGAAAATCGGCTGGGGTTCCACCTCGGCGAGCTGCCTCGCTAGGCAATCACCAAACGTTCAGAAAGGATGACTCTCATGGATTTGCTCATGACAGCCAAGAAGCTGGCCGAGCGCGTAGAGGCTGAAGCAATCAAAGCCAAGATTCCGGTAGCCGTCTGCATTGTCGACGTCCATGGCAACCTCGTGCTCCAGCATCGCATGAACGGCGCCCCGCTGTTCTCACTCGAGATATCGGAGCGGAAGGCCTACACCTCGGCCCTGGTGCGGATGCGCACGATTGATCTGCTGACATTGGTGCAGCCTGGTCAATCGCTCTACGTGCTCCCTTCGGTTGGTGGCGGCCGCTTCTGCCCCATGGGTGGCGGCGTCCCGTTGACCGAGAAGGGCGAGGTGTACGCTGGTATCGGCGTCAGCGGCGGAACGGCCGAGGAAGACGTGGCTATCGTTGAAGCTGCTCTGCAGGAGCGCGCCCAGGTGGCTGCTTGATCGAAGAAGGATGAGTCTTGCTCGCCGGCCGCCCGGCGGGCAGACGAGACCCTGTGTGGCTTTTTGGCGGCGAGGCCGTGAAGTCAATAATCATTCGCCGTTCTACGCCCTGCACGTCTGGATTTTGATGGAGACAGGTTCGTGAAACTCCACTGGCCACCCACGATCTGCAACATCACCGATCGTCTTGCTGTCAGGGGCGCGAACATCTCCATCGACGGCGAGTGCGTCGATTTGAGGCCGAGGCAGCCATGAGCCGAGTTCGCAGGATCGCAATCGTCATCGTTGTCCTTTTCGTGACATCGCTGGCGGCTTCGTGGGGCTGGCAGTGGTTCACAATAGGCCGCTTCGAGGAAACGACTGACAACGCATATCTGCGTGGAGACATCACCAGTATCGCTCCGAAGCTCGCCGGTTATGTGGTGGAGGTCGACGTAGATGACAACGCGAGTGTTTTGAAGGGCGCTGTCCTGTTTCGAGTCGACGACAACGATTATCGGGCCAAGGTGGAGCAGGCGAAGGCCAACGCCGCCGCCAGGAAGGCGGAAGTTGACAACATCGTGGCCACCTCTGCATTGCAGAAGGCCTTGATCGTGCAGGCCGACGCGCAGAGGCAATCAGCTGCAGCCGATCTGCAGTTTGCGCGCTCCAACCTCGACCGCTACGTCACCCTGCAGAGGAACGGGACCGCGAGCGATCAGAAACTGCAAGATGCGCAGGCGGCTTATGACAAAGCAAAAGCATCGGTGGATGGCGCAGACGCCAATGTTTTGGCTCAAAGGCTGAAGTTAGACGTCCTGGGTGCACAGTTGGCCAGCGCGGAAGCAGCCCAATCACAGGCGGAGGCTGCGCTCGACCTAGCTATGCTCGACCTGTCCAACACGGTGGTGAAGGCCCCGATCGACGGAATTGTTGGTAATCGTCAGATACGTGTCGGGCGATATGTCACTGCGGGTACTGCGGCGTTGGACATTGTTCCTGTAAAAGACGTTTGGATTGTCGCGAATTTTAAGGAAACGCAGCTAGAGCTGGTAAACATAGGGCAACGGGTACGTGTGACTGTCGACGAGTATCCAGACCTCGAAATTGACGGCGTCGTCGACAGCTTCTCTCCCGGCAGTGGTGCGGCATTTAGCCTGCTGCCGCCAGACAACGCCACGGGAAATTTCATCCGCGTCGTTCAGCGCGTGCCGGTCAAGATCAGGATAATGCGCAACCCCTTGCCCGGCCGCCTGGTTCCTGGCCTTTCGGCTCGTGTTGCTATCGCCGTCAGCGCCGGAGACACTTGGGCGGCGGCGCTGAAACCACAGACCGGCGGAATCGCGAACGGACAACCAATACAGTGACCCACCTTGTCGAAAAGCGGTCGGCGCAGCACCTTCTCGACGCGCGGCTGCGCGCTTTATCCGTAACAGGCGCTGTTGTACTGGCCGCGCTCATGGATGCGATCGCATCCACTGCTCTGTCCATCGGCCGGATCGGCCTGCTTGGCGACACCCACGCAACGCCGGACGGACTGGCGATGATCGATATTGTTTTCATCGCCGCTAAGCTGACTTCCTTCCTTGTCGCTCCACTCCTTGTCAGAGCGGTCAGGCCTACTGCCTGCTTGCGCGCAGGGGCTGTCATCCTTCTTCTGGCCTCCGCTGCAATGACATTGTCGGCCGATCTCGTCTGGATTTGCGTCTGCCGCGTTGCCCAGGGGCTGGCCGGTGGCACAATCCTGGTCGCCGGCCAGACCTTACTGTTTTTACGGTTTCCGCATCGACACCAGCCGGTCGTTCAGGCAGTTTTTGCTACAGGCGCCGTGATGGCTCCGACGACAATCACGCCTGCTCTCCATGGTTGGCTTGTCGACCATCTCACCTGGGACTGGATATTTCTGGCCAACATTCCGCTGGGCCTCGCCTCCCTTATCCTGCTGGCGGCGGAGGGTGACGCGACATTTTGGCGAGATGCCAAGCTTCCTATCCACAGGGTAATTTTGCTTGGCATCGGTACCACGCTTTTGACCTACGTCCTGCTGCAGGGCAGCAGGTTCAATTGGTTCGATGACACCGACATTGCTGTCCTTGCCGCGCTCGGTGTCATGTCTGTCGGCCTTCTGGCTATCGGCGAAATCGGGTTCCGTCCACGAGGCTCTTTGTTGCCGATCTCGCCACTTGGCGATCCGGACTTCCGCTTCGGACTTCTCGCCAGCCTGCTTGCTGGCTTTGCCCTTTCTGGCAGCGCCTATCTCATTCCCACTTTTGCCCTGACCGTCCTCGATTTCACCGCCACGGGCGCGGGAGTGCTTCTGCTGCCCAGCGGAGCCGCGCTTGCGCTGGCACTTCTGCTGTCGGGCCTTCTGATCGAAAAGGCGGGGATACGTGCGATCATGCTTGCTCCATTCGGAATTTTGCTCTTCGCCGGAGCCATGTGGCTGCTGTCTGGTTCGACGAGCGGCAGCGGTTCGGCGGACCTGGCCGTTCCGTTGCTCCTGCGCGGACTCGGTCTTGGTCTTCTGTTCATGGCGTTGACGATGATCACCCTCCAGGGGCTTGCGGCCGACGCGCTTCCGTTCGGCATTGGCCTGTTCAATTTTGGCAAGCAGGTTGGTGGTTTGGCCGGCACGGCCCTTCTGCAAACATATATTGACCACCAGAATGCGTATAACCGGACGATACTGGTTGCCCACGTTTTCAGTGGCGATCCCGCGGCTGACCAGCGCTTGAGGGCTGCTGCGAGCGCTTTGGCGTCAAACGGTGTCGACAGCACTGCATCGACAAAGGGAGCGGTCTTATTGTTGCAGCACGCGCTCGACAGGCAGGCCGCGGTTATCTCTTTCGATGAAGCTTTCTTCTCTTTCGTCCTGCTGTTCGCGGTCGCCGCGCCGTTTCTCATTCTGGCTAAGCGATTGCTCGGCCTCGGAGCCGTCAGGCGCAACCGGACAGCCGCGCATAAGCAAGACATGCTTCGGTGATGCCACATCTACTGCGAAATTCGGGTTTCACACATTCATCGCATGCCGAGCGAAAACTCAGAGTTTGCGATCCTTTCCGCTCCACCTCCGGCGAGACACGGCGTCTTCTAAATTAGCTTTGAAAAAACTCTATCGAGCGCCTCCACGAGAGCGGCTTCGCTAATTGGCTTGAATAGACATGCAACCGCGTCCCGACCGTCTAGTAACGGGCGGATCGACTCGTCGCGATGTGCCGTAATGAACACCACCGGAATATCGTGGCCGTGACGCCTGAGCTCGGTTCTCAGTTCGGCCACCGTCATATCGGGCATTGCGATGTCGAGGATTAGGCATCGCGTCTTTCGAGGTCTTTCGAGGGGAGAAATGCCTGTGCGGAGGGAAAGGCCTGAACGGGTAACCGAGCACTTTCAGCAGATCAGGCAAAGACTCGCGCACAGACTCGTCATCATCGATGATTGTCACGAGGGGCGCTTAGGCATTGGGGCTTCCTTCGTGGGATGCCTTCGCTCCTTGTGGCGTGTGCCCTGCGGGCTCGGCTGGAACAACCTGCACCGCAGGCTGCGGGATCGCGAACGAGAAGCTCGCCCCCGTGTCGGCGTTTCGGCTTGCCCAGATGCGGCCGCGGTGATGCTCGATGATTGACCGACTGACAGATAGACCGATGCCCATGCCGGTCGGCTTGGTCGTATAGAACGCGTCAAAGGCTCTATTGATACTCTCCGGGTCGATACCTACGCCGTTGTCCTTTACCGTCAGTTTCACTTGACCGTCTTCGTCCATTGCGGTGCTGAGTGTGACGCGCCTCGGTCGATCCTCGATCTCGCTCACAGCATCAGCCGCGTTAAGAAGAAGGTTCAACACGACCTGCTGAAGCTGCACACGGTCGCCAACGATCTTCGGCAGGTCAGGCGCGAGATCAACCTCGAGGTCCACCCGTCCTCGCCGCAACTCGATGGTCGTCAGGGCGAGCAAATCTCGCACAGCCTCGTTGAGGTCGACTGACTCGGTGGTCTCACTTTTTTTGCTGAACAAGGCGCGCAGCTTGCTGACGACTTCGGCGGCGCGATTGCCATCGCGGATTGTGCGCCGCGCGGTTTCGCGCGCGCCCTCGATATCTGGCGGATTGGACGCGAGCATGCGCAGTCCGGTGCTGGCGTTAGTAATGATACCCGAAAGCGGCTGGTTAACTTCATGAGCGATCGACGCCGTCATCGCCCCAAGGGTGCTGACCCTCGAGACGTACGCCAATTCTGTGCGCAGCTCGTTGACAGCCTCCTCGGCCAATCTCCGCTCTGTAATGTCCTGCATGGTGCCAACGAAGATCTTCTGCCCGTCAACTTGAGTGTCCGGGCGCGATTCTGTGCGCAGATATTTGACGCGGCCGTCGGGCATGCGGAGTCGAACGTCGTAATCGTGATCCACAATACCGGCCTGCGCCTCTGCAAGCTTAGTCGTCAGCAGCGGGATGTCGTCGGGATGGACCCGGGTGGCGATCTGCTCAACGGTAATCGGCACGCTCGAATCGAACTCGAAGATCCGGTAGAGTTCTTCCGAAAAGAACGTGATCTCCCTTGTCGCTAAGATCCACACGAAACTTCCGGTGGAGCTCACGCGCTGCGCATGCGCGAGCGAGGCTTCGCTTTTCACCAACTCGTCTTCGGCGCGTTTGCGATCCTCGATGTCAGTATTGATGCCGTACCACCTGACGACCGCTCCGGTTTCGTCGCGTAGTGGGCTCGCTCGGAAGATGAACCACCTGTATTTGGCGTCGGCACCGCATAGCCGCGCCTCGCACTCGGCGCTCGAGCCGGTCTCCCGGGCTTTCTCCAATGCGGCACCCAATCGCTGCAAATCCTCTGGATGCACTGCCGACGTCCAGCCCCAGTCCGCTAAGTCGTCGAGCGATCGCCCGACATAGTCGAGATAGTGCTGATTGAAGAAGTCGGCCGCGCCGTCTGGATGTGCTGACCAGGCCAATGCCGGGATGGCATCGACGGTGACTTGCAGGTTGCGCTCGCTGGCCGCGAGGGCTTGTTCAGCATGCTTGCGATCGTCGATGTCAATCATCAGACAGTACCAGCGGATGATGCGTCCATCGGCATCTTTGGCTGGGAGACCACGGACCTGGAACCAGCGATACGCCCCGTCGAAGCGCCGCAGTCGCGTTTCCGTGTCGATCGGACGTCCTGAATGGAAAGATCCCCTCAGGACTTCAACGTGGTGTTCGACATCGGCGGGATGGACCGTGCCGTTCGTCGGCCAGTTCGAAAATTCCTCGATCGTCTGGCCGAGATATTCAAGGAACTGGGCGTTGACGTCTTCGGCGGCACCGCTCGGCGCGAAGGTGGCGATCAGGCCGGGGGTGGTGTTCACCGCTAGCCGGAGTTGACCCTCGCTTTCGCGCAGCGCTAGCTCCGCCTTTTTCTGATCATCGATGTCGGTCAGCACCCCATACCAGCGGAGGATGCGGCCATCGGCGTCTCGCAACGGATTGTTGCGGACCTGGAACCATCGATAGACGCCATCGAATCGTCGTATCCGAGTTTCGAACCGGCTTTCTCGATCCAGGGTCATGAACGTTCGGAAGTACTTCAACGTCCCACCGAAGTCGTCGGGATGGACCATATCGGTCGTCGTCCATTGCTTCAGTATCTCAAGCGTGTACCCGAGATATCCCAGAAGCCGTTTGTTTGCGTCCGTGATTCCTGTCTCTGGAGAGACTACGATAATGCCCGCTGGAAGGGTGTCGAGCGTCAGGCGCAGCTCACTTTCACTGGCCCGAAGCGCGTCCTCCGCAAACCGTCGCTCGGCCACTTCGCGATGGAGTGCTTCGTTAGCGCGAGCGAGATCCGCCGTAAGTTGAGGTATGTCCATTTCCATTTGGCCGCCTGTCTCCCGTCGAAGCCTTCGGCCGCGTAGGATTCCAGGCTGCTCCTGGGCGGCAGTCGCCACAAATGCCGACCCCGGCATGACCGGCCAATTCGGTACACCCGCCAGCAGCGCTAGGCAACTTCAGGAAGCTCCCGCCTTGAGCACCAAATCCAAATTATCATAGGTGGCACTCGTCGCACGACCGTTGGTCGCTGGACCCGAGGTGCTCGAACACGGTATGGCCCAACTGGCACGACAGAGTTAGCAGAGCGCAAGATTATTGCTTCCTCCGCGGGCCCGGCTCACCAACGACCGCTCTCACGCGGCGCTTGGACGGATCGGACGTCGGGGATGCGGCGCAAGTCAATTCCACACTAGCCGCGACCTACGGCACCATTTACTCCACACTCGGTCCACGGCGGGATGGGTCCTCTCCACCACCGCTGGCGAATATATTCATTTCTGCTCTGACAACTGCTCGCTTTCCACCGTCACTTCCGTCAAACCACCGGTGTCGACATCAAAAATAAAGCCGCGCACGGGAACGTCTTTAGCAATCCATGGGTGCGATCTAATTTTCGTTATTTGCTCTTTCGTGTGGTTTTCAGGATCTTTATATGAGAAGAATCGCATAGGCGCCGGCGTTGCGTCGCCAGTCTGCGCGCTGAACTTTGTGTTCAAATCCTCGTCTGTAAAGCTCGTGAATCCACAGCCCGTGTGGTTGAGCAGCATAATCTCTGCTGAGCCCAGTACCCGGGTGGACACAATAAGTTCCCCCATCACATCATCTGTTACAGCCGGACCGCCAGTGCGAATTACGTCCATGTCGGCATTGTTCAAACCTAAGATTCCCACTAGGTCAGAGAGCCGCGGATCCATGCAGGTTACGATCGCAATCTTTGGCCGAGGGTGCGCCCCCAGCTTTGAGTCATACCCCTGGGCATACCGCTCATTGGCCTCTAGAGCCTTATCGATGAGACTCATGATCTTTCTCCTTGTTTAGCAATCCGCTTCAATTGCGGCAGTCATAGTCCGCTGGAGAGCTGCCGCTGTCGATGAGACCAAGGTGTCGGGTGGACCGACAAATTGCCGACTGAATGTCGGCCATTTCCGACCAACGGGCAGAAGCCAGGAAGCGGACATCGCCGGCCGACAACGACACATGCCGAGTCGGCAGCAACTCCTCTTTCCTGCTTTGGGCCGCTGAAGCGTACCGGCGGGGTTTCGGTGCCTTTTCACGGCTCGTACTTCGGCGCCACGTGAAGAACGTTCGAACTCACACGTGGGAATTCGAACTCACACGTAGAACTTGAACGGTTGGCGATCCTCTCCCTTGGCCGAGCCCATCGTGAGGACGTCTCCAACCATCCAAGCCGATCATAACGGACGCCGGCCGGCGACGTTGTGGCAAGCGTACTCGAGCGAGAATGGTGGCGGCGCTGGCCGGAAGGGCGCGACGATGCGAAATGCTCGAAGCCATGAGGGGCACATGACAGCCCGGCTCGCTTCACATGCCCAATGTCTGCCCCGCGTCCAGGTGCAGGAACGCCGCCGACGAATTGCTGCGAATGGCGTCTTCAAATGCCTCTGTCGCCTTGCCATGCGTGACGTCGACCAGAAGCGATGCCGCCTTCTCGACCTCATCGGCAGCGCGTTCAATACGGTCAAGACGCTTCGCCAGACGATCGTGCAGCATTTCCAGCCGCGCTGCCCGGTGCAGATCGGAGCGCTCTTCGCGGTGGTCGAAATCGAGGGGAGCGAACATCATCGTCGTCATGGTATCGGCTCCTCAATGGGCGGTCGGCGGCGTTATCTTCAGCCGCCGCCGCTTGGCTGCCTTCGCTCTCGCCTGGCCGGCTCGGATCCGGCGGCACAGTGCAAGGCTGACCGCGAGGCCGTGCTTTTCGTCGAGCATAGCCGTGGCCTGCTTCAGGGTGCGCTCGGCTCGCTGCGCGCGTTGCCTTGCGACCGCCATTTCGAGAACGACAAGTTCAAGCATCGTCCCGTTTCCTTGCGGGCTGAGGTCCCTTCACGGAATCAACAAGCGAGCCCGGCATTTGTTCCTGTGGCAGCCAGGTCGCGCGTCGAGCCCCTCGATCGCCTCGCTCATCCTCACCGCGCTGGCGCTTGCGACCGTCCTGGCGGCCGGCGGCGCCGAGTGCCGTGCCGCCGGCCGCGACGACCGGAATCTACAGTTCACGAGTCATGCGATGACGCCGAAGCAGCGCGAGGGTTCGACGCCTTGCCCATAAGCTGGCGGGCATAATTGCAAGCCCTCATTTGGAACGCTTCGTGCAACAAACGGACCATCAATGCTCTCCCTCGTCGGCTAGGTATTCCCTCACATTTCCGAAGTCGCGGTAAATCCCGCCGTCGGGATGCTTTTTCTCGTGCCACGAGATCGACCAATAACCAGTGTCTTCAAGATCTTCCATAGCGCGGATCCGATCGGCATCGGCCGGAAATTGCTGCTTGAGGAGTGAGTTGACTGCGTCCACCCCGCCCAGACGATAGGCTTCCAGGCAAATGTCGTGAAACATTGTCTATCCCCCGAAAAGACTCGCATGAGCAGAATTGCGCAACTGGAGGCTGCAACGCAAGCGGGCTCTCTCGTCGGCACCTATCGCCTGCCCAACGAATGGCAATACGCGCGCCTTGGCCGTCTGCGGGGCGAGAAACGGCATGCCGCAGTGCTGGCCTTGGGCTGCGGGATCACCGTCCGCCAGTTCGCCAAGCTGCCCCTGGATAGGCAGCAGGCGGTTCGCAGGCAGGCGGCATAGGCCGCAACCTTTGGCCTGAGAGCTTTTCCTAATTCTCCGCGTGGCTGAAGACGACAGCGCCGTTGTCCTTGCGAACTTCGACCGACACTACTCCATCGTCACCCTTTCGAGTCGGGAACATGGTGATTGCGTGATCCTTCGCCATTTTCTCAGCGTCAAAGGTCACCTTGTCGATAATGCCCCGTACTCCATACCAGATGACAGTGTAGGCCATTTGTTGCTCCCACGCTTTACGCAGGCATAGCACCAGCGTCCCGTGGGACCTACATCGGGCCACAGCGAGGCGCCAAGACGCGATCGGCGCTTCGGCGGTGCCAAGAGAGCGGCGACGAGGAATGCGCGCTGATGGCTGGTAGAAGGGCGGCCCGGCAGCCAACGTATCTTCGGGGGAGTGGTAAGCCGCCGGGCCTAGGGGACACCTAGGACGGGGAGCACCCGTCCCAGAAGCTCCAGCATGATCCCGACGGCGGCGGGCGGGAAGAATAAGAAAGCAGCCGGCCGAACTTTCAACGGTCGCCTTTATGACGAGATGCCCGTTCCATCGACGCCTTGAGAATGTGATTCCCGATCTTGGTTGCCAGCCCAATAGCCTTCGGCTCGGGGTTCGATATGGCCAGAAACAAAGAGAACATTGGGGCGCCCCGGTCGTTGCGGAAGGCAAGACTTTCGGGAAGAGGTCCGCCAGTCGCTTCCCGACAAACTGTTCTATGGCCGCGACGTCGGCGCTTCGTTGGTGAATCTCGTCGATCTGTCCTAATAAGTCGGTGCGTTGCTCGCGACTATCCCAAGCCTTTTCCCATTCGTCCGTCCCGAGCATCCGAGTGATCAAATCGGATGAGGGCCGAATCGTCTACCCGGCGACTCGACCCTCATAGCCCCCAGCACTGTTCCAAGGAGTCCCAGGCCAGCAAGCTAGCGGTGAGGATATGAACTCCGTCGCTAGGGCGATCGCGGGAAGCCCGTCGCCTACCCTCATTAGCTGCGATGGGCTTTTCTTTGGGTAGGCTGAGAATTCAGTGCCTGCGGGCCAGCGTCTGTTCCTCTTCCTGCTGATCCAGCGCCCCTAGCAATTCAGTAAAGGACTTCGGCAGCGTCAGTTCAACGCCCAAGTCCAGCTGCTTGCGCAACCTCCGACGGAAACCTTCTGAAGTGGCCAGCTGCCGAAAGATTTGGGGAGATTCGTTGAGCGTAGACATTGAGCAGTGGCATCCCTTGGGGGCCGGCCCTCAAGGGCGGAACTCACCCGGGAGGGAATCGTTCCCCGATCGAATTGCCCTGCTATCAATCGAGCAGCATGCCTTCCTTGCGTGCCGCCGTCTCGAATGCGGCGCGCACATCATCCGGGGTCAGATCGAGGCAAGCCTGCAACGCCCTATTCCAGTGGCGGCCACGCTCGGGCCACTCAAGCAGGTTCTCGGCGGCTGCCTGGACGTTGTTGACCTCATAGCGGACGCCCGTTTGGCGGGTCTTCACCGAGACCGGCGGCGAGAACCATAGCGCGCCATGCGTGCGCATCTATTCGTGCATGTCGAAGGCGACGAACCGGCCAAGCAATATCGCCTCGTACATGATGCATTCGGTGAGTTGGCAATCGGTCTCGGTGAGATTGGGACCCTGTTCGCGGACGGCAGCGATGGTTTCTTTGATCGAAACCGTTTCGCCAAACGCATCGGGCACCCAACTGTTCGTTCAAGGATAGCCAAGTCATCAACACGATATTGAGGGAGGCATTCGCGGCGACGGGCGTCCGGCGGGATAGGCAGCCGATCATGTTGCTGGCCTTTTCCGCGAACCAGCAGTTCTCCGGCGCGCCAGTCGATATCGTCGAGTAGGATCGCCATGACCTCGAGCGCGCGCAAGCCAAGGCGGGCCATCAGCAGCATGGCGTAGTCGCGTGCATCGCGCCGCGAATTGCGAGGCCACGACTGCCTCCACCTCGTCAGGCAACAGATGACGAGGAAGTCTTGGGCCCCAGGGTTTAATGCACCCGAGGGACGCAAAGCGACAGGTGCGTAGTCGTAAGGCCCTGGGGGAACAGATATTGAAAGAAGCTGCGCAAATGCGTGGCTGGTGTCTTGTCGCGGAACGGTCGCTTGCGCGTCAGAAGGTGCTCCATGAATGCCACGACATCTCGCGCGCCAGAGCGGGCAGATCGAGCATATGGTCGCCGAAGCGATGATCGAGAAAGCATCCGCGAACCGGAGCACGTGATAGACCATGCGCGGGCTGAGGCTGCGCTGTCGCAGAAGGTAGGTTTCGAAGTTGCTCGGCAGCTCAGCGCGCTCTGCCTGCGCAGCGACCCGACCCTCACAGCCCGCAGCACCGTCGAGGGGGGTCTCCCAGTGCTGTCGAACTGGGGGTGAGGATAGCGGCATTGATGGGAAACGCGTTTAGGAGCGCTGCATGGACAAGCTTTTTAGCGGTGCTCGCCCGACCATGGTCGGCTTGAACGTCCACCAGCCCAACTCCACCCTACAAACCCGAGTGCCTACCGTTGCGGCAAGACCCCCGGGAAAGCAATGAAAATCTGCGTGGAAAGAAAGAGGGCCGAATCGTCTACCCCGACGACCCGCAAGGGCCCAGCGGACAATGACAACGCCGCAGCCAGCCGCTAACCTTCCAGACGATCACGGTCGCTTCGCCCGCTTGCTCGAGGCCGAGGGCATTGCGCCGTCGGCTTTGACGCCGGACCTTGCTGTCGAGTTGGGACGCCGATTGCCGCCCACGCGAAGCAGGTAGCGATAATTCGTAGGGGTGTCAGGTTTGTAAGTCCTGGAAGAAAGACTTTCCTCGAACGACGTGAAGTGGGGATCGAGGCAGGTAGTCTGGTTTGATATATCCGTCTCTTGTGCTCCATGTTGTTGGAGCGACAATCTTCACGTCAAATCCATATCTGTTTTCCAGCCTAGCGGCAGTTTTCGACCCTAGCACAGACGTTCGCCATCGAGTTCCAGATATCCTGATAGCAGTCATTCGACTCGATAACGGAAAGCGCTACGTCTGCGACGCCATGTTTGCCATTGTTGCATTGCCTACTGCGCGCGGGGCGCTCGCGCACCCTATCTGTCGTTCTGATTATCGTCCTATGAACCGGCGTTTGGCATCTTCCGTTGCCGGCATGAAGAGCGATACCGCACTTCCTTCCGGGTCGCGGAACTGGAATGTCTTGTTGCCCCAAGGCATGGTCTTGAGTTCATGCACAAGGGGAACGCTATCCTTGAGGCGCGCGTATTCGGCATCAACGTCATCGACCTGAAACTCGAGAAAAACAGTGCGGTTATCTCCTGGCTGGGCGCTGTTTTCCTGCCAGAGCGATACAGTCTCCACCGAGCCGATCGCAAGGACTGCGCCAGGGGTGACGAGTTCGGCAAAGACCGGCGCCAGCCAGTTTGCCGTGACCCCGGTGACCATTTCGTAGAAGGCGACCATCTGTTTGATGTCGCCGGCGATGATGCGAGCGGATGCGAATTTCATGAAAAACTCCTGGATGGCGATGCCTTTGCCGCATCTTCACAGGCTTGTCTCACATCGCTGTTGCCAGCATTATGGCAGCAGGAGTCAGCATATGCGCAGAGCCGACCGTCTTTTTCAGCTCATCCAGATCCTGCGGCGCAGCAGCCGGCCGGTGACGGCCGCTGCTATCTCGCAGGAACTGGAGGTTTCGAAGCGCACGGTCTACCGCGACATCGCGGACCTCATGGGCCAGCGGGTGCCGATTACCGGTGAGGCCGGCTTCGGCTATATTCTCCATCCTGGGTTCGACATGCCGCCCCTCATGTTCACGCCAGACGAGATTGAAGCCATCCTTCTGGGCGCCAAATGGGTTTCCTCTCATTCGGATGCGCTCATCGCCACTGCTGCTAGCGATGTCGTTAGCAAAATCGCTGCCGTCGTTCCCGATGCACTGCGGCCGTTCATCGCCGAACCAAGCATGACCATACGGCCGGTGCAATCGCCGCCGAACGAGACCATCAATATTGCGCCTATCCGCCAGGCAATTTGCGACGGACGAAAGCTGCGTCTTCGCTATCGCTCGAAAGCCGATGAGACGACAACGCGCACTGTGTGGCCGGTCATTCTCGGTTATTCCGAGACCAGCCGATTGCTGGTGGCCTGGTGTGAACTGCGGCAGGACCTTCGGCACTTCCGCACCGATCGCATTGTGGCGGTGGAGGTTTCAGAAGAGGCCATTTCCCTACGCGATGGTGAGTTGCGTCGGCGCTGGCAGACATTGCGAGAGAAACAACTTCCTGTCCGCTAACACGTTTGGTGATAGCCCTAGTCCGCTTCCTAGGTCGCTTGCCTGTAACCAGACCTTCGCAAAACATCCATACTCGCCCCCCTCGAACCGCTCTGATTATGCCTAACTGTCGCATCGCTGAACGCTAGCTCAACAGTGGCCAAAATCAGGCATGCAGCATAATCCGACTTACGGCATAATGCCCCTTATGCCGATATCGGCATAATGGCCATGGACGAAACATCCCAAGCGCCTTGACCGGGAGTTAGGCCGCAAGCGCTTTGGCGATGAGGGCCCTGGAAGAGCTGGTGGCGGAACTTGGCGCGGCCTTTCTGTGCGCCGATCTCCAGCTTACCCCCAAGACGCGCGATGATCATGCAGCTTATGTCGCAAGCTGGCTGAAGGTCTTGAAGGACGACACGCGGGCGATATTCACCGCTGCATCACATGCCGGTCGCGCGGTGGCGTTTCTGCATGCACAGGCGAAGGCTAAGGGCTTGGCTGCGTAATGTCTGGTCTGCCGGGCAACGGCGCGACGGGGTCTGCTCAATCCGGCCGCGCTGCGCTGCTCTGGACCGGGTGGGCGCCATGCCAAGGTGGGTTATCAGTTGTGTCGGTGATCTCCGAAGTTTGTTACTCGACGGCCTGAGACCTGGAACAGGTAGCTTTCGCAAGGCTCCGCCGACCTCAGCTCTTCCACCAGGGGCGCAGCAACAAGTGCAGGTCTTGCTTTCCTTCAGTCCGGTTCGAGATATTTGACGTCGGGGCCGCGGCGTAGCGCAAGCGCCGCTAAGTTCGCTGATCCTTTCCCCCTTCATGCCTTTCCGCATTGAACGCCTGCTTCCCCTTCGCAACCCAGAGGTCGCGCGCTTGCTCGCCTTCATGGCTCTGCAGCTTCTCGGCAATCCAGAGCAGCGCGCCGTACATCGTGGCGCGATCGTCATTGGTGAGCTTGACAATGCCTGCTTTGACGACGAGCCCACCAAGTTCGATGAGCAGCCGTGTGCGCTTGCGACGCTCGACCTGCCAGGTGCGCATATCATTGCGAGCCTGTGCCGCTTGCCGGCGATTGTGGGCTGACCGGTTGCGCTGGAGCGCCGCGTGGGTTGCGCTGAGATGCCGAAGCAGTTCGCCGGGACCGGCTCTCGAAAAACATCACCCCACGCTTGACCCATGCCTCGCGCTTTGAGGTGTCTTTCGTCTCGGCAATTGCGACTAGTGCGCCGGCCAGTTCGTCGGTGCTGAGTTGATCGGCGCCGGTGGCGATCACCAGTTCGCCAAGTTGCTGTACCTTTCGTATTTTGAGCTCGCGCGCCTTTTCTTCCAGCGCCTTCAGTTCGGCGTCGAAGTCTCGCTGTTTGCGCATGGCTGTCTCCGTCGGTTGTCGATCGGAGGATGATAGGGGAGCGCCTGCCGGAAGGCTTCAGGGTTGCCGAGACAGCCCGGGACGGGCTGGTCGCTCCCGAGAATTTTTCGAGGGAGGGCGCGCTTATACGTCGTGCCGACGTACGCTTAGACGTGCAAATGGTCTGGTCGCGATGGCGATCTATCATCTTCACGTCAAGGTCATTGGCCGCAAGGCTGGGAGCAGCGCTGTCGCGTCGGCCGCCTACCGCTCGGCTTCGCGTCTGCGTGACGAGCGGATCGAGCGCAGCCATGATTTTTCGGCCAAACGGGGTGTTGTTCATTCCGAGGTGATGTTGCCGGAGGATGCACCGGAGGCTTGGCGCGACCGCGAACGGCTGTGGAACGATGTCGAGGCGTTCGAGGTCCGCAAGGACGCGCAGCTTGCGCGCGAAGTGGAGTTCGCCCTGCCGCGTGAATTGAGCCAGGCGCAAGGCATCGAATTGGCGCGCGACTTCGTTCAGGCTGAGTTTGTCAGCAAGGGCATGATCGCCGATCTCAACGTGCATTGGGACAGGGCAGAGGATGGCAGTCCCAAACCTCATGCCCATGTCATGCTCACCATGCGGTCGGTCGACGAGAACGGTTTTGGGCCAAAGGTGCGCGACTGGAATCAAACCGAGTTGGTCGAGCGCTGGCGCGAGCGATGGGCTGAGCTTGCCAACGAGCGCCTGGCCGAACTCGACATCGACGCCCGCATCGATCATCGCAGCCTGGAAGCGCAGGGCATTGCCCTGGAGCCGCAAACCCAGATCGGAGCACCAGCCCAACGCATTGAGGGTAGCAGCCTTGACGCTGCCGGCATTGAAGCAGATCGCGCCGAACTGCACCGCGAGATCGCGCGCAACAATGGCGCGCGCATCATCGCCGATCCAACCGTGGCGCTCGACGCCATCACGCACCAGCAATCGACCTTTACCCGAAAGGACATTGCGAAGTTCGCGCATCGCCACAGCGACGGGATAGAGCAGTTTAACGCGGTGAGGGGAGCCATCAGCGGAGCGCCCGACCTGGTTGAACTAGGCAAGGACGGACGCGGCGAAGATCGCTTCACCACAAGGCAGATGATCGAGACGGAACAGCGCCTGCATCGTGCGGCGGACCGCCTGGCTGCAGAGGGACGGCATGCGGGGAGTCAGACACATCGCGAGGCAGCTCTGGCGCATGCCAAGCATCGCGGCCTTGCTCTGTCAGACGAGCAGACCGGTGCACTAGATCACATCACGGATGCCCGCGGTCTTGGTGTCGTTGTCGGTTTTGCTGGAACGGGAAAGAGCGCCATGTTGGGAGTCGCGCGCCAGGTCTGGGCAGCAGCAGGCTTCGAGGTTCGAGGCGCGGCACTCTCCGGCATTGCGGCCGAGAATCTCGAAAGCGGATCAGGAATTGCTTCGCGCACCATCGCCAGCATGGAACATAACTGGGGCCAGGGCCGCGACCTACTCACTGCCAGCCATGTCCTGGTGATCGACGAAGCCGGCATGGTCGGCACGCGCCAGTTGGAGCGCGTGCTCTCCCATGCGGCAGACGTTGGTGCAAAGGTCGTGCTGGTTGGCGATCCGCAGCAGTTGCAGGCGATCGAAGCCGGCGCTGCGTTCCGTTCGCTTCACGAGCGGCACCGTGGCGTCGAGATCGGCCAGGTGCGGCGCCAGCGCGAGGACTGGCAGCGCGACGCCACGCGCGATCTGGCAACCGGCAAGGTCAGCGATGCGATCAGCGCCTACGACGAAAAAGGCATGGTGCACCAGGCTGCGTCGCGCGACGAGGCGCTCAGTGATCTGGTCGAACGCTGGGATCGCGACAGGCAGGCAGACCCAGAGGCAAGCCGCATCATCCTCACTCACACAAACGACGAAGTGCGCGCACTCAACCAGGCAGCACGCGAGCGCATGCGCGCTGCCGGAGATCTCGAGGACGATGTTCAGGTGGAAGTGGAACGCGGTGCAAGGAAGTTCGCAGGCGGCGACCGAGTCATGTTCCTGCGCAACGAGCGCGGGCTCGCCGTCAAGAACGGCACGCTAGGCGTGATCGAAGAGGTCAGCGTCCATGGCATGACGGTTCAAACCGACGACGGCAGGTCGGTGCGCTTCGACCTGAAAAACTACTCACATATTGACCATGGCTATGCCGCGACCATTCATAAGGCTCAGGGCATGACAGTTGACCACGTCCATGTGCTGGCAACGCCAGGCATGGATGCGCATGGCAGCTACGTCGGCCTGTCGCGGCATCGCGATGGGATGGACATGCACTATGGCAGCGATGACTTTGCCACTCGCGAACGCCTCGTCCGCACGCTGTCACGTGTTCGCGCCAAGGACATGGCGTCGGACTACGATCAGGTCCACCCAGCGCAGACCTATGCCGAGCGGCGCGGGATCACGTTCCGACAGCGCGTGGTCGAAATCGTGCGCCGGATCGTGCCGGAGAAGTTGCGCGAAAGGATCGGCGGACTGCTCGACGGTCTGCGCTCGCCCGTAGACGCCGAGCCCGGCCAGGACCGTGGGCGCAGCCCGGAAAGAGGAGACGATGGAAGGCAACACGGCGATGCCGCCGCCGCGTCCGTAAGGGAAACTTCCGCCAGAGCGGCGCAGCCGGAAACGGATGCGCCGATGGACTCGGAAGCGTCGTTGCGCAGCGCTCGCACGAAGGCCCTCGTGCGCCACGCGCGCGCTCTCGACGCTGTTATCGGCAGCGGGAACGCGGACGGACAGGGCAGTCCCGAGCAGGTACGCGAATTGAGGGATGCCCGCAGCGCGTTCGAGAAGGTTCGGCCGCATGGCTGGCGCGATGCCGAAGCGGCCTACATCAAGAACCCTGAGCTGGTCCGTGAAGCGGCGGCCGGCCGGGTCACCCGCATTGTCCTTGCTCTCCAGCTTGAAACCGAAATCCGAACCGGACTGGATATCGATCCGGTCCGCCGCGCAGACCGTTTCGTGGAACGCTGGCAGAAGCTCCACCGGACAAGCCAGGACCAATACCAGGCCGGCGATATGTCCGGCTACAAGTCGACGCGCTCGGCTATGTCGGACATGGCCAAGAGCCTCGAACGCGATCCGCAACTGGAATCGCTGCTCGCCAATCATAAGAGGGCCCTTGGCATTCAGACCGAATCCGGCCGGCGCCTGGGTGTGGAACTCGCGTTCAACCACGGCATTGGCAGCGGACGCGGCATAGGAATCTAAACCCTCCGATTTGCCGCCGTTCCCACGCCCCAGATCGATGACGTGACAAATCTGATTGTGCGTAAGCTTCGGGTTGTCCTGTCTGGTTCCAACATGTGCCAAATGCTTTCAGCGAAAGGCAACGCAACCATGACTGAGCCGGATCGTATCATTCGCCTCAGGACCGTCCTCGCGCGTACCGGCCTGTCCCGATCAACAATGTACCGCAAAATCTCCGAAGGCACGTTTCCGGCTCAGATCAAGATCAGTGTAAACGGCGCTGGGTGGAGGGAATCTGATATCAATCGGTGGGTCGCTGACCCCGTCTCCTGGCACATCAGGGCGGGAGGGACGACCCGAGCTTAATGGCGGTCGAATCACACGTTGCTGCCGCCGATGAGCATTCCTTTCGACCCCAACGAGTTCAGGCGCCTCAAGCCTGACCCTGTACGTGTCGATCGGCATCAAAGCAAAGCAATCCAGCTGCTCGTCGATAAAATATCCAGAAGATCGTCGCTGCGTGGATACGTCCTTCGTTTCGTGTGTTCTGAGCATTCCTCTCCGCTCAAGCAATAATTTAGTCTGGTAAAGAAATATCAGTAGTTGCATGGCAAAATTCCCAACCGGACTGAGCTTATTTCGGAGGGGACGCGCAATGACACCTGGTGCCGATGGGCTGCCGCCCATGACGCCGACCGCCTTCATCAAGAAATGGCGGAGAGCAGAACTCGGTGAACGCCAATCCGCACAGGAGCACTTCCTCGATATCTGCGCTCTGGTTGGCCACCCATCTCCAATTCAAGAGGATCCGAACGGCGAATTCTTCGCATTCGAGAAGGGGGCTAACAAGCTTGGCGGTGGTAGAGGCTTCGCAGACGTTTGGAAGAAGGGATATTTCGCCTGGGAATACAAGCGCAAGAATGGAAACCTCGACGAGGCTCTGCTCCAGTTGATGCGATACGCGCCGGCGCTTTCAAGTCCACCTCTCCACATCGTCTGTGACATCGCGCGCCTCCGCATCCACACCGCTTGGACCAACACGGTTCCGTACACCTACGAGATAGCACTCGATGACCTTGCCGAGCCTACCGCGCGCGAGATGCTGCGCAACGTCTTCTTCAACCCGGAGAAGCTCCGGCCCAGCAGGACACGAGCCGCCGTCACTAAGGAAGCGGCGGATAAGTTCTCAACAATCGCCCTGCGCCTTCAGGGGCGCGGCACCCCGGAGGAGATCGCCCATTTCGTAAACCAACTCGTGTTTTGTTTCTTCGCTCAGAGCGTGAGTCTTCTGCCGGACGGATTGTTCACAAAGCTCCTGAGGAAAGCCGCTCGCGCACCCGACCGCGCGATGGGTTACCTCAGCAAACTATTCGAGGCGATGGAGCGCGGAGGTGAGTTCGACCTCACCGACATCGCATGGTTCAATGGCGGCCTGTTTGATGGCCGACGGGCGCTGCGACTCGACGATGACGACATCGGCCTCCTTGTCGCGGCCGACAGTCTCGATTGGGGCCTCATCGACCCGACGATCTTCGGAACCCTGTTCGAGCGCTTCCTAGATCCGGAGAAGCGTTCACAGATCGGCGCGCACTATACCGATCCGGAAAAGATCATGAGACTGGTCGAACCGGTGATCCTGAGGCCGCTTCGTCAAGAATGGGGCCTGGCGCGGCTGGAGATCGTTGAACTTCTGGAAGGTCGTCGCAAGCCGCCGATGCGCAGCAAGCAAGCCCGGCGGATGACCGGTCAGGAAGCCGCGGCGGAGGTCCGCTCTCGCTTTACGGAGCGCCTGCGAACACTTCGAATCCTGGATCCCGCCTGCGGCTCCGGGAATTTCCTCTATCTCGCCCTTCAAGGCGTTAAGGATATCGAGCATCGCGTCAACCTCGATTGCGAGATGCTGGGGCTGCCGGCCCAGCTTCCGCTGGTGGGGCCGGAGATCCTTCGCGGGATCGAGATCAACACTATGGCTGCCGAGCTGGCACGCACGACTATCTGGATCGGCGACATACAATGGCAGATCAAGAACGGCATCCGTTCGAAATCGATTCCAATCCTTCGCAAGCTCGACGCGATCGAGAGACGCGATGCGCTGATCAGGGATGGTGAAGACGAAGACATGACTCGAGACGAGCAGGGAGACCTGCTAGCGACGCTTAGGACGACGTCGAGCGACGGTGAAGCAGAATGGCCGCCGGCGGAATTCATCGTCGGAAACCCGCCGTTTCTCGGCGTGCGTTTGATGCGCCAGTCCTTGGGTGATCCCAGGGTGGAGCGGTTATTCAAGGTCTACGACGGGCGCGTAGCCCGCGAAGCCGATCTTGTCTGCTACTGGGTGGAGAAGTCTCGCGCGGCTGTGGCAGCGGGGAAGACAAGCCGGGTCGGGCTTGTCACGACGAACTCTATACGCGGCGGCGCGAACCGAAAGGTGCTGGATCAGATCGCCTCAGAGAGCCGCCTGTTCGAGGCATGGAGTGACGAGCCGTGGGTCGTCGACGGCGCATCCGTACGCGTGTCGCTCTTCTGCTTTGGCGACGGCGAAGACGAACTGCGGCTCGATGGCAAGATGGTCGCCCAGATAAACTCCGATCTGACGGCTGGAACCACCGACCTGACGAAGGCCCGCCGGCTTGTTGAAAATCAAAACATTGCATTCATGGGCGACACGAAGGGTGGCGCCTTCGACGTGCCCGGCGAGCTCGCGCGGTCCTGGCTCAGAATGCCGGTGAATCCGAACGGCAGGCCGAATTCAGACGTCCTACGGCCTTGGCGCAATGGCATGGATGTGACTCGGCATCCCCGTGACATGTGGATTATAGATTTTGGCTGGGAAATGTCCGAGCACCAGGCCGCCCTCTACGAGGCGCCTTTTCAGCACATCAAGGAGCACGTCTTTCCCGAGCGTACGAAGAACAGGCGGGACGCTTACCGGGAACGTTGGTGGCGACATGTAGAGCCACGGCCAGCCCTGCACTCGGCTCTGCGTGGCCACTCACGGTATGTGGCAACACCCCGCGTTGCTAAGCATCGAACGTTCGTCTGGCTCGACCAATCGGTTTTACCCGACTCCCGGATATTCGCATTTTCCCGGTCGGATGATGTCTTCTTCGGGATTCTGCACTCGCGGTTTCACGAGGCTTGGAGCTTGGGTACATGCTCGTGGCACGGTGTCGGAAATGACCCGACATACAACAGTGCCAGCGTATTCGAGACCTTCCCATTTCCAGCTGGTCTGTCTCCGGATCTTCCCGCAATTCGCTACGAAAAGGATTCGCGCGCCCTCGCGATATCGATAGCTGCCCGTAAGCTCGTTGATTTGCGCAACGCGTGGCT
Source organism: Mesorhizobium sp. CA6 (assembly GCF_020165035.1). Lineage (NCBI taxonomy): Bacteria > Pseudomonadati > Pseudomonadota > Alphaproteobacteria > Hyphomicrobiales > Phyllobacteriaceae > Mesorhizobium > Mesorhizobium sp. CA6. The sequence goes on along the minus strand of NZ_JAIUHI010000004.1, from coordinate 105,530 downwards.
CAATCCGACCGATCTTGTCGAGGTCAGGCCCGAGGTGGTTTCTGACTTCCCGGATCGGGTCCTCGCGAAGGATACAGCCGCTCAGGCAGTCCTTCGCGAACGCACTCTAACCAATCTATACAATTGGCGCCCGCAATGGCTGATTGACGCACACGCGAAACTGGATGCCGCCGTCGCTAACGCCTATAGCTGGCCCGCCGACATTTCCGATGAGGAGGCCATTGCGAAGCTCCTGGAATTGAATCTGTCACGCGAAGCTGTCGGCGCGCGAAGAATGTCCGGAAAGGCCAGGAAACCCCGCAACCCCACGCCTGAAGAGGCTCGACGCGCCCCGCAGATGAAATTGCCGATAGACGGTGGCCTCCGCGCCGCTACTACAAAGGAAAAGAGTTCCGCTAACGTGTTTGGTCCCCAGGAGGCTGGGGCCAAGCGCACACGAAAGAATGTCCGCCGCGGCGCGTGAACCACAGCCGGACTCTTAGAAGAATCGACAGAGGCCTGCTTTGATGCTCCCATAAGTCGTGTGAGGGGCCGGCAGGACTGTATGGATTCGAACAAGCTTATCGAAAGGCTGCCGTTGCGCGCAAGTTTACCTCGGCAATAGAGTTCACTCTCCTACAATTTTTGATTGCGACTTGCGGCGCCGAATCTACTATATCAGCACGAATGTTCACAGAGTTTGGGGCGCCTGCACGGTCACGCTTGGGCGTCAGATCGGTGATCACTTGAATAAGATCAGAGCCAGGATGATCGCCCCTCACAAGTCTCCGACTGAGATGCTCATCGATCAACTGGCGTTCGAAGCATACATAGCCCCTGTCTCCTTGCCAGATCCGCTGGATGTCCGCGCGGACGTCAACATGATTTACCGCCTGTACGACCTGCAGAAGATTGTGCGGTTCCTCGGCCAACGGTACTGGGAAGAGGAAACGCTCGAGCTCGAATCAGTCCCCAGGAGACTTGAGCTCGAGAACGTCGCTGCCCATTCCTTCAACGTCGCGCGCTGCGTGCCTCTGCTGGCGCCGCATTTTCCATGGATCGACCGCGGACGTGCGATCGAGTTGGCCCTCGTCCATGACGAGCCTGAGATCGTGACGGGCGACAAGGACCCTGTAGGCAAGGATGGACAAGGCTCCGACACCCATGCATTCAACCCCAGCCGGCGCCTCGACAAGGATCGCGAAGAACGCCGTGCCCTTGACGCTCTCTCCTCCAGCATGCGCCGTTCGCTACGCGAATCCTATCGAACTATGTTCGAGGAACTTATCGAAGTGTCGAGCGCAGAAGCTCAGTTCGTAAAGGCCCTCGACAAGCTGCAGGCGCTCGTCTTTGTACGCCTTAGGAAGGAAGGCCGGATCACGCCGGATCACGCAGCCTTCACCATTCGATATTCAAGGATTGGGGTTCATCGGTTCCCGCCGCTTCAGGAGCACTTCAAGCTCGTGCTTCATGATCTTCTAGATGACGTGGCACGATCCAGGCCCGCCGAACTCTTGGCGTTTTGCGAAGCGGTGTTCGCGAAGCTGAAAGGCGCCGACCAACTATGACATCAGCGCGTGCGAGGCGGTTTGCACTGATCGGCAAATCTGGGGCAGGAAAGTCTACCGTGGCGGAGCAGATTTGGCGGGACTACGGGATCCGGCGAATATCGACTGGCGCCATCTGTCGTCAGATTTCGATGCTTCTGTTTGGCAACGAGGAAAAGGCATCCACGCAACGGATAGACGACGCGCTGACGCAGCTCGATCCTTCGATCTTCTTTCGGGCGGCATTGCGGAGCGCTGCTCCCGAGGAGTCAATCTGCGTGGATGCGTTGCGCTTTTCCGCGGACTTCCGCTTCGCGCGCGAGCAAGGATTCGAGATCATCCGGGTGGTCGCGTCAGACGAGACCAGGATATGCCGACTGGCAGCCAGAGGCCAGGTATTCAATCTCAACGTCGACGGCAGACACAGGTCCGAGACGGAACTCGATACGTCCGAAGCAGATTTCACGATCCATAACGACGGCACGAAGGACGAGATTGAAGCCGCCCTCCGATCGATTTTCTCCAGGGGCGCATGAGAAGGAACCTGTTTCTCCAGTTTCTGAACCGCGACACGCGCGAAATCTTTAGGCTCTACGATATCTTCGGCGACGAAAAGCATGCGCGCACGCTTCGCGGACCGATGAACGCCTGCGCCATGCTGTGCGAAGAATTCTGCATCGCCCCTCCGGGCTTCGTGGTCGAGGATAAGTACGCGTTCGAGCTGTTCGAGGTTCAGTCAGCCTATCTTGAAAAAGGATTGGTTCGTCTGCCTATGCGGGAGACAAATCTCAGCGACTTCGCCGAAAAGAAGAGGCTCGAATACTCTTTTGCTCGGAACCGCTATTCAGGCCTGTACGATGACGCGCGAATGGAACTGCTCAGCTCACACGGTGCCGCGCTCGTCCAACGAAAGGTTCAAATAGGCCCGACGATCGTAAAGGGATTTATGACCGGCGTCGACATGCCGCGCCTGCAGGCATGGGCCGGCATCCGCCAGAATGCGCCGTCGAATGTGATCGAGAACATGCGTGCCATTCCCGCGAGGCTGGCTGACGATGGGAAGGCGCTGACCTGGTCGATGATCGAGCCAAATCTTGTAGAACCAGCCTCACCTTTCCGGCAGCAGATGCGCGACGCGCTGCAATACACCTACTTCCAAGAATATTGCCGAGAATTCAAAGCCATCGTACTCGCCGACATCCCTCACATGCCTGTGGAATTCTACCTCCCGGCGGAGCGCGTCGTATACAGCATGCGCAGGTTCCGTGTGTTTTTGGATGCGATGAGCGCCGACAGGCTTCTGCTCGAAGCTTCCGCCGACACCATCATGCGGTTCCGCCGCGATGCAGGATTTATCGAATTGATGGACGCCTATTGTGGCCTTGCGAGAAAGTACCCGAAGGACACCGATCTCCAGTTCCATCTGTCGCGCGCCATCAAGAAGACGCCCTTTGAGTGGCAAAGGCTCCCCGAAAGATTCGACGCGGCGATATCCGACCCGTCGGACTTCGAAATCGTTGAGATCGCAAGCGCATGCGGCGAACTCGCCACCGTTCTTACGAAAGAGCATGGACTGCCGAAGCGTGGATCTGATGAGACACAAAAATCGAAAGCTTCTTTGAAAGGATACCAATTGACGATCGCTATATTTGTGGCGCTTGAGGAAGAACTCAAAGTTCTCGTCAAACAATTCGGTCTGGAGCGTTCCGCGGGAAGCCCCGCGGCCTCTGGGAAGATCGGCGACGTTGGGGTCGATGTCCTCTGTCCCAGAGCAATGGGCCGGGTAGCGGCCGCGGTCGAGGTCATGCGCTACCTTTCGAACAATGTCGCGCCGGATGTTCTTTTCTGCGTCGGTCTGGCCGGTGGGTTTGAAGAGGCCAGGATCGAACAAGGAGCCGTGATCTGCGCGGAAACGGTCGTGGATCTGGCGACCCGCAAAGTGACGGACGACGATAACGGAGAGGCCAATTCGAAGTTCCGCCGGCGGGACTTCAACTGCACCCGCGCCGTCTACGAGATCGCCACTTCAAAGGAGTTCGATCAAAAAGAATGGGCTTCGTATTCCGCCCATGAGTTCGACTGGCAAAAAGGCAGAATACCTTCGCTGTGGGAAGGCAGGATCGCCAGCGCGGACGAAGTCGTCGCCAGCGATGTGCATCGCAGGAAGATGGTCGAATCCGCGGATAAGCTGTTGGGAATTGAGATGGAGGCAGGTGGGGTCTGTGCCGCGGCGGATGCCTTCAAGGTTCCTGTTTCGGTGCTCCGTGTCGTTTCCGACATGGCGGACCCGTCAAAAGCCGATGACAAGTGGCGCATCACGGGCATGAAGACGCTCGCAGAGCTACTGAAACGCCTGCCTCTTGACCGTGTGATCGCAGTCGCTAAGCAATAGCCACTCCACCATTCCCGGCCAGTTCGATGAAGCGCGACGATACACGCTCCAAGGTGGAAATATCATTGATCTCGGCGGGCACTCGCATCCAACGTGGAGCGCGGCTGGCCGGGAAGAAGCGGATGAACTCATCCGGCTTCTCGCATCGATACTGCGCCAACAGAACGACGGAGTTGTTGCGGCTGTATGCGTCGGCGACTCGGATGCAGCGCAGAGTCCGTGCCGGATGCCTGCTGGTGAGCTCGTGGATCCGGCGAACCGATACGCTCGACTGCTCCGCGATCGTCCGTCTTGCGGCCGAATCGATACCGTATGGTTCATCGGAAAAGAGGTCTGTGTCAGACCCTCTGAGGAAGCCCAGCAGTCCGATCGCGCGACCGCTGCCGAACTCCGCCCCATCCATCGCAGCCAGAGTCAACAACCCGCTGTTCGAGCAGATCATGACGAGCAACCGCAAATGCACCAGCCTCAAGTCCTTCTCGGCGATCCTTAGGGGCACTTGACGTCGAAACTGCTGGGCGATCGATGTGAATTCGACAAGTCCCGTCACGCCCTGAAGCGCCGAATCCAGTCCCTCCCGGTCCGCGCAGAGCACATCGAACTGCTTAAGCTGATAGGATCGCTGCGGCGCGACATACTCGCTCTTGTTTCCGCCCGCTTCGAGGCGCGACGCCAGGGAAAAGCGGCCCGGTGCGGTTCTGGCGAAAAGAGACGCTCTGCGATTATGGAGGATGTCCTCGCATAGGCGGGCGTGAAGTGTCTTGTGCTGCGTCTTTCCAAACAGATGATCAGGCACCAGTTGAAGGCGGTAGGCCGCATCAAGTATCTCGCGAGCCGTCAGCGGCTGACGCGACTTGCTAAGGACAGCTTCCGACATCTTGAGGTATGAGTTCATCGGGTTGTTGCTCTGGCGCAAAATTCTCCAGCATGGAGCCAGCCTTACCGATCCGCAGCGGCCCTGTCACCAGACTGCTGTGGGATTGCGCAAATGACAAACATCTTTTGCGGTGTCGTATCAAACGGCATTCGCCAACGCGCCAAGCCTCTGATCGTTGTTCATTCCTTCACCCGAACAGGAGCGTCTTACGCCGGTGGGAAGCTGCCTTCTTTACATTCTTTACCATACAGTCTCGGGACTATGCGCCTCTAGAATGACGGGACAAACGCACTCCAGGGCCGCCACCGTTTTCTGCGATGAACTCAATTCCTGCAGCTTCGAACGTTGCTCTAAGCTCACCTACTGTGGACTGTTTCAGCGCCTCCCCTCGCTCGAACCGTACAACCGTTTGAGTTGAGACGCCGGCCTCTTTAGCAAGCTCCAAGACGCCCCAGCCCAATGCAGCGCGTGCCATGCGGCACTGCACCGGGTTCATAAAATCACCATAATATAGTGATTTCGATTGATCATATGCTGCACTTTGTGTAGTCTCGATTTCAACCAGGCGGCCGGATAGGTGATGCAACACCGATCCGGCCTAGCCACGTGCAAGCTGTTGTGGAGCTCGGATCATGGCTGATTCCGACAATAGCACGACTTTGTCTTCCGTCACGCTAGGGGGAAGAGGCGAGGGGGCTATAAAGGGATCTGCCCGTTCCGACGAGGCAGACCCAGCTCTTGCACTCCTACGAGACTGGTTGCGTGCGCAGCATGTCTCGCGGATTCTCTGCCGGCTTCAACAACGCCTGGAAACGCGCATTCTCGGCGCCGCCTATCCGGCGGCCATGGATACGAAGGTTGGTTACTCGATCGCCTATCAAGCGGAAGTCGAGGCCGCAACAGCGGCTTTGAAGATTCAGGATAGACTTGCGCGTACGCCTGCGCACTCACTTCTCGGCGTTGTCGCCAAGCTCGAGATAATCGTCGGCGCAGATCGCGACATCGACGACCCGACAGATTTTCCCTGGCCACATATCGAATCGATCCTGCGAGACTTGAAGGAAATCGCCGGGAGTGCGCCGCTTGAACGGCCTGACCGATCCGTCGTTCAAGCGGATTGTCGGCGGTATCAAGCAATGGCCGCCGATCTAGTCGGGCACAGTCAGCAGGCCGCCGACATCCCCTTCGGTCAGCAACCGGTCAATGGCGCTGATACAGAGTAGAAATGGATACGCAGGCGCACATAACGGCCATTCGGCGCTGAAGCGATTTCGGCGATCCTTGTCTCGATGCAGATATGCTCGGGACAGAAGTGGTGAAGGCGACGCGGCGCGCTACAAAACGCGACGGTGGACGCAATGTACAGGCCGATCTGTTTTCGCGTCGGCGCGTCGTTGACGAGGCGTTCCTGGAACGAACGGCTCGCTTGTTTGAGGCTCGCATGGGGCGGTCGCTATCAACAGAGGATGCACGGCAAATCGTCGACAACATCGGCGGCTTCTTCCGTATCCTAGCCGAATGGGAACGGATTGACCGGGGCAAATAGCTGGCGCTTCATGCTCACGTGATGGTCTTCGGATTTGCGACCGTGCGATGAAAGGAGGCACCCCAGGTGAACCAGCGAATTGTCCGGATCGCCAAGCCCGCAGGCCTTATAAAGGCGCTGCTTTATGCGCGCGTCTCCTCCAAGGAGCAGGAGAAGGAAGGCTTCTCCATCCCGGCGCAATGCAAACTGCTGCGCGACTACGCCCTGCAACATCGGTTCGACATCGCGCAGGAGTTTATTGACGTCGAGACGGCCAAGACCACCGGCCGGACCAACTTTACCGAGATGGTCAAATATCTGCGAAAGCATCCAGGCATTCGAAGCGTCCTGGTCGAGAAGACCGACCGACTCTATCGCAACCTGAAGGACTGGGTGACACTCGATGAGCTGGATGTAGAAATCCACCTTGCGAAAGAAGGTGTGACGCTTTCGCGAGACTCGCGCTCATCTGAAAAATTCATGCACGGCATCAAGGTCTTGATGGCCAAGAACTATATCGACAACTTGTCAGAAGAAGCTCGCAAGGGGCAGATGGAGAAGGCGGAGCAGGGCATCTGGCCGACAAAGGCTCCGCTCGGCTATGTCAACACTACCGGGAAGGACGGCAAAAAGGCTATCGAGCCGCATCCAGAACTGGCTCCAGTCGTCACACGGCTGTTCGAGCGCTACGCAACCGGCCAGTATTCGCTCAAGGCTTTGGCAAAGGCAGCCCATGGCGACGGGCTGATCTATCCCAAGAGCGGTAATCCGGTTCCGGTCAGCACCGTACATATGATGTTGCGCAACCGCCTCTATACGGGGCTGTTCCAGTGGAACGGCAAACTGCACCGGGGTAAGCACGAACCTCTCGTATCGATCGAACTATGGGAGCGGGTCCAAGGCGTCCTGACGGGCCGCAATGCGGTGCCGACTCACCCGATAGGAACCGAGTTCGCCTTCACCGGCCTGATGACCTGCATCGAATGCGGCTGCGCCGTCGTCGCTGAGATCAAGAAGGGCAGATACGTCTACTATCACTGCACAGGGCATACCAACAAAGGTCGGGGCGGATACGGTGATTGCCGCCGCAAATATGTCCGCGAGGAAGTGCTCGATCAGGCATTCGCCAACCTGCTTGACCGGTTGCACTTCGACGAAGAGATATTGGAATGGGTAAAGGCAGCCCTCATGGCCAGCCATGCCGACGAGCGCCGCGAGCATGAACAGGCGATCCATCGGTGCCAAGTCGAGTACAAGCGGCTCGAGGATCGGCTGCACGCCATGTATGTCGACAAGCTCGATGGCCGCATCGACAACGCCTTCTACGATCGGATGTCGGCACAGTGGCGAACCGAACAGACACGGCTGCTTCGCGAGATAGAGCGCCATGGCAGCGCCGAAGAATCACACATGGAGGACGGCATCCGGCTGCTGGAACTGGCGCGCAACGCTAGCCGACTGTTTGCGAAACAGCCTGCGCACGAGAAAAAGCGGCTCTTGAATCTGGTGCTGTCGAACTGCCAATGGGACCGAGGCAAGATTCACGCCGTCTTCAGGCAACCGTTTGATCTACTTTCGGAAACGGTCGCATCTGGAGCAGCGATAGGCACACAGCGGAGCGTCGTATCGACAGGGAGTCCAGTTTGGCTGGGGAACCTGGATTCGAACCAGGACTAACGGAGTCAGAGTCCGTGGGTCTACCGTTAACCTATTCCCCAGCAGGCGCGTCTGGTATCGCGCGATGCGGGCGGCTCATGTGCCGCGAGCGCTGCCTTGTAGCCGCCATCGGAAAATAGTCAAGCCCGCAGCTGAGATCAACGCAGGCTTTTTGAGCCTTTGTCCGATGCATGTCGTTCTCCCAAAGCCGTTCCGCACTTTGGGCGACATGCATTGGCTCTGCCGCCAGGCGCCGAAGGCTCAGCTCTCGCCTTTGCTGTATTGGGAATGCTCGAAATAGAGCACCACGCCAAGGCCGATCAGCAGCGGAACAATGAGATAGAACAGGCGGAACACCAGAAGCGCGGCGAGCACGCCGACCGGATCCATGTCCGAAAGCCCGGTGAGGAAGACGAATTCGAACACGCCGAGCGCGCCAGGCGCGTGCGACAGGAGCCCGATCGAGAACGACACCATGAACACGCCGAGCACCACGAAATAGCCGGGATTGCCGATCTCGGGCAGGGCAAAATAGATGATCGCGGCGGCCCCGAGCAGTTCGACCGGCCCAATCAGCAATTGCCGCGCCACGATCGGCAGCGCCGGATAGTGCAGCTGGAAGCTGCCTATCTTCAGCGGTCTCAGCCGCAGCCAACTGCCGAAGGCGTAGGCGCAGGCAAGGATGAGCATGGCGAGCCCTGCGGCGAATGCGGCGCCGTGATGCGGCGCGCCCGTGAAACGATCGATGATCTGCGGTTCCAGCAACAGCACGAGGCCGCCGAGAAAAACGCTGGACAGGATGAAGGTGAACCAGCAGATCGCCACCAGCACGCCGACCTCCTGGCCGGTCAGTCCTCGCGTGCCGTAGGCGCGGTAACGGATGACCGCGCCGGAAAACACCGAGCCGCCGATATTGTGCGACACCGCGTAAGTGGTGAAGGAGCACAGCGTGACGAACAGCCACGATACTTTCTTGCCGATATGCAGCAGCGCGATGTGGTCGTAGCCGGCGAGCGAGGCATAGGCGACGACCGCGCTCAGTGCCGCGAGCACCCAGCCGCGCGGCGGGATGGCGGCAATGCCGGCCCAGACGTCGTCGAGCGAAACGCCGCGCAGTTCGTGGATGAGCAGCCAAAGCGAGAACGCCACGGCCGCGATGCCTATGACCGGCCAGAAATAGCGCCTCCAATTCATGGCGTCGTCATCATGCGTTGCAACTCATTGATTTTGATGTTGCCCAACCTTCGAACCTTCATTTCAGACATGCCTGATTGAAGCCGGCTATTCAACCGGCAAGACATTGCCCCAACGTGATCTGGCAAAATGCGACGTTTGCGAAATTCGGCCTCGCGCTCTTGGTGATTGTGAACTGCGCTGCTACTCTGTTGGCAACTTGAACAAATCGAGGTGCCTGCTGCGTCCGCTACCGGTTCGCGCGGCGCCGGAAGGAACTGAAGTGGAAGACCACGATACCGGCGCGGGCGCGTCGGCAGTGGGCATGTCCGGGGCATCGCCGACGCAATCGGCGGGCCCGCACACGGCGCGATTCAGCCGCCACGCGGGTGCGCACCAAAGACATGCCGGCCAGCGACAGATTGGCCTAAGCCAGGCCGACCAGCATGGCGATCAACCGAAAGGCAAGACGCGCAAGCGACGCAAGCGCAAGCGCGGCCGCAAGGTGTTCGCGCGTGACGAGAACGTCGCCGTGCCGCATGCCGCGCCTGCCGCCACGGCGACAAAACAGCCTCCGAGCGGGCTTTCGCCGGTTGAGCCAAGGCTGGCGGCCCCGCAGCGTCCGCCGCAACAGGAATTGCCTGTCTTCGCCGCGCTCGACCTCGGCACCAACAATTGCCGGCTGCTGGTCGCGGTGCCTGGCCGTCACGGCCAGTTCCGCGTCATTGACGCTTTCTCGCGCATCGTCAGGCTGGGCGAGGGGCTGACCGCCAGCGGCCGGCTCAGCCAAGCCGCGATGGATCGCGCGGTCGAGGCGCTGAAGGTCTGTGGCGAGAAGCTGCGCAACCGCAAGATCAGGAAAGCCAGGCTGATCGCCACCGAAGCCTGCCGTTCGGCCGCAAACGGTGTCGAGTTCTTGGATCGGGTCGAGCGCGAGGCCGGACTCAAGCTCGAGATCATCGACCGCCAGACCGAGGCCCGCCTTGCCGTTTCCGGTTGCGGCTCGCTGGTCGAGCGCGACACGCAAGGCGTGGTGCTGTTCGACATCGGCGGCGGCTCGTCGGAAATCGCGCTGATCGACCTGACCGGACGGCGCTCTCCGCGGCTCGCCAACCATATTGTCTCCTGGACCTCGCTGCCCGTCGGCGTGGTGTCGCTCGCCGAGCGCTTCGGCGGCCGCACGGTCACGCGCGAGACCTTTGCCGCCATGGTCGACGACGTGGCCGCGCGGTTGAAGGTCTTCGACGGCCGCGACCGGCTGGCACATGTGCTGGCAAGTCCCAACTTCCACCTGCTCGGCACCTCCGGCACGGTGACGACGCTGGCCGGCGTGCATCTCGATCTCGATCGCTACGACCGCCGCCGCGTCGATGGCCTCTGGATGGACCGCGACAGCGTCGATCGCATGATCGAGCGCCTGATCGGCTGGGATTTCCAGCAGCGCTGCGCCAACCCCTGCATCGGCGCCGACCGCGCCGACCTCGTGCTCGCCGGCTGCGCCATTCTGGAAGCGATCCGCGGTGTCTGGCCGTCCGAGCGCTTGCGCGTCGCCGACCGCGGTCTGCGCGAGGGGATCCTGAGCGAGCTGATGGCCGACGACGGTGTCTGGCGCGATGGCGGGCGAGGCCGTTGATGGCTAGAAAACCGGATAAGCCGGGTTCCGCCGGCATTCGCGTCCTCAAGACCAGGATCAAGAAGAAGAGCGGCTTGAAGGAATCCTCGCGCCGCTGGCTCGAGCGTCACATGAACGATCCCTATGTGCAGCGCTCCAAGGCCGACGGCTACCGCTCGCGCGCCGCCTACAAGCTGATCGAGATCGACGACAAGCATCATCTGCTGAAGCCCGGCATGAAGGTCATCGACCTCGGCGCTGCGCCCGGCGGCTGGTGCCAGGTAGCGGCCGCGCGGACGAAGTCGACGGCGGAAAACCCACATGTCGTCGGCATCGACTATCTCGAAATGGCCGCGGTTCCGGGCGCCGTCATCCTGCAGATGGATTTCCTCGATCCCGACGCGCCGCAAAAACTTGCCGAGGCGCTCGGCGGCCGGCCGGACGTGGTGCTGTCCGATATGGCGGCACCCACGACCGGGCATCGCCGCACCGACCATCTGCGCACCATGCATCTGTGCGAAGTCGCGGCCGATTTCGCGTTGCACGTCCTGGAGCCCGGCGGACATTTCCTCGCCAAGACTTTTCAGGGCGGCGCCGAGAACGAGCTTTTGTCATTGCTGAAGCAGAATTTCCGATCCGTCCATCATGTGAAACCGCCGGCCTCGCGCGATGAATCGGTGGAGCTGTATTTGCTGGCGAAGGAGTTCAAAGGCTAGCGCCTTCTCCTTCTCCCACAAGGGGAGAAGGAGAAGCGGCGCTCACTTCCCCGCGGTCCCCACCGTTTCCAGCGTCTTCGGCTTGGTCAGCCGGCCGTGGCCCGAGACCGCGTTGCCGGCCTCCGGCGCAAGCCGCATGAAGGTGATCGATGCCGCCGCCGAGACGGCTGCCACGATGAAGAAGGCGATGTGGAAATCCCGCAGGGTCAGCGGTCCGCCATGGATCGAGGTCGACACTTCGAGGACGCCGCCGGCCAGCGCCACGCCGAGCGCGATCGACAATTGCTGGAAAACCGCCGTGATCGGTGTCGCCTTGCTGGTGTCGGCGGGCGTGATCTCGGCATAGGAAAGCGCATTGACGCCGGTGTAGAACATCGAGCGGATGAAGCCGCCGACCAAAAGGATCGCCAGCATCAGGGCGTAAGGCGTCTGCGGCGTGAACAGGCCGTAGATGGCGATCGATGCGGCCGCGACAAGCGAGCCCCAGATCAGCACGCGGCGGAAGCCGGCGAGCCTGAAGATCAGCGCGGTCACGAACTTCATGCCGATGGCGCCGATCGCCGAGACGAAGGTGATCATGCCGGACTGGAAGGGCGTCAACCCGAAGCCGATCTGGAACATCAGCGGCAAAAGGAACGGCACCGCGCCGATGCCGATGCGAAACAGCGAGCCGCCGAGCACCGAGGACCGGAAAACCTGGTTGCGGAACAGCTCCAGCGCCAGCAGCGGATTCCTGGCGTGCCGCGCATGAAGGAGATAGAGCGCGCCCGAGACCACGCCGACTACAATGGTGATGAAGCCGGCCATCGGCGGCAGCGCCGGCAGGCTGACGACGGAAAGGCCGAAGACGATGCCGGAAGCGGCAAGGCCGGAGAGCACGAAGCCCGGGAAATCGAGCGGCGGCGTCTCGGCGGGCTCCGTCCTGGGCAGATAGCGGGTGGCGAGCCACATGCCGATAAAGCCGATTGGCACGTTGATCAGAAAAATCCAGTGCCAGGTGAAGTATGTGGTGATGAAGCCGCCGATCGGCGGGCCGACGAGCGGGCCGACCAGCGCCGGCACGGTCAGCCAGGACATCGCCGCGACCAGCTCGCTCTTGGGCGTGGCGCGCACCAGCACCAGGCGGCCGACCGGCGTCATCATCGCCCCGCCCATGCCTTGCAGGAAGCGCGACACAACGAAAGCCGGCAGTGAATTGGAAAACGCGCAGGCAACCGAGCCGGCGATGAAGACACCGATCGCAGCGCGAAAGACGTTCTTGGCGCCGAACCGGTCGGCCATCCAGCCGCTGATCGGAATGAAGATCGCCAACGACACCAGATAAGCCGTCAGCGCCAGCTTCAGCGCGATCGGGCTCGTGTGGATGTCGACAGCGATCGCCGGCAGCGACGTCGCGATCACGGTCGAATCCATGTTCTCCATGAACAATGCGACCGCCAGTATGAGCGGGATGATGCGGTTCAAGGGAAACGCCCTGATCTGTCTTCGCGAATCTAGGCCCGGCTTGGGGGCGAACCGGTGCGACCGGGCGGTTATCACGCCTCGCCCCGGATGTCGCATTAAATTGCTGTCACTTTTGCGGGAGCGCAGTCCTGGTTGGCGTCACGGTACGCGGACTTGTCAAATGCAAGGCCGGCCGCTATGTAGTAATAATAACTACATTATAGGTGCAACCATGGACGAAACTGTTTCTGCAGCCGACGCCAATCGCAGATTCTCTCATATCCTGCGTGAAGTACGCGAGGGGCAAAGCTACGTCGTGACCAGCCATGGGCGGCCAGTGGCGCGGATCGTGCCTGCGGACAAGCACGAGGGCGTGGCCTCCCGGTCGCGCGCAGCTCTGCTGTCGCGACTCGAAAGGCAGCCGATCGTCAATGCAGGACGCTGGACTCGCGAGGATCTTTATGAGGATAACCCGTGAAGATCGCGCTGGATACCAACGTCCTTGCCTACGCGGAGGGCGTCAATGATCCTGAGAAGCGCGACCTCGCCCTCGAATTGCTACGGAACGTTCCGCAAGGCGCTGTGGTTGTTCCGGTCCAAGTGCTGGGTGAACTGTTCAATGTTCTGCTTCGCAAAGCTAGAAGGTCGCCCCAGGAGGCTCGCGATACACTGCTTAGCTGGCGCGACGCCTTCCCGGTTATTGAAACAACGCCGGAAGTGATGATGACGGCTGTCGATCTTGCTGCGGACCATCGTTTCGGCGTCTGGGATGCCGTCATTCTTTCCGCCGCTTCGCAAGCGGGTTGCCGGCTCCTTTTGTCAGAAGATCTTCAAGACGGTTTTACGTGGGGCGGCGTAACTGTCGTCAATCCTTTTGAGTTGCCGCGCCACGCTTTGCTCGATGCTCTTCTCGGCATCGAATAGGCCGTCTCGCAACGATCGGCTTTTCAACCGCGACAGGACGTGTTACCAGCCAGCGCCAATCCTGAAAGGGAAGAAGAGAGTCGGCGCTGGCCAATCGGCCCGGCGCCTTTTCCGCATTCAAAAGGACTGGCCATGGCAAAAATCATCGAAACGTCCACCGGCGCGCTGGCGCTGACTTTCGACGACGTGCTCTTGCAGCCCGGCCATTCCGAAGTCATGCCTGGCGAGACCGACATCCGCACCCGAATTGCAGGCGACATCGATCTCAACGTGCCGATCCTGTCGGCAGCCATGGACACCGTCACCGAAGCGCGGCTGGCGATCGCTATGGCGCAGGCCGGCGGCATCGGCGTCATCCACCGCAATTTCTCGCCGTCCGAACAGGCCGAGCAGGTCAGGCAGGTGAAGAAATTCGAATCCGGCATGGTGGTGAACCCAGTCACCATCGGCCCCGACGCCACGCTGGCCGATGCGCTGGCGCTGATGCGCACCTATTCGATTTCCGGCATTCCGGTGGTCGAAAATGGCGGCACCGGCGGCCACACGGTCGGCCGCCTCGTCGGCATCCTCACCAACCGCGACGTGCGCTTCGCCTCCGATCCGTCGCAGAAGGTCTACGAGCTGATGACGCGTGAGAACCTGATCACGGTCAAGGAGAATGTCGACCAGGACGAAGCCAAGCGTCTCCTTCACAAGCATCGCATCGAGAAGCTGGTAGTGGTCGACAGGAACGGCAATTGCGTCGGCCTGATCACCGTCAAGGACATCGAGAAGTCGCAGCTCAACCCGCACGCCACCAAGGACGCGCAGGGGCGCCTGCGCGCGGCGGCCGCCACCAGCGTCGGCGACGACGGGTTCGAGCGCGCCGAGCGCCTGATTGATGCCGGCGTCGATCTTTTGGTCATCGACACCGCGCATGGCCATTCGCAGCGCGTGCTGGATGCGGTGACGCGGGCGAAGAAACTGTCGAACTCCGTGCGCATCCTGGCCGGCAATGTCGCCACCGCCGAGGGCACGCAGGCGCTGATCGACGCTGGCGCCGACGCCGTCAAGGTCGGCATCGGCCCGGGTTCGATCTGCACCACCAGAATGGTCGCCGGTGTCGGTGTCCCGCAGCTGTCGGCAATCATGTCGGCGGTCGAGACGGCCAGCAGGGCCGGCGTCAGCGTCATCGCCGATGGCGGCATCAAATATTCAGGCGATCTCGCCAAGGCGCTCGCCGCCGGCGCAAGCGCGGCCATGATCGGTTCGCTGCTTGCCGGCACCGACGAGAGCCCCGGCGAGGTCTATCTCCACCAGGGCCGCTCCTTCAAAGCGTATCGGGGCATGGGTTCGGTCGGCGCCATGGCGCGCGGCTCGGCCGACCGCTACTTCCAGGCTGAAGTTCGCGACACGCTGAAGCTGGTTCCGGAGGGCATTGAAGGGCAGGTTCCCTATAAAGGACCTGTGGCTGGCGTGCTGCACCAGCTTGCAGGCGGCCTGAAAGCCGCTATGGGTTATGTGGGTGGACGTGATCTTGCAGATTTCCGCGAGCGCGCCACTTTTGTGCGCATATCCAACGCCGGACTTCGTGAAAGCCATGCCCATGACGTCACGATCACCCGCGAAAGCCCCAATTACCCGGGCGGAATTTGATCGGCAGACCGATCGGCCTGACCGCCGGCGGGGACTGTGGCGTGACTTGAGCGTGGCGGTGCTTCGGCTGTCGCGTCACGCGGCAGCGCTCTCCATCGCCTCGATTGCGCTCTTCCTCCTCATGACGGCGCTGGAGTTTCTCTATTTCCAGCGCTTGAGCGGCGGCCTGGCCTCGCTCGACATGCGCGTCGCCGGCTTCACGCCCGACGAAGGCATGGCGTGGCTCACCGCGCTCGGCCGGCGCGGCGGCGAGATCATCATCGTCTGGCACTATCTGACCTTCGACCTTTTGTTCCCGGCGCTGCTGTCGCTGACGCTGGTCAGCCTTATCCTCGCCTTCGGGCGGCGACTCAGCACCTTCCGCGCCATGCCGGCGCAGCTGCAGGCCTTGTTCTCGCTGGTGCTGGTGGCTCCATATGCGGTCGCCGACTACACCCAGAATTTTGCCATGGCGCGGCTGCTCTCCGATTTCCAGCTGGCCAATCCCGATTCGCTGGCCTTCGCCTCTTTGCTGACCGTCAGCAAATTCGCGCTGCTGGCGATCCCGGTCTTCGTCATCGCGGTCTTCGCGCTGGCCGGGCGGCGACGCTGAGGACAAGCAGATGCGCCAGACAGCCATCTTCTGGCCGATGCTGGCGCATGTGCTTCTGGTCTATGTCGTCTATCTGGTGATGTTCAAGCGGCGCTATCTCGCTGTTAAGTCCGGCGAGGCCAGGATCGGCCAGTACAGGGTCCGCTCAACCGAGCCGGCCTCGAGCGTCACCGTCGCCAACAACCTGATCAACCAGTTCGAACTGCCGGTTCTCTTCCACGTGCTCTGCCTGGCGCTGTTCGTCACCAGCGGCGTGAACTATCTGACGCTGGCGTTGATGTGGCTGTTCATAGTCACGCGCTATGTCCACGCCTGGGTGCATCTCGACAGAAACCATGTGCTGCACCGCAGCCGCGCCTTCTTCCTTGGCGCCGGCATACTTCTCATCGCCTGGATCTGGTTCGCGCTCCACCTGCTCGAGGTAGTGTGAGGCTCGCCTTTCCCTTCTCCCCTTGTGGACGAAGGTGGCCGCGCAGCGGCCGGATGAAGGGTGTTCCAGTTTGACAGGGACTTAAGCCAGCGTTGGATGCCGCGATAGGAGATCGCCAGCGTTTCACTCCGCCGGAACACCCCTCATCCGTCTCGGCGCTGCGCGCCGATCCACCTTCTCCCACAAGGGGAGAAGGGAAAGCCGCTACAGCTCGAACAACGCGATCCGGCGCTTGTCGAATTTGATGCCGATCTCGCCGCGTACCAGCCTCAGCGCCTGCTCGCCGAAAACGGCGCGCCGCCAGCCCTGCAATGCCGCCACGTCGGCTTCGTCGCCCTCGGCGGCGATGCGGTCGATATCGTCGCTGGAGGCAAGCACCTTGGTGGCCACGCCTTCCTTCTCTGCGACGATCCTGAGCAGCACCTTGAGCAGTTCCGCCGCCGCACTCGACCCCTCCGGCGGCTGCACGCTTTTCGGCAGTTTCGGCATCGCGTCCTTGGGCAGCGCCAGCGCCGCGTTGACCGCGCCGAGCAGCGCGGTTGCCGTGGCGGAGCGTTCCCAGCCTTTCGGCGTGGTGCGCAGCTTGCCGAGCGCGGCCGCATCGCGCGGCGCCTGCTGGGCGATCTCATAGATCGCGTCGTCCTTGAGCACGCGGCCGCGCGGCACGTCGCGCTCGCGCGCCTCGCGTTCGCGCCAGGCCGCCACCGCCTGCACGATCGCCAGCTCCTGCGGTTTGCGCAGCCGCATCTTCAGCCGTTTCCAGGCATCCTCGGGATGCGGATCGTAAGTGTCGCGCGAGGTGAGGACATCCATCTCCTCGTTCAGCCAGTGGCCGCGATTCTCGCGCTTCAGCTCGGCGCTGAGATGCTGGTAGACCTCGATCAGGTGGGTGACGTCGGCAAGCGCGTATTCGAGCTGCTTGTCGGAGAGCGGCCGGTGCCGCCAGTCGGTGAAGCGCGAGGACTTGTCCAGCCGGGCTCCGGTGACCTTCTGCACGAGCTGGTCGTAGGAAACGCTGTCGCCGAAGCCGCAGACCATCGCCGCCACCTGGGTGTCGAACACCGGATGCGGCACCAGATCGCCGAGATGGACGATGATTTCGATGTCCTGGCGCGCCGCGTGAAAAACCTTCAGCACCGCTTCGTTGGCCATGAGCCGGAAAAACGGTTTCAGGTCGATGCCGGGCGATAACGGATCGATAAGCGCCTCAATCCCAGGCGCGGCGATCTGGATAAGGCAAAGGATCGGCCAGAAGGTTGTCTCGCGAATGAATTCGGTATCGACGGTAACGAATTCCGACTTTTCGAACGCTGCGACAACGCTCTCGAGTTCTTCTTGTGTGGTGATGACCTGCATCAAATCGCTTTTGGCACAATATTAGGCCTCTTTCAATTTCAGCCGCGCGGGCATTCGTCAAGCGCCGCGACGTCGTCACGCACCGCTAGTTTCGCGCGATGGCGATATGCGATGGCCCGGCGGCGCGGTTCAGGCCTCGCCGGCCTGCGCCTCCACGCTTTGCCTTGCGGTATCCGCGGCTTCGGCCGATGGCCGTCGGCCAAGCACGCCGGCTGTGGCCAGGCTGAGCAGGATGAAGGGGATACCGATGCCATAGGCCGAGCGGATGCCCCAGTGGTCCGACACGAAGCCGAGCAGCGGCGGGCCAAGCAGAAAGGCGACGAAGGAGATCTGCGACAGGGCCGCGACATTGATCGCTGCCGGACGGTCGGTACGCTGCGCCGCAGCCGAGATCGCCAGCGGAAAGATGGCGCTGCTGCCGATGCCTAGAAGCGCAAAGCCCAGCATCGAGATGAAGGGCAGGGGCGAGAAGAAGACGATGAACACGCCGACCGCCATTGTCGCCAGCAGCACGCGCGCTACGCCGCTCGGCGAATGGCGGTCGACAAAGCTGTCGGCGAAGAAGCGTGTCGTTGCCTGCGAGAAGGCGAACAGCGCCACGGTGAAGGCGGCAACGAAGGGGCCCGAGTCGAACACTGTGCGCATATAGATGGCGGACCAGTCCATGCTGGCCCCTTCCATCAGCATTGCCGACAGTGTCACCGCGACGAGGATCAGGATCGGCAGCGTCGGACGGGCGAATATCGGCGGCTTGTCGCCGGTCGCGGCGAAACGGGCAGGCGCGGGTTCGAAGCCGCCCAGGAACAGCGCCATCGCAACCGCCACCGTCGGCACCACCAGCGCCAGATGCAGTTGCGGCGACAGGCCGAGATGCGCCAGCGCGCCGCCGAACAGGCCTGCGCCGAAGAAGCCGATGCTCCAGAACGAATGCGCCCGGTTCATGATCCGGCGCTTGAGCAGGAACTCGGTCCTGTCCGCCTCGACATTCAAGATGATCTCGATGCTGCCGATCATCAATCCGACCGGGAGCAGCATCAGGAACAGGGCCGCGGGGCCTGACGCATGCACCGCGACGGCATAGGCGAAGCCAAGCAGCGGCACCAGCCACAGCAGCGCGCGGCGGAAGCCGACGCGCTCCAGGGTCGGCGTCGCCAGCGTCAGCGCGATCAGAGTGCCGATCGGCGTCCCGATCAGGGCGAAACCGAGCGTGCCGTCCTCGATCTGCATGGCCCGCTTGATGTCGGGCAGCCGCGGAAAGATATTGCCCATGGCAAAGGAATAGATCGCGAAGCCGGCATAGACGCGGTGCTGGGGGGCGAGTTTCAGGCCAAGGGTCATCAGGCAAATCCGATAAGGAGATTTTGGCGGCGGCTCTCAGGCTGCGGCGACTCTGTTTCTTGCATGAACCGGCAAAACATGCAACAACGTGCACAAATAAACAGGATCGCGCATGCTCACCGAAGAACGCCACCAACTCATTCGCGACCAGCTTGCGGCCGACGGAAAAGTGCTGGCCGGCGAGCTCGCCAGCCGTTTCGGCGTGTCGGAGGACACTGTGCGCCGCGACCTGAGGGAACTGGCGAAGGCCGGGCAGCTGCGTCGCGTCTATGGCGGCGCGGTCGCCTCCGCGCCTTTTGCCGCCGCAGCGCTCAGCCAGCGCAGCCGTCATGCGGTCGAGGAAAAAACCCGGCTCGCCAAGGCGGCTGTTGCGCTGCTCGGCACGGGGCAGTCGCTGTTCATCGACGGCGGCACGACCAACGAGGCGATCGCCCGGGCGATCCCGCGCGATCTGGAGCTGACCGTCGCCACCAATTCGCTGGGCGTCGCCTCGGCTCTGACGGACCTTCCCCTGGTCGAGCTGATCGTGCTCGGCGGCCGCTATGTGCCCGATCTCGGAACCTGCGTCGGGACCGATACGCTCGCCGCTGTGGCGCAGCTCGGCGCCGATCTGTTCTTTCTGGGCTCCTGCGGGCTGGATGTCGCGCGCGGCGTCACCGCTTTCGATTCGGCCGAAGCCGAGGTGAAACGCGCCATGGCGAAAAACAGCGCTGGCATCGTCATTGCAGTCACCAACGACAAGCTCGCCACCGCCGCACCCTATCGCGTGGCGGAAGCGGATGCGATCCGCCATCTCGTGGTGGAAAGGACCGCGCCTGCTGCCACGCTCGCCGATTTCCAAAGCCGGGGTGTGCAAGTCCACTTTGCCTGAACAGTCGCAGCGGCGCGCCTGTGTGACCGCTTGCCTTGACAAAGCCGGCCTCTCATGCGCTTTTCGCGCCAATTTTCGAGCCGGGCCGACGCCCGCAATTTCCGGACTTTACCCCATGACTATGCATCGTTACCGCAGCCACACCTGTGCCCAGTTGAGAAAGAACGACGTCGGCAATTCCGTCCGCCTGTCGGGCTGGGTGCATCGCGTGCGCGACCATGGCGGACTGCTCTTCATCGATCTTCGCGACCACTACGGCCTGACCCAGATCGTCGCCGATCCGGATTCGCCGGCCTTCAAGGTCGCTGAGACCTTGCGCGGCGAATGGGTGATCCGCGTCGACGGCGAGGTCAAGGCGCGGCTGCCGGAAACCGTCAATCCGAACCTGCCGACCGGTGAGATCGAGATTTTCGCGCGCGAGATCGAAGTCCTGTCGGCCGCCAAGGAGCTGCCGCTGCCGGTGTTCGGCGAGCCGGACTACCCGGAAGACATCCGCCTGAAATACCGCTTCCTCGATCTGCGCCGCGAGACACTGCACAAGAACATCGTCGCGCGGACAAAAATCATCGCCGAGATGCGCAAGCGCATGGGGGAGGTCGGCTTCACCGAGTTTTCGACGCCGATCCTCACCGCGTCGTCGCCCGAAGGGGCGCGCGATTTCCTGGTGCCGTCGCGCATCCATCCCGGCACCTTCTACGCGTTGCCGCAGGCGCCGCAGCAGTACAAGCAGCTGATCATGGTCTCCGGCTTCGACCGCTATTTCCAGATCGCGCCCTGCTTCCGCGACGAGGACCCGCGCGCCGACCGCCTGCCTGGCGAATTCTACCAGCTCGACCTCGAGATGAGCTTCGTCGAGCAGGACGACGTGCTCTCTACCATGGAGCCGGTGCTTCGCGGCGTCTTCGAGACTTTCGCCGCCGGCAAGCCGGTGACCCAGGAATTCCGCCGCATTCCCTATGACGAGGCGATGCGCACCTACGGCACCGACAAGCCGGACCTGCGCAACCCGATCGAGATGCAGGCGGTCTCGGATCATTTCCGCGACTCCGGCTTCAAGGTGTTCGCCAACATCCTCGCCAACGATGCGAAAGCCGAGGTCTGGGCCATTCCGGCCAAGACCGGCGGCAGCCGCGCCTTCTGCGACCGCATGAACTCCTGGGCGCAAGGTGAGGGGCAGCCCGGGCTGGGCTACATCTTCTGGCGCAAGGAAGGTGAAAAACTCGAAGGCGCGGGTCCGATCGCCAAGAACATCGGCGAGGAGCGCACCGAGGCGATCCGCCAGCAGCTCGGCCTTGCCGATGGCGACGCCGCCTTCTTCGTCGCCGGCGACCCGAAGAAGTTCGTCACCTTCGCAGGCGCCGCGCGCACCCGAGCCGGCGAGGAGCTGAACCTCGTCGATCGCGAGCGTTTCGAGCTCTGCTGGATCGTCGATTTCCCGTTCTTCGAATGGAACGAGGACGAGAAGAAGATCGACTTCGCCCACAACCCGTTCTCGATGCCGCAGGGCGGCATCGATGCGCTGAACGGCCAGGAGCCCCTCAGCATCAAGGCGTTCCAGTACGACATGGTCTGCAACGGCTTCGAAATAGCGTCGGGCGGCATCCGCAACCATCTGCCGGAAACCATGGTCAAGGCTTTCGAGATGGTCGGTCTCGACCGCGCAACCGTGGAGGAGCGCTTCGGCGGCCTTTATCGCGCCTTCCAGTATGGCGCGCCGCCGCATGGCGGCATGGCGGCCGGCGTTGACCGCATCGTCATGCTGCTCGTGGGGGCCAAGAACCTGCGCGAGATCACCATGTTCCCGATGAATCAGCAGGCCTACGACCTTTTGATGAACGCGCCGTCGGAAGCGACCCCGCAACAGCTGCGCGAGCTGTCACTGCGCGTCGCGGTTACGAAGAAGGAAGGCTAGGACCCGAGCCAAGCCTCTCCTTCTTTTCGAGAAATCGGTTCGACAAAAAAGCCCGGCATCGCTGCCGGGCTTTTCTTTGCAGCTGACTGTCCGATCAGTCTTGGTTCGCCTTGACCTTGACGCCAAGCGTCTTCGGCAGGTCGAGCGGGTTGGACATGGCGCCGGCCATGATCAGCGCGAACGGCACCGACGACGGCGGCTCGGCCGAGATTTCCAGGCTCTTTGGATTGTCGAGGAAGGTATTGACTGCCGCCGAGACTTCCGCCGTCAGCTCGGGATTGTTGAGCTGCGCCATGCCGAACGGCACGATCGCCTTGGCCTGGTTGGCGACGTCCTTGGCCGACATGCCCTGTTGCTTGCCGACATAGTCGAGCACCTTGCCGGTGAGCGAATCGTCCTCGAAGCGCACCGATGCGCCGTTGAAAGAAAGCTGCTGCATCAGGCCGAGCATGGCCATGCCTTGCGCGGAATTGTCGGCGCCTTCCGGCTGGGCGGCGAGCTTCTTCTGCATCTCCTGCATCGACTTGATGAAGTCGAGCGTGTAGCCGCCGAGATTGAAGGTCATGCCGAGCGTGCCGGCATTCTCGACCGAGATGTCATATTTCGACAGCTCCATCTTGCCGTCGCTCGGCTGCCAGGTGCCGGCCATCGCGATGTTGCCCGAGATGTTCTGGTAGCCGAGCGCGTCGATCGCTTCCTTTGACTTCGGATCGTCGACCAGCGACAGGTCGGCGGTGAATTTTTCGGTGTTGGCGGTAAAGTCCATCGCCTTGCCGTCGGCCGGCGGGGTGATCTGGACGGCAAGCCCGTCCATCGCGAACGCCGTCTTGTCGCCGACCTTGACCGTCATGTTGGAGAGTTCCGCCGACTTGTACATCATCAGCGAGCCGAGCGGATCGGTCCCGCCTTCGGCCGGGACCTTCATGTCATGGACGACCACCGGGCTGAGATTGAGCGTCACGCCGTCCTTGCTGTGCTCGAAAGGCGAGGTCGAGAGGGTTGCGATCTCATAGCTGCCATTGGCCTCGCTGACCCCCTCCAGCTTCACGTCGCCGATCGGCAGCGCTTCCTTCTCGGCCGCCGGCTTGATGGAAACACCTTGCAGGACGGCGTTCGAATCGTCGCCGGAGACACCTGTCCAGGAAATCTCGACGCCCTGGGCGGCAAGGGCCGCCTTGATGCGCTCGGCCACCGCCGGATCGGCGGCGAAGGCCGAATTGAGCGGCAGCGTCAGCAGAAAGGTCGAAAAGGCCAGTTTCTTGAGTGTTGAGCGTTGGATTGTCATGGCGAGTTCCCTGTCCTGATTGGCTATTGTGAAATTATTTTTGACATCTGCTCCATCACCATTCCGTGACGAACGGGACGGGAAAAAGGCATTTCCGGGCCCATTTGTCGAAAACGGCGATGAAAAGCAAACGCCGGTCGGCAGCTATTGCCCGATGCGGTGAATTTGTCATGAAGACCGCGGCTTTCCTCCGCCAGCGCGTTGCATTGCCAGATAGCGGCCGCATGTAACGGATTGATGTTGGTCGGCGTCATGTTGCCGACCAAGCCTGTTGCAGATCGGCGGCAAATTGCAGCTGCCGTGGTGCCGCTTCCGTGAAATCCTTCACACCGCCGGCTGCGTGTCTGTAGCCGCGGCGAATGCGCCGACGTTCACGCGGCGCTTGCCGCGAATCACCCGCTCGGCTAGTCCAAATCCATGGGAAAAAGGCTTTTGCCGCCTGATGACAATGGCGGCGGCGATAAAATCGAACCGGTCGATCTGAAGGAAGCGCTCGAGCGGCGCTATCTCGCTTACGCGCTGTCGACCATCATGCACCGGGCGCTACCAGATGTGCGCGACGGACTGAAGCCCGTCCATCGCCGCATCATGCATGCCATGCGGCTGCTGAGACTCAACCCCGATCAGGGCTTCGCCAAATGCGCCCGCATCGTCGGCGACGTGATGGGCAAGTTCCATCCGCATGGCGATCAGTCGATCTATGACGCCCTGGTGCGGCTGGCGCAGGATTTCTCGATGCGCTACCCGCTGGTCGACGGCCAGGGCAATTTCGGCAACATCGACGGCGATAACGCTGCCGCCATGCGCTACACCGAAGCGCGCATGACCGAGGTGGCGAGCGAGCTGCTTTCCGGCATCACCGAGGACGCGGTCGACTTCCGCCCGACCTATAATGAAGAGGACGAGGAGCCGTCCGTCCTGCCGGGCGCCTTCCCGAACCTGCTCGCCAACGGCTCGTCGGGCATTGCCGTCGGCATGGCGACCTCGATCCCGCCGCACAACGCGGCCGAGCTTTGCGACGCGGCACTCCACCTGATCGAGCATCCGGAAGCGCCGGTGGCGAAGCTGATGGATTTCGTCCAAGGACCGGATTTCCCGACCGGCGGCATCATCGTCGACAGCCGCGCCTCGATCCTCGAAGCCTATGAGACGGGGCGCGGCGGTTTCCGCGTGCGCTCCAAATGGGGCCAGGAGGACCAGGGCAGGGGCACCTGGAGCATCGTCGTCACCGAGATCCCCTACGGCGTGCAGAAGGCCAGGCTGATCGAGAAGATCGCCGAGCTGTTGATGGCACGCAAGCTGCCGCTGCTCGAAGACATCCGCGACGAGAGTGCGGAGGACATCCGCATCGTCCTGGTGCCGAAGAGCCGCACCGTCGATCCCGGCATCCTCATGGAATCGCTGTTCAAGCTCACTGAGCTGGAAAGCCGTTTCCCGCTCAACATGAATGTGCTGTCGCGCGGCAAGGTGCCGAACGTGCTCTCGCTGAAGGGCGTGCTGAAGGAGTGGCTCGACCACCGCCGCGAGGTTTTGATCCGCCGTTCGAAGTACCGGCTCGGCGAGATCGAGAAGCGGCTGGAAATCCTCGCCGGCTACCTGATCGCCTATCTCAACATCGACGAGGTCATCAGGATCATCCGCGAGGAGGATGAGCCCAAGCAGGTGATGATGGCCCGCTGGTCGCTCACCGACAACCAGGCCGAAGCGATCCTCAACATGCGCCTGCGCGCTTTGCGCAAGCTCGAAGAGATCGAGATCCGCAAGGAATTCGACGGCCTTACCGCCGAGAAGAAGCAGATCGAGGCCCTGCTGGCTTCCGACGCCAAGCAATGGTCGACGATCAAGTGGGAAGTCGCCAAGGTCCGCGACACGTTCGGTCCGCAGACCGAACTTGGCAAGCGTCGCACCCAGTTTGCCGATGCCCCCGAGCACGACCTGACCGACATCGCGCACGCCATGATCGAGCGCGAGCCGGTCACCGTCGTTGTGTCGGAAAAGGGTTGGCTGCGCGCCATGAAGGGCCACCTGACCGACCATTCGCAGCTCACCTTCAAGGAAGGCGACAGCCTGAAGCTCGCGTTCCATGCCCAGACCACGGACAAGATCCTGGTTTTCACCACCGGCGGTAAGTTCTACACCATCGGCGCCGACCGGCTGCCGGGCGGACGCGGCCATGGCGAGCCGATCCGCATCATCGTCGACATGGAGAACGACCAGGACATCGTCACTGCCTTCGTCCATGATCCCAAACGCAAGCTGCTGCTCGTCTCATACGACGCCAACGGTTTCGTCGTTTCGGAGGAAGAGGTCGTCGCCAACACCCGCAAGGGCAAGCAGGTGATGAACGTCAAGGCGCCGGACGAGGCCAAGCGCTGCATCCC
The DNA here is from genome assembly GCF_020165035.1 of Mesorhizobium sp. CA6. Taxonomy (NCBI): domain Bacteria; kingdom Pseudomonadati; phylum Pseudomonadota; class Alphaproteobacteria; order Hyphomicrobiales; family Phyllobacteriaceae; genus Mesorhizobium; species Mesorhizobium sp. CA6. The sequence goes on along the minus strand of NZ_JAIUHI010000004.1, from coordinate 79,886 downwards.
GGTTTCGGGCGACCATCTCGCCATCGTCGGCGAGAACCGCAAGATGCTGGTCTTCCCCCTGGCCGAAATTCCGGAAATGGCGCGCGGCAAGGGTGTACGGCTGCAGAAATACAAGGACGGCGGCGTGCTGGACCTGAAGACCTTCACCCTGGCGACGGGGCTCTCCTGGCAGGATTCGGCCGATCGCACTTTCACCAAGTCGCGCGAGGAGCTGACCGAATGGATCGGAGCCCGCGCCGCCGCCGGCCGCATGGTGCCGAAGGGTTTCCCCAGGACGGGGAAATTTGGGTGAAGCAGCCTTTCCTTCTCGCCTTGCGGGAGAAGGTGTCGCCGAAGGCGACGGATGAGGGGTGTTCTAGCTTGACACGGACTTGAGCTGCGTTGGATGCCGCGATATGGGGTCGCCAACGCCTCACCCCGCTTGAACACCCCTCATCCGTCTCGGCGCTGCGCGCCGATCCACCTTCTCCTACAAGGGGAGAAGGAAAGGCACTATTTGGACTATCGTCACGATTGCTGCACTATGATGGTGCATAAGCATCCATCGAACCATCAGGCAGGGAGCAACGCCGGGTTGAAGCGCGCCGAGATCCAGAAGCCGGGGCAGCGCCTGTTCGGCCTGTCGACGCCGCTGAGGGCGGCCGTCATCCCGCCGCTGTCGGCGGCGCGCTGGCTCCTGGTGCTGATCGTCGCTGCCGGCGTGTATTTCTTCCACGGCTTTCTGTTCCCGGTGCTGGCGGCGCTCGTCATCGCCTTTGCCAGTTGGCCGCTGTACCGCCGGCTGCTCGTTGGTGTCGGCGGCAACCGAACGGTCGGCGCGACCTTGGCGATCCTTTTCATCCTCACCTTCCTGGTGGTGCCGATCGCGCTTGCCGGCACCTATGCCATCAACGAGCTGCGCGAGTGGGTCACTTGGGCGATCGAGACCAATCGCCACGGCGCGGCGACACCGGGTTGGATCGCCGCCATACCGGTCGTCGGCCAGTGGCTGAACGAGCAGTGGACGGCCTATCTCGGCCATCCCGGCGGCATCGGCGAGTTGATCCAGCTGATCAGCGGCTCCAACATCGGCAGCATCTATCGCGGCGCCTTGGCCGCCGGTGGCAGCGCCTTCAGCCTGATTCTGACGCTTCTGTTCATGATGATCGCGCTGTTCTTCGCCTATCGCGACGGCGAGTCTTTCGCGGCCCAGGTCGATCGCCTCGGCGAACGCATCCTGCCGACGCGCTGGGAACGTATCTCGCGCGTCGTGCCGGCAACCATTTCCTCGACCGTGACGGGCATGACCATCATCGCCATCGGCGAGGGCCTTGTGCTCGGCATCGCCTATTGGCTGGCCGGCGTGCCATCCCCGGTGACGCTCGGCGCGCTTACCGGCATCATGGCGCTGATCCCCGGCGGTGCGCCGCTCTCCTTCACCCTGGTATCGATCTACCTCGCCGCCAGCGGCAAGCTTTTCGCCGGCGCGGCCCTGTTCATCTGGGGCGCGGTCGAGCTCTTCATCGTTGACAAGACGCTGCGGCCCAAGCTGGTCGGCGGCCCGATCAAGCTCCCCTTCCTGCCGACCTTTTTCGGCTTGATCGGCGGCGTCAAGACGATGGGTTTCCTCGGCTTGTTCATCGGCCCGGTGTTGATGGCGCTGCTCGTCGCCATCTGGCGCGAATGGCTGCGCGAGGTCGAGATCATGGACGAGCTTCCGCCTGTCGCCGACGAGGCCGGCGCGCCGCCACAGATCGAAGCTGCGGCCGAGCCGAGGAAAGTTCAGGCCGGGTGAACCACGGCAAGCGCGGCACGGCGCTTGCGGCCCTCATGCAATTGCCACAGCGAATGCGCGACCAGCGTCACGATCAGGATCGAGCCGCCGATCAGGCTGTTGCGTGTGGGCTCCTCGGCGAAGATCAGCCAGACCCAGACTGGCGCCAGCACCGTCTCCAGCAGATAGAACATCGCCACTTCCGGGCCTGAAATGTATTTCGGTCCGTTGGCAAGGCAGAAGAACGAGATCGGCATGATCACGGCGCCGTTGAAGACGATCCACCACGGTGCGTTCACGTGAACGCCTTCGCCTGAAACCATGAAGACGGCGAGCGCCAGCGGCAGGATGACGCCGACCAGCGCGGTGAAGCCCATGTCCTCGCCGCTGGCGCGCGAAATGGTGATGGCGAGGGCGACGAAGAAGGTCGAGCACAGCGCCATGAAATCGCCGAACAGATGCCCGGTGCCGACGGAGCCGCCGACGATGATCAGCACGCCGAAAATCATCGCCAGCATGGCGATGACGGTTGCAGGCCGCGGTCTTTCCTTGAGGAAGAGCCATGACAGCAGCGCCGCGAACACGGTGTTGAAGGCCAGGATGAAGACAAGGTCGGCCGTCGAGGTGTGATAAACCGCCGTGACGAAGCATATCCCAGTCATGCCGTAGCAAAAGGCCACGGCAAGTCCCGACCAGCCTGGGATGAGCCGGGGTGCGTTCCGGTCGAACGACCGCCAGACGGCCCACACCACCAGCCCGGCCAGCAAGGTGGTGGCGGTGCGCAACATCATGATCGTCCAGGGTGTGCCGTCGGCGAGCCGGATCAGCGGTATGTCGATGGTCAGTGTGAGGCCGCCTATGGCGGTGATCAGGAGACCTTTCTGGTGGTCGGTGTGGGTGGACACTTGGGCATTCTCGCAAACTATCTTGAGCAGGCGCACAGCGGCCACGCCGCGCTCGTTCCAGCCTGAGGGCCGAAAGACCGGTGTCCTCCTCCTTGAAACAGTTAAGGATGAAGCGTGGGGAGGTTCAGCGACTGACCGCTTCGTGGTCGTAGCGTTCCCAGCCTTTCGGGCCGAGATGCTCCTGCGGCATGAAGCGCATCTTATAATTCATCTTGCGCGAGCCGTTGACCCAGTAGCCGAGATAGACGTGGGGCAGTCCCATCGCCTTGGCGCGGGCGATGTGATCGAGGATCATGAAGGTGCCGAGCGAGCGGTCCTCGAACTCGGGATTGAAGTAGGAATAGACCATCGACAGGCCATCGGCCATCTTGTCGGTGAGCGCGACGGCTATCAGCTCGCCATGGCCCTTGCCGGTTATGAACGTGTCGGGGCCGCGACGCCGGTATTCGATGATCTTGGTGTCGACATGCGTGTCTTCCACCATCATCGCATAGTCGAGCACGGTCATGTCCGACATGCCGCCGCGGCGATGCCGGGCGTCGAGGTAGCTGCGGAAGAGGGAGTATTGCTCCGTCGAAGGCTGCGCGTCATGCATGGCGCCGACGAGGTCGGCATTGTGCTGGATGACGCGGCGCATGTTGCGGCTGGGACTGAATTCCTGTGCCAGGATGCGGACCGACACACAGGCGCGGCACGACTCGCAGGCCGGACGGTAGGCGATGTTCTGCGAGCGCCGGAAGCCGCCTTGCGTCAAGAGGTCATTCATCTCCGGCGCCTTGTCGCCGACAAGGTGCGTGAACACCTTGCGCTCGAACTGTCCCTCCAGGTAGGGGCACGGCGACGGCGCGGTCAGGAAGAACTGCGGCGACTGGGTCGGATGCTGCGTCATCTAATCTTGGAAACGCTCCTGCGAATCGCCCTACCTTTGGCCCGGTCGCCGAAAAATTCAACAGGATTATGCTGCCGCGATGGCCTTGGCCTGTTCATATTTAAGCACGGGCGACGCGGCGGCTTGATGCGTGCGGCCGTGAATCCGTCAGATATCGGTGCGGGTTACGACGGTGCCGAGCAGCAGGTCGTGCAGCGTGCGCTTGCGGTCGGAGAACAGCGTGACCAGGAGCACCAGCGGCGTCAGGATGACGTTGCCGGCCCAGAACAGCACCGAGTGAACCACAGCCGTCATGCCGTCGATGCGGCTGCCGTCGAGCTTCTCCAGGCGAATGCCCATGATCTTCATGCCGGTCGTCGCCTGGTCGTGGCTGCCCAGCGTGTTCCAGATGTAGAGAATGGCAACCATCGGCACCAGCACCGAAAACAGCGCCCAGCCGAGGCCGAAGGTCAACAGCCCGAGAATGGCGACCAGGATGGCGAAGGGAATGGTCAGCAGCGCGACGAAGAAATAGTCGAGCAGGAAGGCGAAAATGCGCCTTGTCCGCACCCCACGATATGCGCGGGTGTCCTCAAACCTCGTCGTGATGATCTCGCCGTCCAATACGCGTGCGTTCATATCCGTTCCTCGATCGCAGCACCCCCGTGGGAATGCCTGCCGCCTTTTCAAATGGTGAGGGCGGCCTGGAATTCAAGGAACGTGCCCGCCACCGCCGGGCGCGACGTCAGAAGATGCCGGGACAGAGCCTGTAGCGAACCCGCCCGAGATAGTCGCGATACTCCTCTGTCAGCGCCAGGATGCGCTCCTCGCGCAGGATGCGATGGACCTGGAACAGGGTAATGATCGCGTAGACGGCGAAATTGTAGAGCGAGAAGCTCGACAGCAGGAACAGGATGTGCCCTGCCAGATAGCCGGCATAGATTGGGTGCCGCACGAACCGATAGGCGCCGCCGGTGACGACGCCGCGGTTGGCCGGCAGGATGGCGAAGGAGCGGCCAAGCGACATCTTACCCCAGATCACCAGCCACAGCGCCAGGAATTGCAGCGGCGCCGCGATATAGAGCGGGATGACGGCAATTCCATCCTGGAGCGATACGAAACCCGAACCGAAAGCGGCCGTCACCGAGATGAATACCGTGAAAGGGCTCCAGTCGCGGACAATCGGCCGGCGCGCCAGCAGCAGCCAGGTAAAGGTCAGAACGTCGGAGATCATGAGCAGCAGGATGTTCAGCCGGCCCGGATCGATGACGAGGTGACGCGCACCGCGATAGACGAAGACCGCGGCGACCACCAGCGCGATGAAACGGAACAGGCCCTCGCGCAGGTCGGTGAGAACCACGCTGCTCTGAAGGCCGGACCAGAAACCGGTCTCTGCGCCAGGCAGCGCATCGCTTTTGGAAATCGCCAACTCTGTTACCCCGGTGGTCCCCTCGACATGGACCATTGCACGCAAGCCTTGCCGTCCGGTTAAGGTTTCTCGTGCTTTTGGTTGCATCGGCGGATTCGCCTACCGAGGAAATGGTGTTGCCTGTTGAACATGACATTCTTCCCGGTCTAGCTTGCTGCGGCGCACAAAGGGACGGGACATGGACTACGACATGCTGGTCATCGGCAGCGGCCCTTCGGGGCGCCGCGCCGCGGTGCAATCAGCCAAGCTTGGCAAGTCGGTGCTGGTGGTCGACAGGGGCCGGCGCCTTGGCGGCGTCTCGGTGCATACCGGAACCATCCCGTCGAAGACGCTGCGCGAGACGGTGCTCAACCTCTCGGGCTGGCGCGAACGCGGCTTCTACGGACGCGGCTACCGGGTCAAGCAGGACATTTCGATCTCGGATCTGGTCGACCGGCTGCACAAGACGCTCGACCATGAGGTCGAGGTGCTGCAGCACCAGTTCATGCGCAACACGGTGAAGAGCGCGCGCGCCGCGGTGAAGTTCCTCACGCCGAACAAAGTCAGCCTGACCGCCGATAATGGCGACCATAGCGAAGTCGGATTCGCCAACGCGCTGATCGCCGTCGGCACCAGGCCGCACCGCCCGGCCGACGTGCCCTTCGACAAGAAGCGCGTCTTCGACAGCGACGAGATGCTGGAGCTCCATCATCTGCCGCGCACGCTGACCGTGATCGGCGCCGGCGTCATCGGCGTCGAATACGCCACCATCTTTTCCGCCCTCGACGTGCCGGTGACACTGGTCGAACCGCGCAACACCATCCTCGACTTCATCGATCGCGAAATCGTCGACGACTTCATCCACCAGATGCGCGACCGCGGCATGACCATCCGCCTCGGCAGCACGGTGAAGGAGATCGCCTCGAAACCCGACCATGCCGAGGTGACATTGGCGGACGGCCGCACCATCCGCTCCGAGATGGTGCTTTACGCCGCCGGTCGCACCGGCAATGTCGCCAGCCTCGGCCTCGACACGGTCGGCATCGAGGCCGACGCCCGCGGCCGCATCAAGGTCGATCCGCAGACTTTCCAGACCAGCGTGCCGAACATCTACGCGTCGGGCGACGTTATCGGCTTCCCGAGCCTGGCTTCGACGTCGATGGAGCAGGGGCGAGTGGCGGCTTGCCACGCCTTCGGGGTTCACCTGCCGCCGCCGCCGGAGAGCTTTCCTTATGGCATCTACGCCGTGCCCGAGATTTCGACGGTCGGCCTGTCGGAAGAGCAGGTGCGCGACAGCGGCGCAGCCTATGAGGTCGGCCTGGCGCGCTTCCGCGAAACCTCGCGCGGCCACATCATGGGCGTCAGCAGCGGGTTCCTGAAGCTGTTGTTCTCGGTCGAGACGCGCCGCCTGCTCGGCGCCCACATCGTCGGCGAGGGCGCCACCGAGCTCATCCATATCGGCCAAGCCGTGATCAATCTCGGTGGCACGGTCGACTTCTTCGTCAACAACACCTTCAACTACCCGACGCTGGCCGAGGCCTACAAGATCGCCGGCCTGGACGCCTGGAACCGGATGGGACATGGGTGAGGGGATCGGGCGAGGCCGGTCGAGCAGCCCCTCAACGCGTGTCTGGACGATGTTCCTATAACATGCCGCGATGGTCTCGATCGTTGATGGCCGCACCGGGCCCCGCCTGGCCCAGTCAGGCGACCGCGACAGGCGCTGCCAGCCACTGCCGCAGGATCGCGGCGTCCGCATCGCCAAACTCGTGGCCCGAGGCGACGATGCGCGCGTCGACCTCGGCTTGGCGTTCGCTGAACAGTGTCACCAGGGCAGAGGCGAAAGGGCCATAGGTCTGGTCGGCCGCCCCGGCAATGATCAACACGCGGCTGCCGCCGAGGTTGGCCATCGGCGAGATGTCGAGCACCGGCATCGCCCTCAACAGCGCTGCCTGTCTGACAATGCCGGGATGGAGCAGCATCAGGCTGGAGACGACATTGGCGCCGTTCGAATAGCCAAGGAAGGTCGCGCGTTGCAGGTCGAGCCGCTGCACCTCCGCGACCTCCGTCACGAACTGGGCATAGGCGGCCGTCTCGGCATGGATGGAGACCTGCTCGAAACTGGTCGGCGTGATTCGCTCGAACCAGCGAAATCCGTCCTCCTGTGGAATGCGGCCGCGCGCCGCGACGATCACCGAACGCGGCGCGATCTGCCTTGCCAGCGGCAGCATCGTCGTCTCGTCGACACCTGACCCGTGCAGCACGAACAGGCACTCGCCGCTTGCGTTCGCCGGCCTCAGCAGACGGTAAGGAAAGGCGAGGTCCCGGCGCAGGATACTGTTTTTATCGCTATATTCGGAAGCGCTCATATCCATTTGATTCCATGAGAGATTCGTTGATTTGCCGGCTTCAAAACGGAATATTTTCGCGCTCCGCGAAAGTTGATTGAACCAGGCGCAATTCGGGCCGTTTTTCCGCCGATACACTCCCCCGTGGGAGGAATCGAAGCGGTGCGCCCCGGGGGTCGCATTTGCTGGCTATGAACAACCAGCTTTGAGGCCTTTTGTCGATGACCACCCCTGTTCCCAACGACCGCGATAAGCGTGTCGGAGAGCGCGATACGCGCATCAATGATCGTGACACACGTATCAACGATCGTGACACGCGTATCGACGTGCTGCGCGCGCTCGCGCTGCTCACCATTTTCGTCGACCATGTGCCTGGCACCGTCTTCGAGAACTGGACCTATAAGAATTTCGGCTTTTCCGACGCGGCGGAAGCCTTCGTGCTGATTTCCGGCATCTCGGTGGCGCTGGCTTACGGCACGAAGTTCAAGCCGGGCGGCCGGTTGCTCGCGACCTTGAAGATGTGGCGGCGCGCCGGGGTGCTCTACATCTCCCACATCGTCATCACGATGGTGGTGATCGCGCTGTTTAGCGCCGCCGCGCTGTTCGCGCACCGGCCGGAAATGCTGGCGATGATCAACATAGAACCCTTGATGCGCAACACGCCGCAGGCGCTGCTCGGCATCGTCACGCTCGGCCACCAGCTCGGCTACAACAACATCTTGCCGGTCTATGCGGCGCTGCTTCTGGCGGCGCCTGCTTTCGTGCTGTTCGTCAGCTATCGGCCCGTGCCGGCGCTGATCGCGTCCGGCTTGCTGTGGCTCGTCGCCGGCATCTGGCAGATCGCGCCGCCGAACTATCCGGAGCCCGGCCTCTGGTTCCTCAATCCGCTGTCCTGGCAATTCCTTTTCAACATCGGCCTTGCCGCCATGCTGCATGTGAAGCGCGGCGGGCGCATCCTGGTCAATCCGTGGCTGCTGGGTGTCGCCGGCATCTATGTGGTCGGCGCGGCGATCTGGGTGCACACTCCGCTCTGGGGTCAGATCACATGGTTCAACCTGCCGGTGGTGATCGGCGGCTTCGACAAGACCTTCCTGTCGCTGCCGCGGCTCTTGCACATTCTTGCGGTCAGCTATCTGATCGTCGCGCTGCCGACGGTCTCCAACCTCTTCCGCGTCCGGCCCGACAATCCGCTCGCGATCCTGGGCAAGCGCTCGCTGCCGGTTTTCATCGCCGGCACGCTGCTTGCCATGGCGGCGCAGGTGCTGAAGCTGATCAACCCGGGCGGCCCGGCCTACGACACGCTGCTGATCGCGGCAGGCATCGCCATGCAGCTCGCGCTCGCGCTCTACCTCGAATGGCTTGCCAGCCTCGGCCCATCCCGCGCCAAGCCGGTGCGCGAGGAGCCTGCGCGTGCGACATTCGGCGTGCAGCCGCTGCCGGCGCGGGCGGGCGGCTACTAGCCGCAGGGCGAGGAAATGCCTGCGATCTATCCGAATTGCCTGAGCCCGCTCAGGCTTTCGGTGCCGGCCCGGTCGAACCTCTGACGACGAACTCGACGCCCATCGTCTCGCGCCGCACCGCGCCATCATGGTCGAGAATCATGCGCGCGGCGCGGCGGCCGATCTCGGTGATCGGCTGGGCGATGGTGGTCAGTGGCGGCGTGGACAGCGCGCCGTCCGGCACGCCGTCAAAGCCGACAATGGAGACATCGCCGGGAACGTCGAGCCCCCTTGCTCTCAGCCAGTCGATGGCGATCAGCGCCATGCGGTCCGACATCGCCAGGATGGCGGTCGGCGGTTCGCCGCTGGCGAAGATCGCCTCGAGGCCGGCCCTGGTGCTTTTTTCCTCGTTCTCGGTCTCATAGACCGGGATTTTCGCCGTATCGATGCCGAAGCGGGAAAGCTCCTCGAAATAGCCCGCAAGGCGATCGCGCGTTCCGGTGTAGACCGCGCTGCGCACCGCTTCCGGCGTTACGAAGCCGGTTCGGTTGTCGGCAAAGCCCAGCGACAGGACGGCGAAACGGCGATGGCCAAGCTCGGCGAGATGGCGCGCGGCGAGCCTGGCGCCGGCGACATTGTCGACGCCGATGGCCGATACGGTCTCGTCCTGGAAGCCGAGCTCCAGCGCAACGAAGGGCAACCTGCGCTCGCGCGTCAGGTCGACAAGACGCGAGCCGCCTTCGATGCAGAACAGTACAAAACCATCGACAAGCGCGCTCTGAATGTTCCAGGCCAGCTTTTCCTGATTGGCGGCCGAGACCAGCGCGATGCCCGCGCCGGTGGCATCGCAGGCTTCGGAAATGCCGGCCATCATCACGCGGGCGAACGGATCGTCGAAGAAGTAGGAGAGCGGCTCGGTGGTGGCGACGCCGATGGCGTTGACCTTGCCGGCGCGCAGCAGGCGGCCTTTCGGGTCTGGACCGGCATAACCCATCTGCTCCGCCACCGCCTTGACCCGCTCGCGCACTTCGGCGCGCACGATCTCGGGACGGCTGAAAACATTTGAGGCCGTGCCATGCGAGACGCCGGCGGCCTTGGCGATGTCGGCCAGCCTGATCGGTCTTGCCTGGCCTTCGAGGAGTGATGCCATGTCGTTCCTCCGAATCCGGTCACGGGAAGAACATGACCGCTGAATTGCTGCTGGTCATCTAACATTTTTGTTGGATCGATTCAAATCCTGCTTGACTTCGCGTGATTGATGCCTATGATTTGAATCGATCCAAGTCCGCTCGCTTTTTGACGGAGCGGTTTCAACAGGAGGGTGCCATGCATCCGGTGAGTTACTTGTTCGAGGACATCTACGGCAACGACTGGGGCATCGCCTCGGCGGCCATTAGCCAGAAGCGGCGCGGCAGAGTGGGTCCCTGGCGCCGCGAACTGCGCTTCCTCGTGGAGCGCAAGCGCGGCTGAACCGTGGCCATTTTTCGTGTCCACGCATTGGATCGATTCAACTTGAGGAGAAGCAGTCATGCATCCGATTGGTCATCTTTTTCAGGACATCTACCGCAACTATTGGGGCATCACGCGCGGAACCGAGCAGCCCGAGCGGCGCCGCGCCAACGACCTGCCTGCGCGCAAGCACAAGCGGCGCGCCGATTAAAAACGCTCGCCGGAAATACCTACGGCCGAGGACGCCACAGCGCCGAGACGGCGATCGCTACCCAGCCGGCGATCAAAAGTGTACCGCCGATCGGCGCCGACATCGGGAACAGCCGCGAGCCGAGAAAGTCGCGGGCGAGCAGATCGCCGCAGAACAGAAGCAGGCCCGCGAGCAGGACGAGGCTGGCGATTCTGAGGCAGCGATTGCCGCCGGCAAGGCCGATGGCAAGGAATGCCGACGCATGCATCAGCAGGAAATTGGCCGCCGTGCCGGTGAAGGCGCCACCGCGATGCGCCGCCGTCGCCGACAGCACTACGCCGGCCGCGCCGACGAGGCCGGCTGCCAGCACGAGGATGCGGCTCCCGCCATCTGATGCCTGCCCGGCAATGCTCATCCTGGATCTCCATGCTGCGGTTGAGGTGGAGGCGCCGGTTTAGGATTCGCCAGCTTCGAGCAGCATATGCCGCGCCCGGCGCGACTGGACAATCCAGTTATAGGCAGCACCGAGCGCCATCAGCACCGCTGTGCCCAGAAACACCGAGCGCATACCGAAATGCCCGCCGACGAAGCCGCCGGACAGCGGTCCCGCGACCTGGCCGACATATTGCGCCGAGATCGCCAGGCCAAGCACATTGCCGCCGACCCCATCAGGGATATTGTGGCGGATGACGCTGGTGATGCAGGGCAACAGTCCGCCCAGCGCCAGGCCCATCAGGAAGCGCAGGCCGATCAATTGCCAGCCATTGGTGACGTAGGCTTGCGGAATGAGCAGCAATGCCGAGACCGCCAGCGCACCGACCACGACGTTCCAGTGGCCGACGCGGTCGGCGAGTTTTCCCAACCAGGACGAGGACAGGATGGTACCCAGCGCCGCCGCGGACATGACGACGCCTGCGACCATGGTCACCTTGCTCTGGTCCTCGACGAGCTGCTGCACATAGACGGTGATGATCGGCTCGATCGACATGGTGGCGAAGGCGAGCAGCATGCCGGTGGCCAGCATGGCGACGATCGGCCGCTTGTCGGGGATCTGCGACCAGCCGCTTTTCGGCTTCGTCGTCGAGGCGGGCTTGGGCGCCGGCGGGTTCTCCTTGATCAGGAAAGTCGTCGCCAGGAAGGCCAGGAAAATGACGGCGCCGGACAGCAGGAAGGTCGCGCGGATGCCGATCAGCGGCGGCAGCAGGCCGCCCAGCAGCGGTCCGACCAGCGAGCCCGCCGTGATGCCCGCCGCCAGCACGCCCAGCGCCCAGCCGGAGCGCTCCTTGGGCGTCTGCATCGCCACCAGGATCGTTGAACCCGATGAATAACCGCCGGCAAAACCGATCAGCAATCGAAGCAGCACCAGCTGCCAGACGCTCTCAACCATGCCGGTCAACGACATGCAGATCGCCATGCCGAACGAAGCGCGTACCAGCATCAGCTTGCGGCCGTAGCGGTCGCCCAGCCGTCCCCACAAAGGCGCGACCAGCGCGGCCGCGAAGAAGGTCGCGCCATAGGCGATGCCCGACCACTGCACGATCGCCGCGTGGCCCTCGGCGCCGAGCTGCTCGACGTACAGCGGCAGGAACGGAAGAAGCAGCGTCATGGCGACAAGCGTGCTGAACGAGCCGGCGAAGCAGACGGCGAGATTGCGTCGCCAATGGATGTTGAAGCCGCTCTGTTCGGGTTCCTTGGGCGTCATGTCATGCGTGCCAATGCTGGGGTTGTTGCGGATACCAATTTGGGATACCAAGCTGGTATCCGTCAAAATGCGAGCGCCGTCAACGCGGCTTGGAAAACGGGACGACAAATGTCGCAGATGCAAAATGTCGAAAGACAGCTTCGCGAGATGATCCTCGGTTTGGAGATCGGCCCGGGCGAGCGGCTGACCGAGCGCTGGATCGAGAGCCGCTTCGGCGCGTCGCGCACGCCGGTGCGGGCCGCATTGCTGCGCCTGGAGACGGAAGGGCTGATCGGCCGCGACGGCCGCGGCTGGACGGTGGCGCCAATCAACCTTGCCGAACTCGGGCAGATCGCCGTCTACCGCGAGGCGGTCGAAGTCGCGGCGGTTCGCCTCACGGCGGCGCTCGAAGACCGTGGCGGCATCGACGTGATCGCGGCGATGCTCGATTCCTGCGATGCTGAGACGCCGCGCGAGGAGTGGCATCGCGTCGGCCTGGATTTCCACATCGAACTGGCAAGGCTTTCCGGCAACGAGTTTCTGCTCAGGGCGGTGCGCGACGCGATGACCAGGCTGTCGCGTGCGCGCTGGCTGGAGGTGCGCGATGAGAAGGCGCTCGGCCGTGCCTGGGCCGAACATCATGCCATCCTCGCCGCCGTCAGGAGCGCCGATGCCGATGAAGCGGCGCGACTGCTTTCCGCTCACATCGCCGGCAGCCGAGATCGGCTGGTCACCTCATTGCATGACGACCGGCGCGGTTTGCGCGCACGCGGGTTTGCCGTGGTCGCGGCTTGAGGGAAAGCGTCGACACAACGCCGGTTGCATTAGCGGGCTTGCAACATGGCCGGGAGAATGCTGTAGGAGACGAGGGGAACTTGCTGAACTCGCGGACGTATGGCCACACTCTCTCGAACCGCCGCAAAGCTGTTCTATTACGCGCGCAATTTCGCGCGCGACCGCGCACCGCAGTCCCTGTTTCGCGACCGCCTCGCCAGCCGGCTTGAACAGGCCATGCTTTCGGGCAAGACGGTTCGCGAGCGGCTGAACTACTACAACAAGCTGGAACACCCGTTCGTGCCCAGTCCGGACGCCGTAGCCGTCGGCAAGCTGCCGTCCTCTTCCAGCATGTATTATTACGACCTCAAGGAATTCGCGCGCTATTTCGATCCCGGCCTGCTGATCGATTTCGAATTCGGCGACGTTGTCGGGGTTCCGGAGTTCCCGAGGATCGTCAAGGACCGGCCCATCGGCGACGACAATGCGAACGGCGTGCTGATGAAGCTGAACAAGTTCCGTCACTTCTACATGCCGCCCGACAACCTGTCTTTCGCCGCCAAGCGTCCGATGGTGGTCTGGCGCGGTCATCTCAACAATCCGATTCGCACCCGCTTCGTCGAAAAAGCCGCCGACCTGCCGATTTGCGATGCGGGTTCCCACAGGGCCGATGCGCCGGACGGATACCGCAAGCCGTTCCTGAACATCGAGCAGCAGCGACAGTATCGCTACATCGTCTCGCTCGAAGGCAATGATGTCGCGACGAACCTGAAATGGATCATGAGCTCCAATTCACTCTGCCTCATGCCGGAACCGACCTACGAAACCTGGTTCGCCGAAGCCCAGGTCGAGCCCAACGTCCACTATGTGCCCCTGCAGCCGGATTTCTCCGACCTGCTCGACAAGGTGGCCTATTTCGAAAAACATCCCGACGAGGCGGGACGGATAACCGCCGCCGCCAATGCCTATTGCCGCAGATTCGGCAATGAGCAGGACGAGCAGGCGATCTCGCTGCTCGTCCTCTACAAATATTTCGTGCTGAGCGGGCAGATTAAGCCCGACGCGGAAGTCTCGCGCTTTATCGCCGGCTGAGCGTTTTAAGCGTGAGAGCGGTCGAGCACCTCGTCGGCCGGCCCGAAACGATCCCTGGCCGTGAACTGCTGGTGCCAATAGGGATAAAGCACCGGCGGCCGGCTGACGATGTCGAGACGCTGCCGTTCGTCCTCGGTGAGCGACAGGCTTGCCGCGGCGAGGTTGTCCTTGAGCTGCGCCTCGTTGCGCGCGCCGATCACCAGCGAGCTTACGGCCGGTCGGCCGAGCAGCCAGGCAAGCGCCACCTGCGCGCCCGAAACGCCGCGTGCCTTGCCGATGAAGTTGAGCACGTCGACAATGCGCCACAGGCGATCCTCATCGCGGATCGGCGGTTCCGTCCAGCCGCCGATCTGGCGCGCGGTCGGGCTGTCGCGATGGTATTTGCCGGAGAGCAGTCCGCCGGCCAGCGGGCTCCAGACGAGCACGCCGAGGCCCTGGTCGACCGAGATCGGCAGCAATTCGTATTCGGCCTCCCGCGCTTCCAGCGTGTAGTGGATCTGCTGAGTGATGAAACGGGCCTGATGGCGGCTGTCGCTGACGGCAAGAGCCTTCATTACCTGCCAGCCCGACCAGTTGGAGCAGCCGATATAGCGGATCTTGCCCTGATTGACCAAGGTGTCGAGCGCCGCGATCGTTTCCTCGACCGGGGTGAGCCCATCCCATTGGTGGACGAAATAGACGTCGATGACGTCGGTCCTGAGCCGCTTCAGGCTCTTTTCGCACTCGCGGATCAGGTGATGGCGCGACAGGCCTTCGTCATTGGGGCCGGTGCCGATACGCATGCGCGCCTTCGAGGCGATCAGCACATCGTTCTTGCGCTTGCCGCCAAGCGCCTCGCCGATGATCTCTTCCGACAGCCCATTGGAATAGACGTTTGCGGTGTCGATGAGGTTGATGCCGGCATCGATGCAGGTGTCGATGATGCGTTGGGCTTCCGAAAGATCCGAATTGCCGACGGCGGCGAACGGACCGGTGCCGCCGAAGGTCATGGTGCCAAGCGTCAATGTCGAGACTTTCAAGCCGGATCGGCCGAGCGTGCGGTATTCCATGTCGGTCCTCGCAATTTGTTTTGAAGAAGCGCCGTGGCGAGCGCCGGAAAGAGCGAGGGATTTGTAGGACAATTCCCGCCGCTTGTCGCCCCGCTATCGATACGGGGTCGATCACATATCTTCCATGTCGATGCAGCTGCCGGGCGATTGCAATAAAACCGTCATTGCGCCTCTGTATCTCAGTCGGCTTACGGAGTGTCCGGCCGGGGCTTCCGAAGCGGTGATGGCTGACAGGCAGACGGAGCAGCGCGATGAATGAACTGAAACCGAATTCCGGAGCCAAGGACTGGCTGGAGGCCGAGCTCGAGGATACGCTCGACGAGGACTATGAGCTGGAGCTGTCCGAGCCGGCGCTCTCGCTCGAGATCGCCAAGATCTACAAGAAGTCGCATCCGCCCTCCATCGAGCGCATGACCTATTTTCGCGAGCTGCTCAGGCTGCAGTCGGAGCTGATCAAGCTGCAGTCCTGGGTCGCCTACCACAAGAAGAAGCTGGTGGTGGTCTTCGAAGGCCGCGATTCCGCCGGCAAGGGTGGCGTCATCAAGCGCATCACGCAGCGGCTCAATCCGCGCATCGCCCGTGTCGTGGCATTGCCGGCGCCGACCGAGCGCGAGAAGTCGCAATGGTATTTCCAGCGCTACGTGCCGCATCTGCCCGCGGGCGGCGAGATCGTGCTGTTCGACCGCTCCTGGTACAACCGCTCCGGCGTCGAGCGGGTGATGGGCTTTGCCAATGGGGACCAAGTCGAGGAGTTCTTCCGCGACGTGCCCGAATTCGAGCGCATGCTGGTCCGTTCCGGAATCACCCTGGTGAAATACTGGTTCTCGATCACCGACGAGGAGCAGCAGATGCGCTTCCTGATGCGCATCCACGATCCGATGAAGCAGTGGAAGCTCTCGCCCATGGACCTGCAGTCGCGTGTGCGCTGGGAGCAATACACCAAGGCCAAGGAAGAGACCTTCGCCCGCACCAACATTCCGGAAGCGCCCTGGTTCATCGTCGAGGGCAACGACAAGAAGCGGGCACGGCTGAACTGCATCGACCATCTGTTGCAGCAGATGCCCTATGAGGAGGTTCCACACGAGGAAATCACGCTGCCGGAGCGCGTCTTCAATCCAGAATATGAGCGCCAGGTCCTGCCGCGCGAACTCTACGTGCCGGAGAAGTATTGAGGCGCCCTCCTTCTCCCCTTGTGGGAGAAGGTGGATCGGCGCGCAGCGCCGAGACGGATGAGGGGTGTTGGAAGAAATGAGGCGGTGACGATTTCCAGCTCGTCGCCAAGCTGGAGCACCCCTCATCCGACCTCGCTTCGCGAGGCCACCTTCTCCCACAAGGGGAGAAGGAGAAGCCTGGCCTACGCCCGCCCGATCATCACATGCGTGGCATCCGCCGTGGCAACCTGTTCCGTGCACTGATACCCCAGCTTCAGCATGTCGAGCCCGGCGAACAGATGCTCCCCTGAGCCGAGCAGGACAGGCGAGATGGCCAGATGCATCTCGTCGATCAAGCTCTCCTGCAGATACTGCCGAACGGTCGAGACGCCGCCGCCGACCCGCACATCCTTGCCGCCGGCCGCTGCCTTCGCCTGTTCGAGCGCCGAATGAATGCCGTCAGTAACGAAGTAAAAGGTCGTGCCGCCTTCCATCTCGATCGGTGCGCGTTTGTAGTGCGTCAGCACGAAAGTCGGTACATGATAGGGCGGGTTGTCGCCCCACCAGCCTTTCCATTTGTCGTCCGGCCATTCGCCGCGGCTCGGCGCGAACATGTTGCGGCCGAGGATCCACGCGCCGATATTCTCGAAGCTGCGGACCGCAAAATCGTTGTCGGTATCCGTGGTCCCGCTATCTTTGCCGATCATCTGGTGGAAAGAGCGGGTCTTGATCATCCATTTGTGCAGATTTTCGCCACCGACGCCCAGCGGCGTGTCGAGGCTTTGGTCGGGACCGGCGCCGTAACCGTCGAGCGACAAGGTGAAAGCGTTGACACGCAACTTGGACATGGCTGCCTCCTAAACCAGTTGTAATTCGAAATCAGTCTTTGGGATAGCTTAACTGATTGCGTATTGCAAGCAGTTTATTCCAGCGGGCTGACGACTTTCAGATCGGCCATCCTACCGGCCCGGTTGTTCCTCGAGGCGATCTGTGACAGCGTTTCTCCGGTCAGGGTAACGTTATGCCTGCGCGATGACCGCTCGACCCCAGGATCAGAAGCTTGCCATACGGGTGCTCACACCGCAGTTGTGGCCCGCGCTCGAGGACCTGTTCGGCGAAAAGGGCGCGACGGCGGGATGCTGGTGCATGTACTGGCGCATCGGCGCCGGCTACCGCAAGCAACCGGCTGATCGCAACCGGTCGGCGTTCAAGACGGTGGTGCAAAGAGGACCGCCGCCAGGTTTGCTTGCGTTCGAAAGGGAAAAGGCCGTCGGCTGGTGTCAGATAACGCCGCGCAGTGCCTTGCCGCATCTGGGCAGGGTCTGGCGGCTGAGGGCTGGCGACGATGTGCCGGTATGGTCGCTGTCTTGTCTCTATATTCGCATCGGCTATCGCAGGCGGGGGATCGCCACCGCATTGATCGAGGGTGCGGTGGCGCTTGCCTTCAAGAGCGGCGCGCCAGCCGTGGAGGCCTATCCGATAGACGCGGAGCTGTCGCCCAGTGCGTCAAGCACCGGCTATGTCTCGACCTTCGAGCGCGTGGGTTTCGTCCGCGTGCCGTCTCCAACGAGGGAACGGCCAATCATGCGGCTTACCCGCACGAAAACGGAGCGGGCGTTCGAGGCTAGCCCCTCAGCATCTCCGCCACCACCGGCGCGAAATAGGTGAGCACGCCGTCACAGCCCGCCCGCTTCAGCGCAAGCAGCGATTCCAGCATCGCCTTTTCGCCGTCGATCCAGCCATTGGCGGCCGCTGCCTTGATCATCGAATATTCGCCCGACACCTGATAGGCGAAGGTCGGCATCCGCAGCTCGTCCTTCAGCCGGCGGATGATGTCGAGATAGGGCAGGCCGGGCTTGACCATCAGCATGTCGGCGCCCTCGGCGAGGTCCTGCTCGGCCTCGCGCACGGCCTCGTCGGAATTGGCATGGTCGATATAGTAGGTCTTCTTGTCGCCCTTGAGCAGGCCGGCGGTGCCGACCGCCTCGCGATAGGGCCCGTAGAAGGCCGAGGCGAACTTCGTCGCGTAGGACATGATCGCCACGTCCTGGAAACCGTTGGCGTCGAGCGCGTCGCGGATGGCGCCGATGCGGCCGTCCATCATGTCGGACGGAGCGATGATGTCGGCGCCCGAGGCGGCCTGAATGACGGCAGCCGCGGCGACCTGCTCCACCGTCTCGTCATTGACGATGATGCCGTCGCGCAGGATGCCGTCATGGCCGTGGCTGGTGAACGGGTCGAGCGCGGCATCGGTGATGATGCCGATCTCCGGCACCGCGTCCTTGATGGCGCGCGTGGCGCGGTTGATGACATTGTCGGGGTCGAGGATGTGCGATCCGGTCTGATCGCGCAGCGCAAGCTCGACATTGGGGAAGGTGGCGATGGCCGGGATGCCCAGCTTGGCCGCGCGCTCGGCTTCCTTCACCGCGAGGTCGATGGACAGGCGATAGACGTCCGGCATCGCGGCGATCGGCTCGCGCGTGTTCTTGCCGTCGATGACGAAGATCGGCCAGATCAGGTCGTTCACCGAAAGCTGGTTCTCCTGTACCAGCCGTCGCGACCAGTCGGCCTTGCGCATGCGCCGCAGCCGCCGGCTGCCGGTGATCTCATCGACGCTGCGCGCGCCGGCGGGCTTTGCGGGAGTGAATTTGTTCATCGCCGAAACTCTCTTTTGCGCCGGCTTTTACCACGCGTCTCCGCTGCTGACCAATGCGACACGATTGTGCCAGCGTCGAAGCGCGAGTTCCTCGCCCCTGCCAAAGGCGGGGGAGAGGTGGCCGCGAAGCGGACGGAGAGGGGGCCTTCGTAGGGCGCTCCCCTCTCCGTCTCGGCTTCGCCGAGCCACCTCTCCCCACTGCGTGGGGCGAGGAACCCTCACGGCTGCCCGTGCCCCGACAGGATCTGCGCCGCGCCCCTGATCGCCACACGGAACGCCTCGTCGAAGCTGACGCCGCGCGCCTGCCAGCGGTAGGTCCTGCCGCGATCGTCCAGCCGCCAGTCGGCGATCCAGCCAAGCTCCTTGTCGCTCCACACGATGCTGCCGGCGAGCGCCCGGGCCGCTCCCGCTTTCTTCGCGAGCTTGTCGAGCTTTGCCATATCGGCGGCCGCGAACGCCTTTTCGTCAAGGCCGCCGAGCTGGCTGGCCTTTGGAAAGACAATGCGCATCAGCAGTGGACTTGTGGCGTTGGCGAAGGATTCCCTCATGGTCTTGCCCAGGTCCTCATCCGCCGTCAGCACGAAATGCCGCGAGCCCTGCTCGGCGGTCATGAAGACGGCGACAGGCGGCCGCTCGCCGAGCCAGGGCCTGCTGCCGAGTTGCGCCAGCAGCTTGTCGATGACAGCTGGCTTGTAGAGGCAGGTGAGATCATGCGGCCTGTCATGCGTGCCTTGCTCGTCATGGATCGGGATGCCTTCGAGGCGGTCGTGATAGCGGAAGGACTGCACAAAGTCGGCCGCCTTGTCGCGCAGAGCCAGCATCTCCGTCTTCTGCGTGAGGCGCTGGTCGCCCGAAACCTTGACCAGCACCTTGTCGAGGCAATCCTTGAAGCCGATCTCGCGATTTGCCTCGCTGGTGCCGGTGACGATCGCCTGCGCCTGGTAGAGCTCGGCGATTGTCGCGGCGCGGACCGGCAGTCCCAGACATAGGAGACCGACCAATCCAACCGCGAAGCGGGAAATTCCAGGCATGTCGATCTGCTCGAAACCTGTCGGGCGCGGGCACAGTGCTTTGCCGGTTACCTAACATCTGGCGCTGCCGCCCGCCAGCGCAAGGAGCGCTCCCCAGTAACCGCCGCCATTGACGCGTCTCCATGCCGCCTTTAGCACTTCTCTCCCCCGGCGGGCGGAGAGAGGGATTCTCTGGTGATGGATTTTGGCGGAGGCGACGAGATCCGCTTCGAGCGGCTGGGCAGAGCGGGTGTGGTCACTTTGACCCGACCCAAGGCGCTCAACGCCGTCACGCACAACATGGTCAAGGCGCTCGGCAGGGCGCTCGACGCCTGGGAGCAGGACACGGGCGTCGGTGTCGTCGTCGTCAAGGCCGAGGGCAGGGCATTTTCCGCCGGCGGCGATATCCTGCACATCTACGAGGCCGGCCGCGCCGGCGAACCGCCGGTCGATTTCTTCGCCGACGAGTACCGGCTAAACGCCCGCATCGCCCGCTTCAAGAAACCTTATATCGCTTTGATCGACGGCATCGTCATGGGCGGCGGCGTCGGCATTTCCTTCCATGGCTCGCATCGGGTGCTGACCGAGAACGCGCAGTTCGCCATGCCGGAGGTCGGCATCGGCTTTTTCCCCGATGTCGGCGCCAGCCATTTGCTGCCGGATCTCGGCGGCTCCTTCGGCATGTATCTCGGATTGACGGGAAATCGCATCCGCCACGGCGATGCGCTGTGGTCGGGGTTGGCCACACACACCATCAAGGCGCAGGACCAGGTGGGCTTGCTCGACGAGCTGGCGACCAGCAACGATCCGGATGCCGAGCTGCGCAATTTCTCCGTCCCGGCAAAACGCGAGACGGAGCAGCAGGACCTGGATTCGATCGCACGCCATTTTTCGCAAAGCTCGCTTGCCGATATCATCGCCAGCCTCGAGGAGGCCGCCGCCGGCGATGCTTTCGCCGCCAGGACGCTTGCCACGATCAAGACCCGTTCGCCGACCAGCCTAAACGTCGCCTGGCGCGAGATCAGCGCCGGCTCGACACTGTCGATGGACGAATGCATGAAGATGGAGTTCCGCATCCTCAACCGCATGCTTGCCGGCCATGATTTCTACGAAGGCATCCGCGCCGCCATCATCGAAAAAGGCTCGAAGCCCGAGTGGCGGCCCGCACGCCTGGATGAGGTCCGGACGGCCGACATCGACGCCTATTTCGCGCCGCTCGGGGACAAGGAGCTTGTCCTGTGAGCGAGGTCACCTCCAGGCGCGTGGTGCTGCAGCCCTCGACCACCGAGGTCATCTTCGCCTGGTTCCAGCGCGTCATCGCCGGCTACTGCCTGTTGTTCGGCATCCTCTATTGGATCCGCCTCATCGGCATTTATCCGGGCGAGATGTGGCGCTTCGACCTGATGCCGGTGCATTGGCAGGTGGCGGCGGCCATGCTCGCGGTGTTCTTTCCCTTCGCCGCCGCCGGCCTCTGGATGCTGGCATCGTGGGGGCCGGTGATCTGGTTCATCTGCGCCGCGACCGAGACGGTGATGTATGCCGGTTTCCCCGATCTCTTCGGCCACCGGCTACTGATCGTCGTATCGCACGCCTGCGTGGCCTTGCTCTACATCGTCTTTCGCGTCACCATCTGGCTGCAGAAGCGCCGGCTCCGCCAATGAGCATGATGCCGAAAAGTGTGAAGCGGTTTTCGGACGACATCATGCTCCACCCATAAAGCCGGCCGAGGGCCGGCCTTCGGGGCCGATTTCGCGGCCCCGTTTCACTGGAAAATCAATTGGCTAAATCTTTAGGTTAATTGTTCTTGCTCGGGTGACCGATCGTTAAGCGTCTTCCGAAACCTCTTACCGGTAAGCTCTTGTTAGCCCTGGCGTTTAAGTCGAATTTTATGAGTATTCGATAGTGTCGCGATCAAGGTGAAAAACAAAAAATCACCAAGGCGACAAACGAGAGGCAAAGACAATGATCAATTCGCGTCCGGCGGCGAAGACCGCAAACGTATCCGACGATCGCCGCGAGGCTATCCGCTCGCTTTACATGGAATCGCTGCAGCTGGTGGAGCGTCTGCACCGCCGCCTGCTTGACGTGATCAAGGACGAGTTCGACCGCAACGGCCGCTCCGACATCAACGCCATCCAGGCGCTGCTGCTCTTCAACATCGGCAATTCGGAGCTGACCGCCGGCGAGCTGCGCTCGCGTGGATATTATCTCGGCTCCAACGTCTCCTACAATCTGAAGAAGCTGGTCGACCTCGGCTTCATCAACCACCAGCGCTCGCGCATCGACCGCCGTTCGGTCCGCGTCTCGCTGACGCCGAAAGGCAACGAGGTGGCAGACGTCGTCGCCGGCCTCTATGAGCGCCATGTCGGCTCGATCGAGGCGGTCGGCGGCATCAACACCGACGAGTTCAAGCAGATGAACCGCGCGCTCCAGCGGCTAGACCGCTTCTGGAACGATACGATCGCTTACCGGATGTGAGCGCTTCGGAATTGGGGCGGGAAAGCCGCGCCGAAGAAGCGCGACCGGGAGAAGAGTACGGGATCGGTGCTTGAAGCGCACCGGTCCTATTCTTTTTGCGAAGGCGGGCATCTGCGGGACCGTCGCTCCGCGCATTGAAGCTCCGCGCCTGAAGGGCAGGGTGCTTACTTCGCAAGGACGCGCCAGCATCGCGCGATGCAAAAAAGCATCGCCGCCCTTCCTTTCACCTTGCCGCCGCATGCAAATCGCGGGCCAAGGCCACGTTGCCGCCATAATCGCGGTCAATGCGGTTTGAGAGTGACGCTGCGGGCCTGTGCCTTGCGCTCCTTGGAACCTGCGTTGCGGCAGCGCGTTTCTGGCGGCCGACCGATGCGGGTCATGGTTGGCGAATTGTTAAGTTTGCCACCCCTAGAGTGCGGACAAGCCGCCCGGCAAGCGATTGAGCGAGAGCGATTAAGCAAAGAATGTCTGCCATGAGAACCAGCCGCCGTTTCTTCCTTACCGGAGCCTCCGCGCTCGCCGCCGCAGTGGTCGCCGGCCAGGCGAGCGCCCAGGACGTGATCGGGGACATCCTGAAATCCTCGACCCGCGGCAACTGGGACGACCAGTTCGACGCCCGCGGCACCGACACCAACAAGGTCGCTTCGACGCTGCCGATCTTCAGCCTGCAGACGGTGGCCTTCACCGAGCAGGCGGTGGCGCAGTACCAGAACATCGTCTCCCAGGGCGGCTGGGAGCAGGTTCCGGCGACCAAGAAATTGCAGCTTGGCGACGACGATCCGGATGTCGTGCCGTTGCGCAAGCGCCTGATGGTCTCGGGCGACCTGCCGCAGAGCGCCGGCATTTCGACGGCCTTTGATTCCTACGTCGACTCGGCGGTAAAGCGCTTCCAGCTCCGTCACGGCCTGCCGGCTGACGGCGCCATGGGCAAATACACTTATACGGCAATGAACGTCTCGGCGCAGATCCGGCTCGGCCAGTTGCAGACCAACCTGCAGCGCCTGAAGGAAAAGGCCGGCACGCTGGGCGACCGCTACGTGCTGGTCGACATTCCGGGCGCCCAGATCGAAGCCGTCGAGAACGACCGCGTCGTGCTTCGCCATACCGCGATCGTCGGCAAGATCGACCGCCAGACGCCGATCGTGAACTCGAAGATCAACGAGATCATCGTCAATCCATACTGGAACGCGCCGGTCTCGATCGTGCGCAAGGACATCATTCCGCTGATGCGGAAGGACCCGAACTACCTCAAGGACAGCCACATCCGCCTGTTCGCGCCGGACGGCAGCGAGGTCGATCCGATGACCATCGACTGGTCGACGGACGACGCCGCGAAATACCGTTTCCGCCAGGACCCGGGCAACAACAACGCGATGGCCTCGGTCAAGATCAACTTCCCGAGCCCGGACGGCGTCTACATGCACGACACGCCGCAGCAGAGCCTGTTCGGCAAGCTGATGCGCTTCGATTCCTCCGGCTGCGTGCGCGTCCAGAACGTGCGCGACCTCGTCACCTGGATCCTGCGCGACACGCCCGGCTGGGACCGTCAGCATTTCGAGGCAGCGATCAAGACCGGCGAGAACACGCCGATCCAGGTCGTCAACCCGGTTCCGGTTCACTTCCTCTATCTGTCGGCGTGGTCGACGGCCCCGGGCGTCGTGCAATTCCGCGACGACATCTACGGCCTCGACGGCGCCAGCGAGCTGCAGATCAGCTCCGCGCTTTAAGCATCCGATCTAAGAAGAAAAAGGCCGCTCTCGTAGCGGCCTTTTCGTTCAGGTCAGCCGCAACTGCCAGCAAGCAGAACGACAGCCTCGGTGCTGGACGGCGCGCCTTCAATTGCGCATGATCGGACTAAATCAGCGATCGAACCGGCTTCAGGCTTGCCGGCATCGAGGCCGAGCGCGCCGAACTGCGGGACGATGCTTCGCCGTGGCGACATCAACGACCACACGGCGCGCAAGCTGTTCACCGAAATCACCTTCTCAGAGGCGATGCTGAAGCCGCGAACCGCGCGATTAGCATCCGCCAGGCTTGGCTTGACGCAAACCGGCCAGCAAATTTCGCGCCGCAAACGTGGCGGGCCGAAAACAACTGTGTTAATGCGCGGCGACCTCGCAGACCTCCGGCCCCAAGGGAAAGCAAGCCATGTCTAATGCCGCGGCAGCCTCCAGCAAATTCGAATCCTTCTTCGAGACCACGCTTGCCGATGCCGATCCGGAAATCTTCGGCTCCATCCGCAATGAGCTCGGCCGCCAGCGCCATGAGATCGAGCTGATCGCTTCCGAAAACATCGTGTCGCGCGCCGTGCTCGAGGCGCAAGGCTCGATCATGACCAACAAATATGCCGAGGGCTACCCGGGCAAGCGCTACTATGGCGGCTGCCAGTTCGTCGACGTGGCCGAGGAACTGGCCATCGAGCGCGCCAAAAAACTGTTCGGCTGCAACTTCGCCAACGTCCAGCCGAACTCGGGCAGCCAGATGAACCAGGCGGTGTTTCTGGCGCTGCTCCAGCCCGGCGACACTTTCATGGGTCTCGACCTGAATTCGGGCGGCCATCTCACCCACGGCTCGCCGGTCAATATGAGCGGCAAGTGGTTCAAGGTCGTCTCCTACGGCGTGCGCAAGGACGATCACCTGCTCGATATGGACGCGATCGAGAAGACCGCGCATGAGACGAAGCCGAAGCTGATCCTGGCCGGCGGCACCGCCTATTCGCGCATCTGGGACTGGAAGCGTTTCCGCGAGATCGCCGATTCGATCGGCGCCTATCTCATGGTCGACATGGCGCATATCGCCGGTCTCGTCGCCGGCGGCATGCATCCGTCGCCGCTGCCCCACGCCCATGTCGTGACCACGACGACCCACAAGTCGCTGCGCGGCCCGCGCGGCGGCATGATCCTGTGCAATGACGAGGAAATCGCCAAGAAGATGAACTCGGCGGTGTTCCCGGGCCTGCAGGGCGGGCCGCTGATGCATGTCATCGCCGCCAAGGCGGTGGCGCTCGGCGAAGCGCTGAAGCCGAGCTTCAAGGCCTATGCCGAAAGCATCGTCGCCAATGCCAAGGCGCTGGCCTCCAGCCTGCAGGAGACTGGCCTCGACATCGTCTCGGGCGGCACCGACAATCACCTGATGCTGGTCGACCTTCGTCCGAAGAACGCCACCGGCAAGCGCGCGGAGGCAGCCCTTGGCCGCGCCAACATCACCTGCAACAAGAACGGCATCCCATTCGATCCGGAAAAGCCGTTCGTCACCTCTGGCGTGCGCCTCGGCACGCCGGCCGGCACCACGCGCGGCTTCGGCCAGGCCGAGTTCCGCGAGATCGGCAAGCTGATCGCCGAGGTGCTGGACGGGCTGAAGGCGGCGAATTCCGATGAGGGCAACGCGGCGGTCGAGGCTGCTGTGAAGGCCAAGGTCACGGCGCTGACCGATCGCTTTCCGCTCTATCCCTATCTCGGTTGACCGGGCGCCGCGCGTCATCTTTTATCCTGCGCTTGCGCCGCTCCTGTGGGCGGCGCGGCTTACTGGAGATCCGATGATGCGTACTTCCCGTCTCGCCGCGGCTTTGCTTGGCCCGCTTGCCGCCTTCGCCGCCTCCGCCGCGATGGCTCAGGACGAAACCAAGCCGAATGCTGATCTGCCCGCCACCAATACTTTCGGCAGGTGGACCACCATCATCGATACGCTCGATACCGGGCAGGACTCGCACAAGACCTGCGCCGCCTCGACGGCTTTCCTCGACGGCAACGGCAATGCCGGATCCCTGACGCTGTCGATCTCGACCGGCGACGCGCTGCCGCCGGATGCCTATCCGGCCATCATGTTCATCATCGACAACAAGACCTTGCCGACCGGCGATAAGATCGCCGCGACGTTCGGCGACCCCGGCGTGAAGGTCGCCGCGACGGTCACCTCCAACGCCGCCGCCGGCGGCCGCCCGAGCTGGTTGGTCGACAACCAGGCCAAGACCAGCGTGGCCTTGCTGCGCGCCATGCGCAAGGTCACCTCGCTCGATGTGACTTTCGGCAAACAGGCTGTCGCCAGCATTCCGATGGATGGCTTCACCAAGGCTTATCGCAATCTCGGCACGTCCTGCGGGTTTTCGACCAAGGACGTCGCGCCCTGACGTTGCCGGCCTTGGGGCAGGGCGCTGGCAATTGTGCTTGCGCCTCGCTATCTCTGATAGGAAGGCTCCGCGCTTTGCCGTGGCGGCAAAACAAACTAAGCCTTCCCGGATCCTGAGAATCGCCAAACCGAAAGCTTCCCATGCGCTGTCCCTATTGCCAGTCCGAAGATACGCAGGTGAAGGATTCGCGTCCCGCCGAGGATGGCGCGGCCATCCGCAGGCGCCGCGTCTGTCCTGATTGCGGTGGTCGTTTTACCACCTTCGAGCGTGTCCAACTGCGCGATCTTGTCGTCATCAAGAAGTCCGGCCGCAAGGTACCTTTCGACCGTGACAAGTTGCTGCGCTCCGTCGAGATCGCTGTGCGCAAGCGCAATGTCGACCCCGAGCGCATCGACCGCGCCGTCACCGGCATCGTGCGCCAGCTCGAAAGCTCCGGCGAAACCGAGATTGCCTCGGGCGAGGTCGGCCGGCTGGTCATGGAGGCGCTGAAATCGCTCGATGACGTTGCCTATGTCCGCTTCGCCTCGGTCTACCGGAACTTCCGCGAGGCCAAGGATTTTCACGAGCTGCTGGGCGAATTGAAGGGCGACGAGGAGAAGACCGAAGAGGACGCCGGCTGATCATGGCGGGACCGCGACTGGACGAGGCCGCGCAGGCGGCCCTTGATCGCCGGTTCATGGCCGCGGCCATCAGGCTGTCGCGCCGCAATGCCGGCCGCACCTCAACCAACCCTTCCGTCGGCACCATTATCGTGCGCGACGACGGCGCCGGTCCGATGATCGTCGGCACCGGGGTGACGGCCGTGGGTGGCCGGCCGCATGCCGAGACCGAGGCGCTGGCCGAAGCCGGCGAACTCGCGCGTGGCGCCACGGCTTACGTTACTCTGGAGCCTTGCGCCCATCACGGCCGCACGCCGCCTTGCGCCAACGCGCTGGTCAATGCCGGCATAGCGCGCGTCGTCGGTGCGGCGAGCGATCCCGATCCGCGCGTCTCCGGCAAGGGCTACGCCATCCTGCGCGCCGCCGGCGTCGAGGTGGCGGAGAAGGTGCTGGCCACCGAGGCCGCCGAGCAGATGGCCGGCTATCTGACTCGTTCTCTGAAAAAACGCCCGGAAGTGACTCTGAAGCTTGCGCTTTCTAGCGATGGCAAGATCGGCCGCAAAGGCGCCGGACAGGTCGCCATCACCGGCGAGATCGCCCGGCGCGACGTCTATCTGATGCGCGCCGAGGCCGACGCCATCCTGATCGGCATCGGCACCGCGCTCGAGGACGACCCGGCGCTGACCGTGCGCCTGCCCGGACTGGAGAACCGCTCGCCGGCGCGCATCGTCCTCGATCGCCAGATCCGGTTGCCGGAGACGTCGAAGCTGGTCTCGGGCGTCGACCGCGTGCCGCTCTATGTCGCTGCTTGCCCAGAGGCCGATGCGCACCGGCGGGCGTCGCTCGAACGCGCAGGCGTGCACTTCATCGGCACGGAAACCTATGAAAGCGAGATAGCCTTGCCGGAGTTGCTGGAGGATCTGGCGGCACTCGGCATGGCGAGCGTTTTGGTCGAAGGCGGCGCCAGGGTGGCCAAGGCCTTCCTGGAGGAAGACCTGGTCGACCGCATCGTCCTGTTCCAGGGGCCGGAGGCGATCGGCGAGGACGGTATTGCATCGCCCATCGACGCCGACCACATCCCGGCTGGATTTCGCAAGCTGCGTGACATGCGCTTCGGCGAGGACAGTTACGCCGAGTGGGTAAGACCATGAGCCCAAAAAGTGGGAACCGGTTTTTGGATCAGATCACGGTCAATACGAAAGACGCTTTCTGATGTTTACGGGAATTGTGACTGATGTTGGTACGGTTGCGAGCGTGAAGCCGCTCGCCGAAGGCATCGGCCTGCGCATCGACACCGCCTATGATCCCGAGACCATCGCGATTGGCGCCTCGATCTCTTGCGGCGGCGTCTGCTTGACCGTCACGGCGCTGCCCGAGCACGGCTCGAATGCGCGCTGGTTCGAGGTCGAGGCCTGGGAGGAAGCGCTCAGACTGACCACCGCGTCAAGTTGGAAGCCCGGCACCAGGATAAATCTCGAACGCGCGCTGAAGATCGGCGACGAACTCGGCGGCCACATCGTCTCCGGTCATGTCGATGGCACCGCCGAAATCGTCGAGCGCAAGGAAGAGGGCGATGCCGTGCGCTTCACGCTGGAGGCGCCGCGCCATCTGGCGAAGTTCATCGCGCCCAAAGGGTCGGTCGCGCTCGACGGCACTTCGCTTACCGTCAACAAGGTCGAAGCGACCCGCTTCGACGTGCTCCTCATCCATCACTCGCTGAGCGTCACCACCTGGGGCGAGCGCCAGGCCGGCGACCGCGTCAACATCGAGATCGACACCATGGCCCGCTATGCCGCGCGCCTGGCCGAGGCCGCGAAAGAGGGGCTGTGATGGATCCCAAAGGAGCTGAAGAGACCGTCGAGCGCCGGCAGATGACTCTCGACGCGTTGGCGGATGTCGATGCCGGCAGAGTGATAAAACACCAGGAAGTCGAGGCTTGGGTCAAAAGCCTGGTGGATCGCGCGGATCTCGCAACGCGTCAGCCTGAATAGGTCACAGAACGTCGCGCCGCAGCATCTTCCGCTTGCGGTCAACACGGCTTCGGCCTAAGTCACCGGCAACCCCCCGGAGACTTTTATGGCTGGCACATCCCAACACGGCAAAGCGTTCATTCGCCCGAAGGCGAAGGCGCATCTGCTCATTGTCGAAGCGCGCTTTCACGACGATCTCGCCGACGCCCTGCTCGATGGCGCAACCGGCGCGCTCGATGAGGCCGGCGCCACTTATGACGTGGTGACGGTTCCCGGCTCGCTCGAAATACCGGCCGTTATAACCTTCGCGCTCGATGGAGCGGCCGAAGGCGGCACGCATTACGACGGTTTTGTTGCGCTCGGCACCGTCGTCCGCGGCGACACCTATCATTTCGACATCGTCGCCAATGAATCGAGCCGCGCGCTGATGGATCTTTCGGTGCAGGAGGCGATCGCGATCGGCAACGGCATCCTGACGACCGAGAACGACGCGCAGGCATGGGCGCGCGCGCGCAAGACGGAAGGCGACAAGGGCGGCTTCGCGGCGCGCGCGGCGCTGACCATGATCGCGCTCAAAGAGAAATTCGGAGCCCAATCGTGACCGATCCCGCCTCGACCGGTGCGGTGCGCCACGCCAACAAGCGTGGTGCCGCTCGTCTTGCCGCCGTCCAGGCGCTCTATCAGATGGATGTGGCCGGCAGCGGCGTCTTCGAGATCA
This sequence comes from Mesorhizobium sp. CA6, assembly GCF_020165035.1. NCBI lineage: Bacteria > Pseudomonadati > Pseudomonadota > Alphaproteobacteria > Hyphomicrobiales > Phyllobacteriaceae > Mesorhizobium > Mesorhizobium sp. CA6. The sequence goes on along the minus strand of NZ_JAIUHI010000004.1, from coordinate 50,222 downwards.
CGGCCGAATACGAAGCCTTCCGCCTCGGCAAGGAGGTCGACGGCGCGCTCTATCGCGAGGCCGACGCGCAATGGTTCCGCGCCATCCTGACCGGCGTCGTCGAGAACCAGAAGACCATCGATCCCGTCATCCGCCAGGCGCTCACCGAGGACTGGCCGCTGTCGCGGCTGGATTCGACGCTACGCGCCATCCTTCGCGCCGGCGTCTACGAACTGATGAAGCGCGAGGACGTGCCGGTGGCCGTCATCGTCTCCGAATATGTCGACATCGCCAAGGCATTTTACGAGGAAGACGAGCCGAAGCTGGTCAACGCCGTGCTGGATCGCGTTTCGCGCCGGGTTCGCGGCGAGGGACGCGGCAAGGACGCTTCGTGACGACCGCAACGGCCGCGTTCGCCGAGACCGGCAGGGAAGGGCGTCGCACGGCGGTGCTGCTTGCCGCAGCGCAGGCGATCGTCGGTTCGGCCGCGCCGATCGCCATTTCGCTGGGCGCGCTCGCCGGGCAATATCTGCTCGGTCCAGACAAGTCGCTCGCGACGGCGCCGGTCACCGGTTTCAATATCGGCGTGGCGCTGGGAGCCTTGCCGGCCGCTGCCATCATCCGCCGGCTCGGCCATCGCGGCGGCTTCATGACAGGCACTATCGTCACCGCGCTCGGTGGCCTGGTCGCGACGCTCGCGCTCTTCCAGGCAAGCTTCTGGCTGTTCGCCTTCGGCCTCTGCGTCATTGGCGTCGGTGGCGCTTTCGTCCAGCAATTCCGCTTCGCGGCTGCCGACAATGCGCCGCCGGAATTCAAGGCGCGCGCCATCTCCTTCGTGCTGGCGGGCGGCATCATCACCGCCGTCCTCGGGCCGCAGATCGTCATCTACACGCGCGAATTGCTGGCTCCGGTAATGTTTGCCGGGTCCTTCGCCTCGATCCTGCCCCTGGCGGCGGTTGGCGCGCTCATCCTGTCGTTCCTGCGGGTTTCCTCCCGGACCGGCGCCGTCACTGAACCCGCTGTAAGCGATGCCCGCCGGTTGATTGAAATTGTCGCCCAGCCGCGTTTCGTCGCCGCGTTGTTCTGCACCGTCGGCAGCTACGCGCTGATGAGCTTCGTCATGACCGGCGCGCCGCTCGCCATGGTCGGCTGCGGCCTGTCGGAAGACAATGCCACGCTTGGCATTTCGTGGCACGTCATGGCCATGTTCGGGCCAAGCTTCTTCACCGGTACGCTGATCCATCGCTTCGGCGCCGAGCGCATCGTCGCCACTGGCCTTGTCCTGCTGATCGGCTGTGCTGCCGTGGCGCTTTCCGGCTTGGCGCTCTGGCAGTTCTGGACGGCGCTGATCCTGCTCGGGCTCGGCTGGAATTTCGGTTTCATCGGTGCCACCGCAATGGTCGCGGCCAGCTACCGGCCCTCCGAGAAGAGCAAGGTCCAGGGTTTCCACGACTTTGCCCTGTTCGGCTCCGTCGCATTCGCTTCGCTGATGTCGGGCGCGATCTACAACGCCTGGGGCTGGACCATGCTGAACTGGATCGTCTTCCCGGTCGTCGCGCTCTGCTTTGCCGCGCTCGGCACGTTGAAGTTGGTGGGCGCTCCCAAATCTTGAAGAAGGCGCCCGACCAGCTCTTCCGGCCTCTTGAACAACCTGCCTGAACGACCGGCGTCAGGCATCCGGGGGGAGCACCTGCAGGACCCGCGCGATGAACATGTGGAACTCCTGCATATAGTTGCGCAGGAATGTCTCTGTTGACGCCACCGTCACCTCGCCATCGTCGGTGATCAGCCCCGGGGTGAACTGAATGTAGGCTTCGGGCGAGTTCATCTGGGGCGCGTTGCAGAAGCTGAGCACGCTGCGCAGGCTCTGTTGGGCGACCGCGGTTGCGATCGCGCCCGGCGATGTTCCGATGACGGCAGTCGGTTTGCGGGCAAAGGAGTTCTTGCCGTAGGGCCGGCTGGCCCAGTCGATTGCATTCTTCAGGCCGCCGGGGATCGATCGGTTGTACTCCGGCGTGACGAAAAGCACCGCCTGGACGGATGCGATGGCTTTCTTGAACTCCAGGGCGACAGGCGGGAAGGCGGCGTCATAGTCGTAGCTGTAGAGCGGCAAGTCCTTGAAGGGGATTTCCGTCATCTCAAGTTCCGGCGGCGCCAGTTTGACGAGAGCCTTCGCAAGCTTGCGGTTGATGGAGCCCTTGGCGAGGCTGCCGATGAGGTAGCCGACTTTGTGCTTGGCCATGACACACTCCTGTTTTGGCCGCCGACCCGCCTTTCCCAATATTTCGCAAAACAGGGTAAGCCGCCAGCCGGCCTTAGGTCGGCATCGCGCTATGTCGGGTGGAACAGTGCTTTTGTCGGATCGAACAAAATTATTGCGCCTGTCCCCCAAGTTATGAAACCGTGTACCCCGACTGCCCGTCATAGCCGTGCTCACATGCGGTCACCGATTAATCGGTCCACAGCAAGGGATTCTCACAATGTTTTCAATCGGAAAGCTCGCCGTAGCGGCCCTCGCGCTCGGCCTTGCCACTGCCTCGGCCAGCGCCCAGGTGGTCGTCTCCTCGAAGATCGATACCGAAGGCGGGGTGCTGGGCAATATCATCCAGCTCGTGCTTAACGCCAACAACATCAAGACGACGGACCGGATCCAGCTCGGCGCGACGCCCGTGGTGCGCAAGGCGATCACCGCTGGCGAGATCGACATCTATCCCGAATATACCGGCAATGCCGCCTTCTTCTTCCAGAAGGCAGACGATCCGGTCTGGAAGGACGCCGCCAAGGGCTACGAAACCGCCAAGAAGCTCGACTATGATGCCAACAAGATCGTCTGGCTATCGCCGTCGCCGGCCAACAACACCTGGGCGATCGCGCTGCGCAAGGAAGTGGCCGACGAGAACAAGCTCGTCACCTTGACCGACTTCGGCAAATACGTCGCGGGCGGCGGCAAGGTTGTGCTGGCGGCCTCCGCCGAGTTCGTCAATTCGGCGGCGGCGCTCCCGGCCTTCCAGACGACATACGGCTTCACGCTGAAGCCGGATCAGCTGATCACGCTCTCCGGTGGCGATACCGCGGCGACCATCGCAGCCGCCGCCAACCAGACCAACGGCGCCAACGCCGCCATGGTCTATGGTACCGATGGCGGCATCCAGCCTTCCGGCCTCGTCGTGCTCGAGGACGACAAGGCTGTGCAGCCCGTCTATCAGCCCGCACCGATCATCCGGGAAGAGGTCCTGAAGCAGCATCCCGAGATCGAGACGCTGCTGAAGCCGGTCTTCGCCAAGCTCGATCTCGTCACGTTGCAGGGGCTCAACGGCCGCGTTCAGCTGGGCGGCGAGCCGGCGAAGGGGGTCGCGGAGGATTTTTTGAAGAAGAACGGGTTTTTGAAGTAAGATAAGCCCGCCTTGAAAAGCGAGAAGTCGTTGCGAGGCGCCCCCCTCTGTCCTGCCGGACATCTCCCCCTCAAGGGGGGAGATTGGCTGTTGCTGCGCCTCGCTCTCTTCTCCGGCCTTGGTGATTGGCGAAGGCCCTCGCGACATCTGATCTCCCCCATAGAGGGGGAGATGGCCGGTAGGCCAGAGGGGGGCGCCTCGCGCAAACGCGCGTCATGACCCTGCGCCTCGACAAGCTCGGCGTCGTCATTGCCGCGATCGTGGCCTACGCCGCGTTCCTCGCCCCGTTCGCCACGTTCCGCGCCAACCGTATCGTGCCGGGGCAGGCACGCTCGATCCTGGAAGCGCTGCCGTCCATGCTTGGCATGCTATTGCTGGCGATAGTGACAGGGGCCGCGATCGTCGCCCTGCTCAGGACGCCGCTTTTGCTCAGGCTGATCGCCGGCGTCGTGGCGCTGGTCGCGCTATCGGTCCTGATCGGTGTTGCCGGCCGTTTTCTGACGCCCGCCGGCAACACCTTCGCTCGCGTCTCGCCGGCTTCGGGTTTCTGGCTGCTGATCTTTGCCTTCACCTTGCTCCTCGCCGATGTGCTGACCAGGCTGAACCTGTCGCCCAGGGCGCGCGTCGGCGTGCTGGTGCTGGCCGCTTTGGCCATTGCCGCACTGCTCGTTTCGGGACGTTGGGACAGTCTTTCCATCCTCAAGGAATATGCAGGCCGCGCCGACAGTTTCTGGGCTGAAGCTTCCAAGCACGTCACGCTGGCGCTTGGTTCGCTGGCCGGCGCGGTCGTGGTCGGGATACCGCTCGGCATCTTGTGCCATCGCGTCGAGAAGCTGCGGGCAGGGGTGCTCAACGTGCTCAACATCATCCAGACCATTCCGTCGATCGCGCTCTTTGGCCTGCTGATCGCGCCGCTCGGCTGGGTCGCCCTGCACGTGCCGGGTGCCGCCGCGGTCGGCATCAGGGGCATCGGCACCGCGCCGGCCTTTGTCGCGCTGTTCCTCTATTCGCTGCTGCCGGTGGTGGCCAACACCGTGGTGGGACTCGCCGGCGTGCCACGCGCCGCCAACGACGCCGCGCGCGGCATGGGCATGACCGATCGCCAGCGCCTCTTCGATGTCGAGTTCCCGCTCGCCTTTCCGGTGATCCTGACCGGCATCCGCATCGTGCTTGTTCAGAACATCGGGCTTGCCACTATCGCCGCGCTGATCGGCGGCGGCGGCTTCGGCGTGTTTGTTTTCCAGGGTGTCGGCCAGACGGCGATGGATCTGGTGCTGCTCGGCGCGCTGCCGACCGTGGCGCTGGCCTTTGCTGCGGCGATCATCCTCGACGCGGTCATCGAGATGACCGCCACCAAGCGCAGGGTTGAAACGGCATGATCGAAATCGAAGGCATTACCAAGCGCTATGACGAGACGACGGTGGTCGACAATGTTTCGATGGTCATCGAGCCTCGAACCGTCGCAACCATCGTCGGCACGTCGGGGTCCGGCAAGACGACGCTGCTCCGGATGATCAATCGGCTGGTCGAGCCGACCTCCGGCGTCATCAAGCTCGACGGTGCCGACAACCGCTCGGTGCCCGGCTATCAGCTGCGCCGCAGCATCGGCTACGCCATCCAGGGGCATGGCCTGTTTCCACACCGCACGGTAGCGCAGAACATCGCCACCGTGCCGTTGCTGCTCGGTTGGGACCGAGACCGCATCAAGGCGCGCGTCGACGAGTTGATGACGCTCTACCAGCTCGACCCGCAGGCTTACGGGCCGCGCTACCCGCACGAGCTTTCCGGCGGGCAGCAGCAGCGCGTCGGCGTTGCCCGCGCTTTGGCCGCCGAGCCAAACGTGCTTTTGATGGACGAGCCCTTCGGCGCGCTCGACCCGATCATCCGCACCAAGGCGCAGGAGGATCTGCTGGCGATCCAGAAGCGCTTCGGCACCACCATCATCCTCGTCACCCACGACATGGAAGAAGCGGTGCATCTGGGCGACAAAATAGCCGTCATGGATGCGGGCAAGCTGGTGCAATACGCAAAGCCGGCGGAGATTCTGGCCAGGCCTGCGAACGGCTTCGTCGAGACACTGGTCGGCGCCAGCGAAAGGCCGTTCCGGCTGCTGTCGCTGGGGCCAGTGCGCGACGCCGTGGAGCCCGGCAGTGCCGAAGGCGAGGCGATCCGCGGCGAAGCCACGCAGCGCGACGCCCTGGCCGAGCTGTTGTGGTCAGGACGCCCGGCGCTGCCGGTGAAAGGCGCCGACGGCAAGCTGCTCGGTCGGGTCACCATCGAAGGCCTGGTGAAACGCGCGGCGAGGCCGCAATGAAAGCCCGCCTGCCTGCGATGCTGAGGCTGGCTGTTCTCTTGCTGCTGGCGGTCTTCATCACCAGCCCGAACTGGTTCGAGCCGCTGCTGAAACCGCTGACCGAGAATGGTGCGCCGGCGATCTACAACCAGGGCAGCCTGCTGACGCTGACATTGCAGCATCTGCGGATCGTGCTGATGGCGACAGTGGCGGCGACGATCGTGGCCGTGGCTTTAGCCATCCTGGTCACCAGGCCGGCCGGCGCCGAGTTCCTGCCCTTGTCGCGCAGCCTGGTCAATATCGGCCAGACCTTCCCGCCGGTTGCGGTGCTGGCGCTTGCCGTGCCGGCCGTCGGCTTCGGCGAGAAGCCGACGCTGATCGCGCTCTTCCTCTACGGCCTGCTGCCGATCTTCGAGAATGCGCTGACGGCGCTCACCACGCTGCCCGGCAACGTGATGGAAGCGGCGCGCGGCGCAGGCATGACCGGCTGGCAAAGGCTGATGAAGGTCGAGCTGCCGCTGAGCGCCCCGGTGATCCTCGGCGGCATCCGGCTCTCGGTGGTCATCAGCCTCGCCACCGCGACCATCGGCTCAACGGTTGCCGCCAAGACGCTCGGCGAGGTGATAATCGCCGGCCTGATCTCGAACAACCTTGCCTTCGTGCTGCAGGGCGGCCTGATCGTCGCGGCGCTTGCCGTGCTGATCTATGACGGCCTGTCGGCGATCGAACGCTACGCCGCGCGGCGTATGGGGCAGGGGGCGGAGTAGCTGGTTGGTCGGCAATACCCGGCGTCATTTCAATCGATCTAATTCGAAGCCTGCGCCGACACAGCTATTGGCACCATCGTCTTTTGGGCGAAAGCCGGGCAAAAACCGAACAATATCTTGACGTTCCAAGCCCTGTTTCGCATACACCCCAGCCAAGGGGTGGATTCCGCATGCGGCATCCATCTCCGTTCCAACGGCCCAGGGAGGGGTTCTTTTGGGCCATCAATCGAGGAAAATCCGGCAATGACCATCATTACCGCCGTCATCGCCTGCGGCCTGCTGTCAGTTCTGTACGCCATCTGGGCGACACGTTCGGTCCTTGCGTCCGATCAGGGCAATCAGCGCATGCAGGAAATCTCCGCCGCCATCCGCGAAGGCGCCCAGGCTTACCTGGCGCGCCAGTACACGACCATCGCGATCGTCGGCATCGTCGTTCTCCTGCTTGCCTGGTGGCTGCTTTCGATCACCGCCGCCATCGGCTTCCTGATCGGCGCGGTGCTCTCGGGCGCCGCTGGTTTCATCGGCATGCATGTCTCGGTGCGCGCCAATGTGCGAACCGCGCAAGCCGCTTCGAACAGCCTTGCCGCCGGCCTCGACATCGCCTTCAAGTCGGGCGCCATCACCGGCATGCTGGTCGCGGGCCTGGCGCTGCTTGGCGTCTCGATCTACTACTTCATCCTGACCGGCCCGATGGGCCTGCAGCCGAACGACCGCGTCGTCATCGACTCACTCGTCGCCCTCGGCTTCGGCGCCTCGCTGATCTCGATCTTCGCCCGTCTCGGCGGCGGCATCTTCACCAAGGGCGCCGACGTCGGCGGCGATCTCGTCGGCAAGGTCGAGGCCGGTATCCCCGAAGACGATCCGCGCAACCCGGCCACCATCGCCGACAATGTCGGCGACAATGTCGGCGACTGCGCCGGCATGGCCGCCGATCTGTTCGAGACCTATGCGGTGACCGTCGTCGCCACCATGGTGCTCGCCGCCATCTTCTTCGGCGGTACCGCGATGCTGGGGGCCGCGATGCTCTATCCGCTGGCCATCTGCGGCGCCTGCATCCTGACCTCGATCGTCGGCACCTTCTTCGTCAAGCTGGGTTCCAACGGCTCGATCATGGGCGCGCTCTATAAGGGCCTGATCGTCACCGGCCTGCTGTCGATCGTCGGCCTCGCCGCCGCTACATCGGCCACGCTCGGCTGGGGCGAGGTCGGCACGGTCGCCGGCATCGTCATCACCGGCAAGAACCTGTTCATCTGCGGCCTGATCGGCTTGGCTGTGACCGGCTTGATTGTCGTGATCACGGAATACTACACCGGCACCAACAAGCGTCCGGTGAACTCGATCGCTCAGGCGTCGGTGACCGGCCACGGCACCAACGTCATCCAGGGCCTCGCGGTCTCGCTGGAATCGACGGCGCTGCCGGCCATCGTCATCGTCGGCGGCATCATCGCCACCTATCAGCTCGGCGGCCTTTTCGGCACAGCGATCGCGGTCACCACCATGCTCGGGCTGGCCGGCATGATTGTGGCGCTCGACGCTTTCGGCCCGGTCACCGACAATGCCGGCGGCATTGCCGAAATGGCCGGCCTGCCCAAGGAAGTGCGCCACTCGACCGACGCGCTCGACGCGGTCGGCAACACCACCAAGGCGGTGACCAAGGGCTACGCCATCGGCTCGGCCGGCCTCGGCGCGCTGGTGCTGTTCGCCGCCTACTCGAATGATCTCAGGTTCTTTGCCGCCAATGGCGATAAGTACCCCTACTTCCAGGGCATGGGCGAGATCTCCTTCGATCTCTCCAACCCGTATGTCGTCGCCGGTCTCATCTTCGGCGGCCTGATTCCCTATCTGTTCGGCGGTATCGCGATGACCGCGGTCGGTCGCGCCGCCGGCTCGATCGTCGAGGAAGTGCGCAAGCAGTTCCGCGAGGACAAGGGCATCATGGCCGGCACCTCCAAGCCGAACTACGCGCGTGCCGTCGACATCCTGACCAGGGCGGCGATCCGGGAAATGATCATCCCGTCGCTGCTGCCGGTGCTCGCGCCGCTCGTCGTCTATTTCGGCGTGCTCCTGATCTCGGGCTCGAAGGCCTCGGCCTTTGCGGCGCTCGGCGCCTCGCTGCTCGGCGTCATCGTCAACGGTCTCTTCGTTGCCATCTCGATGACCTCCGGCGGCGGCGCCTGGGACAACGCCAAGAAGTCGTTCGAGGACGGATTCACCGACAAGGACGGCGTCAAGCACCTGAAGGGTTCGGAAGCGCACAAGGCCTCGGTCACCGGCGACACCGTCGGCGATCCCTACAAGGACACCGCCGGCCCGGCCGTCAACCCGGCGATCAAGATCACCAACATCGTCGCGCTGCTTCTGCTTGCCGTGCTTGCGCACGGCTGATTGCGGCTATTCCAGGACAAAGCCCGCGGGAGCGATCCCGCGGGCTTTGTGTTTCGGCATGACATCATACATTCCGGGGCACTCAACCGGCTTCCGGCCTTTCGCCGTCACGGCGATAGCGGGCCAGCAACGCGTTGGCGTCTGGTTCTCGTTCGGGCATCGGCGGCAAGCCGCGTGTCCGGCGCAACATGGCAATGAACGCGCCGCGGCGATATTGGCGACGGAAGGACCGCGCCCGCGGATGTATGCCAAACATGGCCAGAAGCCTGCGTTTGAGATAGCGGGAGCGCTTGAGGGGGGCAGGCTCCTCGGCGTTGCCGAGAATCCTGACCCGCAACGCGTCTGGAGCATCCATCGCGTCCATCAGTTCTTCCTGTTCCCGCGCCGTATCTCGCGCGTAGCTGCCTTCGCGCTTGCCCGAATGCAGCATGAGCACGGTTAGATGGGGCATTGTCGCAATCACCGCACCCTTGCGCCAGGCACGGAACAGCCATTCCTGGGAACTCTCGCAAACGCACTGGCTGGCCGGGCGCCATGGCCCAAGCCTTGGCAGCGACGCGCGCCGGATCATTTGCGCGGAACCGAATCCGACAGTGGTAACTGGGTCATAGAAGCCGTCCCGGCCCATCCCGAGGATCATATGCCTGGAGCCTTTGCTCGCGGACGACTCGATGACTGCACCTCGGGCGATCACCACATCGGCACCGGTGGCGTCGATCCAGCCGCACATGGACGCCAGATGGTCGGGAAACCACAGATCGTCATGGTTCAAGATGGCGATGAAGCGGCCGCGGGCCCGGGCAAAGCCGATATTGTTCGGACCCGACTGCTCGCCGAAGTTCACGGGAAGATCGATATAGCAGATGCGGGCGTCTTCGAATGCAGCGACCGTGGCCGCGGTGTCAGGGCGGCACGCGTCGCCGATGACCATGGCCTCCCAGTCCTGCAGGGTCTGACCAATGAGGCTCTTCAGGGCTTGATGCAGCACCGCCGGACGATTGTGCGTCGCTATCACGATCGAGACCAGCGGTTCGATCGGTCCGATTGGCGCGCCTTGACCGGCCTGTTCCACACTACACCAGCTTGTAGGGGATTTGTTCCGTATCGGGCGGCAGGCGCCAATGGTCGGGCGCGTCATAGGCGTAAGCCTTGTCGACGAGGTTGAGCAGCAACGCTGTCTCCGGTCCGAGGGTCACGACACCGTGCCAGACGCCAGGCGGAATGGTAACGATTGCCGGTCGCAGGGCGCCGGCGATCTTGTGCCAGACCGTGCCGAAGCTGGGCGAGGCCTTGCGCCCGTCGAAAAGCGATATCCGCACGCTGCCGGCGCAGCAGAACAGGCGGTCGAGGGTCGCCGCATGTGCGTGCCAGCCCGTCACTGCGCCCGGATACATGGTGCGCTGGAACACTTGCCCGACCGGCGATTGATCGAGAGCCCATTCCTCGCGAAAGATCTCGGTCAGGTAGCCGTTGGAAGTCGCGACGGGTCTGATTTCCTTGAATGTGACGCCCTCGATCGGCGGCGCATCGACGGCAAGCCAGTCCGGCGTCACCGTCTGTTGGTCAGGCGTGCCGGTCGCCATCCAGCCCTGCGGTACGGTACGATCGTTGTTGCTCATATCCAGCCCCCCGGAAATCGCCAAAGCGTCATACGTGGCTATACGGGTATAGGCAAGCGCAGTCGGACGGTCGCCGGCAGGCGACGAAAGGCCGTCGATCGAAGTCTTTCGTTCAGTCAGGTTGCCGTGCGAGCGAACTCAGGGCGTACCGCCGCTACCGCCGCCGGGAATGCCAGGCGCCAGCTTGCTGGCGCCGCTGATGACCTGGCTCAGGAAGTTCTGGTCCTTGCCGCCGGTCGGCGTCGTCCGCGAGATGAAGTCGAAGACCTTGCCGTCCTTGAGACCGTAATTGGCGATCTGGGTGACGCGGCCGTCAGCGCCGAAATAGACTGCCAGCACGTGCTGGTCGATGATGCGCGGGTTGTCGAAGGCGACGTAGCGCTTGCGCGTTTGCGAGATGTAGTAGAAGGCCTCGTTGTCGAAGGTCGCCGTCGTCGACGGCGTGCCCAGCGCCAGAAGCACCTGCTCGCGGCTCGATCCGACCGGCACCGAATCGATTGCCTGCTGGTCGATGACGTAGCCTTTCGTCAGCGTCTCGCTCGGATGGAGATCTCCGAACATCTTGGACGAATTGCAGGCGGAAAGCGCTGACACCATTACCAGCAGCGAAGCCGCGCCCACCGGGGCGGGCGCAAAGAACGACTTGAATTTCAGCGCACCCAACAACAAATCTCCATCACATCCCCGCAACTTGCGCTGGGCCGCAAAACCGGTAAACCAGCTTGCATGCCGATGCAACAAGGCCAAATCAAACAACAGGTCCCCGGGAGACCGCCCTCAATGTTCCAGCGCCTTTTTGGCCGCGAACGCAATGCCAACCGCGCTATCACCGACGCGCTCTACGCACAAATCGTGGCGGCGGCGCGGCAAACGGTGTTTTATTCCGACTGGAATGTGCCGGATACGCCGCTCGGCCGCTTCGAGATGCTGTCGCTGCACATGTATCTCGTCCAGCACCGGCTGCATGGCGAACAAGGCGTTGCCGCCGAGGTCGCGCAAGTGCTGATCGACGAGTTCTTCCTCGATGTCGAGCATTCGCTGCGCGAACTTGGCATTGGCGATGTCGGCGTGCCCAAACGCATGAAGAGGCTGGCAAAGATGTTTTACGGCCGTACGGCTGCCTATGACGAGGCGCTCAAGGAAGACGATCGGGTGGCGCTTGCGGCGGCGCTCGCCCGCAACGTCAGGCCGGACTCCGGCCCCTGGCCGCAGGCGCCGCTGCTGGCGGACTATGTCTGCGAGGCCTCGCACAAGCTTGCCGCCCAGCCGACCGAATCGATCGCTGCCGGCACCGCCGCGTTCCCGGCGGCGGGGGCAGCGTGAAGGAGGCCGGCATGAAAGACGCCGAACTGCGCAGCCCGGTATCCTTCGTCGCCAATGTCGCGCGCCTGCCGCAAAAGGGCTTGCCTGTCCTTGTCGAGGCCGATGAGCGCCAGCGCGAGGCGCTTGCCGCCGACTATGATTTGCTTTCGGTCGAGAGCTATCGCGCCGAACTGCTTGTGGTTCCCTGGAAGCGCAATGGCGTCAAGGTCACCGGTCGCGTCGCGGCCGACATCACGCAAGCCTGCATCGTCACCCTGGATCCGGTCGCGGCGCATATCGACGAGCCCGTCGAGGCGCTGTTTCTGCCCGAGCAGTCGAAGCTTGGGCGCGAAGGTTTCGAAGGCGGCGGCGAGATCGTCCTCGACGCCGACGGACCGGACAGTCCGGAGACATTTTCCGGCGACACCATCGATGTCGGCGGGCTGGCGGAACAGTTTTTCGGTCTGGCTATCGACCCTTATCCGCGCAAGTCGGGAGCCTCGCTCGACGTTGCCGGCGACGATCAGACCGAGGAAAGCGAATTCCAGAAAAAGCTGCGTTCGCTGCTTGGGAAATCCTGAGGGTGGTCCGGATTTTGGAAAAGTTGGTTGTGCGCAGGCACAAAACCGTTATTTTCGCCGAACCTTCGCGAGGCCCCTTACCTCGGCAGGCGTCCGCCGCAAGCCAGGCAAACCGTGAGAAAAGCACTACGTGATCAGGATTTCCATCGATGCCATGGGCGGCGATCACGGACCGAGCGTGGTCATCCCGGCGCTGATGACCGTCGCCATCCGCCGCCCTGACATCCGCTTCGTCGTCTATGGCCGCGAGGACGTGGTGCGCCCAGAGCTCGCCAAGTTCCCGAAACTCGCCGAGATATGCGAGTTCGTCCATTGCGAGATCGCCGTGCGCATGGATGACAAGCCGAGCCAGGCGCTTCGCCACGGCCGCTGGAAGTCGTCGATGTGGAAGGCCGTCGAAGCGGTCAAGAACGGCGGCGCGCAGGCCTGCGTCTCGGCCGGCAACACCGGCGCGCTGATGGCGATGTCGAAATTCTGCCTGCGCACGATGGCCACCATCGACCGCCCGGCGATCGCGGCGCTCTGGCCGACGACACGCGGCGAAAGCGTGGTGCTCGATGTCGGCGCCACCATCGGCGCGGATGCGCACCAGCTTATCGATTTCGCCATTCTGGGTACCGGCATGGCGCGCTCGGTGTTTGGCGTCGAGCGGCCGAGCGTCGGCCTGCTCAATGTCGGCGTCGAGGAGATCAAGGGCCAGGAAGAGGTCAAGGAAGCCGGCCGCATGTTGCGCGAGGCCAACATGGCCTCGATGAATTATCGCGGCTTCGTCGAGGGCGACGATATCGGCAAGGGCACGGTCGACGTGGTGGTCACCGAGGGCTTCGCCGGCAACATCGCGCTCAAGACCGCCGAGGGCACTGCAAGGCAGATCGCCGGCTATCTGCGCGCCGCCATGAGCCGCACGCTCATGGCCAAGATCGGCTACGTCTTCGCCAAGGGCGCCTTCGACAGGCTGCGCGAGAAAATGGATGTCGGTCGCTCCAATGGTGGCGTCTTCCTGGGGTTGAACGGCATCGTCGTGAAGAGCCATGGCGGCGCCGATTCGGACGGATTCGCGGCCGCCATCGAGCTCGGCTACGATATGGTACGCAACAATCTGCTTGACCGGATCGAGGCCGACCTCGATCTGTTCCATGCGCGCAACCCGACCGCGCAGGCAAAAAGGAAGTCCGGCGTCGCCGACGCCGAGGAATAGGAAAGAGCCTTGATCAGATCAGTCGTGCGCGGCAACGGTGCCGCGCTGCCCCGCCGCATCATGAAGAATGCCGACTTCGAAGGCATGGTCGAGACCTCCGACGAGTGGATCGTCCAGCGCACCGGCATTCGCCAGCGCCACGTCGCCGCCGACGACGAGACGACTGCCTCGCTTGGAGAGGATGCGGCGCGGGCCGCGCTCGACAGCGCCGGCATGACGCCGGCCGATATCGATCTCATCATCCTGGCGACCTCGACGCCCAACAACACGTTTCCGGCGACGGCTGTCGAAATCCAGAACCGGCTCGGCATGCATCACGGCTTTGCCTTCGACATGCAAGCCGTGTGCTCTGGCTTCGTTTACGCCGTTGCCACTGCCGATCTTTATATCCGCGGCGGCCTGGCCAAACGCGTCCTGGTGATCGGCTCGGAGACATTCTCGCGCATCCTCGACTGGAGCGACCGCTCGACCTGTGTGCTCTTCGGCGACGGCGCCGGCGCGCTGGTTCTCGAAGCGGAAGACGGAGCCGGCGCGATCACCGATCGCGGCGTGCTGGCCGCGAGCCTGCGCTCCGACGGCGTGCACAAGGACAAGCTCTTCGTCGACGGAGGTCCTTCGACCACGGGAACCGTCGGCCATCTGAGGATGGAAGGCCGTGAAGTGTTCAAGCATGCCGTCGGCATGATCACCGACGTCATCGAAGCGACCTTCAGCGAGGCCGGCATAACGGCCGAGGACCTCGACTGGTTCGTGCCGCATCAGGCCAATAAACGGATTATTGACGCTTCCGCCAAGAAGCTCGGGATTGCCGAGCAGAAAGTGGTGGTCACTGTCGATTTACACGGTAACACCTCGGCTGCTTCGGTGCCGCTCGCTTTGTCGGTGGCCGTCGCCGACGGTCGCATCAAGAAGGGCGACCTGGTTCTTCTCGAGGCGATGGGTGGAGGCTTCACCTGGGGCGCGGTGTTGCTCCGCTGGTAAGTGCCGAACTCGCCGGTTCGGTCCTTGACCTTGCCGGATCAATTACTTAGGCTCAGCCTTTGCCTGTATCGATTTACGTTTTTGCGAGCAGATGGGACGGTCGCATGGGGGGAAAGACACTTACGCGTGCCGACCTTGCTGAAGCCGTTTACCGGAAGGTTGGTTTGTCTCGAACGGAATCGGCGGAACTCGTCGAGGCTGTGCTGGACGAAATCTGCGAAGCCATCGTTCGCGGTGAGACGGTCAAGCTGTCGTCCTTCGCCACCTTCCATGTCCGCTCCAAGAACGAGCGCATCGGCCGCAATCCCAAGACGGGCGAGGAAGTGCCGATCTTGCCGCGCCGGGTGATGACGTTCAAGTCCTCGAACGTGCTCAAGAACCGGATCCTGCGTTCGCATCAGAACAGCAAGGGCAAGGGCGGCAAGTAGTTTGCTGGCGAATGCGGTTGAAAACCGCCGGTGGTTTTCAAGCTGGGCTTGAATATCGTTTCATAAATCGCTGAAATAAGGCGCGATTCGGCACCATGCCAGGATCGTGGTCCAGTGTGGAGGATTGGCCCATGGACAAGAGCCCCGATGCTTTCCGCACCATCAGCGAAGTCGCGGAAGATCTTGACCTGCCGCAGCACGTGCTGCGTTTCTGGGAGACCCGCTTCACCCAGATCAAGCCGATGAAGCGTGGCGGCGGCCGGCGCTACTACCGGCCGCAAGACGTCGAGCTCATCAAGGGCATCCGGCATATGCTCTACGATCAGGGCTATACGATCAAAGGCGTGCAGAAGCTGTTGCGCGAGAACGGCAACCATTTCCTGGTCGCCATCGGCAATGGCGACATGGCCGCGGTGGAGGCCATCGCCCAGCGCCGCCAGGCCGAGCAGGTGCCGCTGACGGCGGCCGCGCAGCCGCGCGGCGACGAGGACGCGCTGGTCGGCCAGCCGAAAGTGAAGCCCAGCCGCCGTTTCTTCGGCTTGGGCAAGAGCGACGACGAAGGTCCGGTTCAACCCGACTCGTCGAGATTGTCGCGTGACAATCGCGCCTTGCTGCAGGAGGCGCTGTTCGACTTGCTGGAATGCAAGCGCCTGCTAGACCAGGTTCGTTGAACGATCATCTTCGACTTGACGGTACTCGGTCGGTCGGCCGGAACGGGCTCTTCGCCCGTGCGTTAGGCCTTCTCGAAGAGAAGGACAACAAGCATGGCATCGTTTTCGACCCTCTCCGACGTTGATATCGACAAGCAGGTCGCGGCACTTTCGCGACAACTGCACGACCTGAAGAAGGTTCTGGCCAGGCGCGGTGACGCCTATTACGAGGATGGCCGCGAGGCGGCGTCCGACTATTATTCGCAACTTGCCGATCGCCTCCACGAGGCGCTGCCGGCAATAAGGCGCAGGGGCAAGGCGATCGAGCGCACGGCGCGCGATCATCCGGCGACGGCCGCTGCCGTCGGGCTGGTCGTGGTCGGACTGCTTGCCGGCCTTTTGATCGGCCGGCGCTGATCGATCGAGGGGATATAAACAGAAATGGCGGCCGTTCTCGACGGCCACCATTTCCGTGTCGCTACAGGTGATCAGTTCGCAAGCTTGAGCCGCGTCTTCGGGTCGACCTTCATCACCTGGCTGCACTTGCCGTAGACGGTGCCGTTCTTGTCGGTGGCATCGGTATAGGTGCCTTTGCAATC
Source organism: Mesorhizobium sp. CA6 (assembly GCF_020165035.1). Lineage (NCBI taxonomy): Bacteria > Pseudomonadati > Pseudomonadota > Alphaproteobacteria > Hyphomicrobiales > Phyllobacteriaceae > Mesorhizobium > Mesorhizobium sp. CA6. Next base: position 34,048 of record NZ_JAIUHI010000004.1, on the reverse strand, counting down.
CAGCTGCAGCACCAGGCAAGAACCATGGCCCTTACAGACCGCGCCGCCGTCGCCGGTCGGATGCGTGCCCGCAAAAGCCGGAGCCGAGACCGAGCCGAAAGCCGAGACGACAAGAGCCGCGGCCAGGGTGATACGCTTGAAGTTGATCATTGGGCATTTCCTTCCATTGGTTTTGGGATCGCCGTCCTGGCGTCCCGTTGGGGTGAGGAGCACCTCGCGGTGCCCATGACCGCTTGGTGCTGCGGCCAATGGAAAGGTTCATATGATGCGCGATTTTTTTCATTTGGCCGGCGATATCGGCGGATTGGGAAAGCCGGGCGCGGCTCTCCTCGGCGCGCGCCACGCATCCGGCGCGCGGCACCCGACATGGAGGTGGCTCACTCCGCGATGCCGCCGCCTCAGATAGGCCGAGTGTTCAAGCGGCCAAAGCTGTTCGAGCTGCTCGCTGCCTCCTCACATCGGCGGCGCGATGCCGTGATTCCCGACAACGACCCGGTTCGCGACCAGCTTGCCGTCGCCGCCACGCTCGGCATTGACGAACACTGCGATGCCCGGCGTGAGATCTGCCGGCGTGGCGGTGGCGAATGTCACGATCGGTGTCGTCTGCGGGATAGCGATCTGCTTCTTCTGGCCGTTGTCATAGGTGAGCGTGACGGTGCGGCCGTCGATCTCGCTGACATCGGCGACAGTGCCGTTGGTCATGCGGCTGTTGGGCCGCAGATCCCAGTCGCGATCGCCTTCTCCGGTACCCTTCAGAGCAGCCGGAAAGATCACGACTTCCAGCGCGCCGCTGCCGCCGTCGGCCTTGGAAATCGAGGCGATGCCAAGAAAGTCGCCCTGCTTGATATCGGCTGCCGACGCCTTGGCAACGCCCGAAATCTTCCATCCGTTGGCGAGCGTGATCGCATTGGTTTTGCCATCGCGATCCTTCACCGTCAGCGTCGACCCGGCAACGCCGACGACAGTGCCTCGAACACGTATGGCATCCGCGGCCCACGCTTGCGTCGCGCCGATGACGCTTGAGACTGTGCCGAGCACAATTGCGAACGATTTCAAATTCATGGCATCCGATCCTTCCGAGAAACGCCCGGCGTCGATCTGTCTGCCGCCGGTGACGGCAAGCTAACGAATCGAGACGTCGAAAATGCCGGCGGATCCGGCCACGGGCCTTCAAAAGAACTTGATTGAGCGCTGCGCGACCTTACATGTACGCAGCCCGAGGCATCAGCCGAAACGCAGCTTCACGAACGCGTGACGCCGCATGGGTGCTCTTGGCAAATCATTTGTTAACGAGCATTCTCCCGCCCGTCTCAGGCAACACCACATTTCATCCGACCCTGTTTCATCTCAAGGAGTTGCCATGCCCAACACCGTACGAAACGCTGTTTCCAACGACATTATTGCCGCGTCCGGCCTCAACCCGTTCAAAGCCGCGCGCGAAACCAGGGGATACACGATCGAGGAGCTCTCTTTGACCTGCGGCCTGGCCGTGGGCGAGATCGTCGACATCGAGGACGGCAAGGACGCCGACCCCGCCAAGCTTCGGCGCATCGCTTCCGCCCTGCAGGTGCCGGAAGAGGAATTGATCAGAGTGCCGGCCGCCGAGAACCGGCCCACGCAGCAATAGGATGCAAGCAAGCGTCCATGTGAAAGCCCGCCAAGGCATGCCTGGCGGGCTTTTTGATGCATGTCGCCCAACTATGCGCTGCGGTTTTGGGGAAACGGCATGCGTCAAGACAAGGATGCGCAACGCACGGCCGTGGCTCTTGTCAATGACCGCGCCGCCATGCGATTCGCCAGCCGGTGTTCGACAGGTCTGACGAGGGGTCGCCATGAGTTTGGAATCGGTTCGCGCCTTTTTTGCCGAGCATGCGCCCGATATCGAAGTCATCGTCACCGAGGCAAGTTCGGCCACCGTCGCGCTTGCCGCCGAAGCCCATGGCGTCATGCCGGCGCAGATCGCCAAGACGATCTGCCTGCGCGTGGGCGACGAGGCCATGCTGGTCGTGACCAGCGGCATCGCCAGGCTCGACAACCGCAAATTCAAGGACAGCATGGGCGGCAAGCCGCGCATGCTGGGCGGCGAGGAGGTGCTGGCAATCACCAGCCATCCGCCTGGCGGCGTCTGCCCGTTCGGCCTGCCGTCGCCGCTACCCGTCTATTGCGATCTGTCGCTCAAGGCCTTCGACGAAGTCGTTCCCGCAGCCGGCGCCACCAATGCCGCGGTGCGCATCACACCGCAGCGCATGGCCGATCTGGTCGGCGCCGTATGGGTCGACGTTTGCCAGTAGCAATTGCCGCCTAGATATCCCGTCATGGTTCGTCGCGGGCCGTAGCGCGGCTTTGACCGACATTCGCATCCGCGCCTTCGCCGTCGCGCGTCAACCGACTCGAAAAGCGTCGAGGACGGTCAAAGATTTGGACATTAGTCTTGACAGAAATACAGATGTTCAATACCCAAGCGATCAAACAGCATGCGATGTGGGAGGAATAAGCGGCATGGCTTCCAATATTTCGTTGACGGGCCTTGCCCGTGACCTCGAGGAGCGCGCCAAGTCCGGCAAGCCCATTCGCATCGGCCTGATCGGCTCGGGCGAAATGGGCACCGACATCGTCACCCGCGTCGCCCACATGTCCGGCATCGAGATCGGCGCCATTTCCGAACTCAACCTGCCGGCCGCCGGCAAGGCCGTCGATATCGCCTTCCAGGAGACCGGCCATGCGCGCGAGGTTTCGAGCGCATCGGCCATGACGTCGGCCATGGAGGCCGGCAAGATCGCCGTCACCAACGATTCCAGCCTCGTCATCGGCAACGACCTGATCGACGTCGTCATCGATGCGACCGGCGTTCCGGCCGTCGGCGCCGAGATCGGCCTGCGCGCCATGGAGCATGGCAAGCATCTGGTGATGATGAATGTCGAGGCCGACGTCACCATAGGCGCCTATCTCAAGAGCGAAGCCGACCGCCTCGGCGTCACCTACTCGCTGGGCGCCGGCGACGAGCCGTCTTCATGCATGGAACTGATCGAGTTCGTCTCCGCCATGGGCCACCCGATCGTTGCCGCCGGCAAGGGCAAGAACAATCCGCTCAACATCGACGCCACGCCCCCGGACTATGAGGAGGAGGCCAAGCGCCGGCACATGAACGTGCGCATGCTGGTCGAATTCGTCGACGGTTCGAAGACCATGGTCGAGATGGCGGCGATCGCCAATGCGACCGGGCTGGTTCCCGACAAGCCCGGCATGCACGGTCCGGCGGCGACGCTCGGCGAATTGTCGAAGGTGCTGGTGCCCGAGAAGGACGGCGGCGTGCTGTCGAAGGTCGGCGTCGTCGACTATTCGATCGGCAAGGGTGTGGCGCCCGGCGTCTTCGTCGTCGCCGACATGTCGCATCCGCGCATCTCGGAGCGCATGGAAGACCTGAAGATGGGCAAGGGTCCGTATTTCACCTTCCATCGTCCCTATCACCTCACCTCGCTGGAAGTGCCGCTTACCTGCGCCCGTGTCGTGCTTTATGGCAAGGCCGACATGGTTCCGCTGGCCAAGCCCGTGGCCGAAGTCTGCGCCGTTGCCAAGAAGGATCTGAAGCCCGGCGACAAGCTCGATGCCATCGGCGAATATTGCTACCGCGCCTGGATCATGACGGCTCCGGAAGCCCATGCGGCGCGCGCCGTTCCCTGCGGCCTGCTGCAGGGCGGCTCCGTGACTGCACCCATCAAGATGGGCGAGCTCATCACCTATGCCAACGCGGCGCCCGCGCCGGGCTCGAAGATCGCCGAGCTGCGTGCCCGCCAGGACAAGCTCGTTTACGGCGCCGTGGAGGCGTGATCATGGCTGGAGCCAGCAAAGCCGCCGTCGTGGATAGCCGGGCCAACCTGCCTTTCGTCTATCGCCAGTACAGTCCGGAGCAGCTGAGGGAGGTGCTTCACAAGATGTACCTCATCCGCCGCTTCGAAGAGGGCGCGGAAGAGTGCTACACGCGAGGCCTCATCCACGGCACCATGCACCTGTCGATCGGCCAGGAAGCCAGCGCCATGGGCATCTGCATGCCGCTCGCTGCGGACGATCAGATCACCTCGACGCATCGCGGCCATGGCCATTGCATCGCCAAGGGCGCCGAAGTCAGCCGCATGTTCGCGGAGTTCTTCGGCAAGACCACCGGCTACTGCAAGGGCCGCGGCGGCTCCATGCATATCGCGGATGTCGCCAAGGGCAATCTCGGTGCCAACGGCATCGTTGCCGGCGGCATCCCGATCGCGGTGGGCGCCGCGCTCTCGTCCAAGATGATGAAGACCGGCAAGGTCGTGGTTTCCTTCTTCGGCGACGGCGCCAACAATGAGGGCGCCTTCCACGAGGCGCTGAACATGGCGGCGGTCTGGAAGCTGCCGGTGATCTTCGTGTGCGAGAACAACGGCTACGGCATGTCGACCTCGACGGCGCGCTCGACCGCGGTCAAGAACATCGCCGAGCGCGCGGCCGCCTATTCGATGCCGGGCGTCATCGTCAACGGCAATATCTTCTCCGAGGTCGCCGAGGCGTCCTTCAAGGCCGTGGAGCGGGCGCGGGCCGGCGAGGGGCCGACGCTGATCGAATCCAAGACCTACCGTCATCGCGGCCATTCCAAGAGCGACCGCAACCGTTACCGCACTAAGGAAGAGATCGAGGATTGGATGGCGAACCGCGATCCGATCACGCTCTTCGAGACGGAACTCCGCGATTTCGGCTTCATCGACGACCAGGGAATCCAGGCGATCCGCGACGCGGTCGCCAAGGAGATTGCCGACGGCATCGAGTTCGCCAAGGCGAGCCCGGCGCCGGAGATCGCCACCTTGCAGAATTATGTTTACACGGAGCAAGCGTGATGGACGCTGCGCTGCGTGAACTGAGCTACGCCCAGGCGATCCAGGAAGCCATGGCGATCGCCATGGACATGGACGAACGTGTCTTCCTGATGGGCGAGGATATCGGCGTCTATGGCGGCGCCTTCCAGGTGACCGGCGACCTCGTCGAGCGCTACGGCACCGAGCGGGTTATAGACACGCCGATCTCCGAACTGGGCGGCGCCGGCATCGCGGTGGGCGCGGCCGTCACCGGCATGCGGCCGATCTTCGAATTCCAGTTCTCGGATTTCGCCACGCTCGCCATGGAGCAGATCGTCAACCAGGCGGCCAAGATGCGCTTCATGCTTGGCGGCGAGGTCTCGGTGCCGGTGGTGATGCGTTTCCCGGCGGGCTCGGGTACGGGCGCCGCCGCGCAGCACAGCCAGAGCTTAGAGGCCTGGCTCGGCCATGTACCCGGCCTCAAGGTCATCCAGCCGGCGACGCCGCACGATGCCAAGGGCATGCTGTTGGCGGCAATCGCCGATCCGGACCCGGTCATGATCTTCGAGCACAAGCTGCTCTACAAGATGAAGGGCCATGTGCCGGAAGGCCACTACACCGTGCCGATCGGCAAGGCCGAGATCCGCCGCGAAGGCCGCGACCTCACCATCGTCGCTACATCGATCATGGTGCAGAAGGCGCTCGACGCCGCGGCTGTGCTTGAAGGCGAGGGCATCGACATCGAAGTGGTCGATCTGCGCACGATCCGCCCTATCGACAGGCAGACCGTGATCGACAGCGTGAAGAAGACCTCGCGGTTGCTCTGCGTCTACGAGGCGGTGAAAACGCTCGGCATCGGCGCGGAAGTGAGCGCGCTCGTCGCCGAAAGCGAGGCGTTCGACTATCTCGATGCGCCGATCGTGCGCCTTGGCGGCGCCGAGACGCCGATCCCCTACAATCCGGATCTGGAAAAGGCGACGGTGCCGCAAGTTCCCGACATCATCGCCGCCGCGCGCGACCTCGTGAAAGGGGTCCGCTGAGCGATGCCGACCGAAGTCATTCTTCCCAAGGTCGACATGGATATGGCGACCGGACAGATCTCGCGCTGGTTCGCCGAGGAGGGCTCGCACGTCAAGAAAGGCGACGTGCTTTTCGAAATCGAGACCGACAAGGCAGCGATGGAGATCGATGCGCCGGCCAGCGGCACGCTGCGCGACGTCACCGGCAAGGAGCGCGTCGACATTCCGGTCGGCGAGCCCGTCGCCTGGATTTACGCCGATGACGAGGTCTATGAATCAGGAACGACGCCGCAGAACAGGGCGCCAATCTCCGCCCTAGTGGGGGAGATGTCGGCGAAGCGGGCAGAGGGGGGCGCTGTCCCGCCAACGTCTCGTTCCTTCGCGCCCCCCTCTGCCCTGCCGGGCATCTCCCCCACGAGGGGGGAGATCGGCCAATCGCAGGGCGAGCGCGCAACGCCGCTGGCGCGCCGCTTGGCTCGCGAAGCCGGTCTTAAGATAGCCGAGATACAAGGCAGCGGCCCGCGCGGCCGCGTCGTGCGTGCCGACGTTGAGGCCGCAGCCGCAGCGAAAGGCACGGCCACCCCTGCTCCGCCAGCTGCCGAGATTCCGGTCGAAGTCCCGTCCGCTCCGGCGACCGCAGCCAAACCGATGTCGGACGACCAGGTGCTGAAGCTGTTCGCCGAAGGCTCCTACGAGCTCGTGCCGCATGACAACATGCGCAAGACCATCGCGCGCCGCCTGGTCGAGGCGAAGTCGACCATCCCGCATTTCTATTTGACGCTGGACTGCGAGCTCGACGCGCTGCTGGCGCTGCGCACGCAGCTCAATGCCGCAGCCCCGATGAAGAAGACCGACAAGGGCGAGGTTCCGGCCTACAAGCTCTCGGTCAACGACATGGTCATCAAGGCCATGGCCATGGCGCTGATGGCGGTGCCGGATGCCAACGCCTCCTGGACGGAGAACGCCATGGTCAAGCACAAGCACGCCGATGTCGGCGTCGCCGTGTCGATCCCCGGCGGCCTGATCACGCCGATCATTCGGCATGCGGATGAGAAGACGCTGTCGGTCATCTCCAACGAGATGAAGGACCTGGCAAGCCGCGCCAGGAGCCGCAAGCTGAAGCCGGAAGAATATCAGGGCGGCACGACGGCGGTATCCAATCTCGGCATGTTCGGCGTCAAGGACTTTGCCGCCGTCATCAACCCGCCGCATGCGACGATCCTGGCGGTCGGCGCCGGCGAGGAACGGGCGGTGGTCAAGAAGGGCGAGATCAAGATAGCCACCGTGATGTCGGTGACCTTGTCGACCGATCATCGCGCCGTCGACGGCGCGCTTGGCGCGGAGCTGCTCGGCGCCTTCAAGCGCTTGATCGAAAACCCGATGGGCATGCTGGTGTAAGCCAATCCCTGCAGGGCCTTGATCCGGCTTGCTTACGCCACAGCCCCTCCGATCACCGACTTGTCAGGCCGGCAGCTACCGCAAATCCCTGCCGGCGCTTGAAGCCGCCGTCATTTCGTTCCACATCGGGCGCAATGAACGGCAAGATGCGGGAATGGTTTCGGAATTGGCGGTGGGCCTTGGCCGCATCGCTATTCCTGCATGCCTTGATCGCAGCATTCTTGTTCTTTGGTCTGCCGAGACCCGATCAACAGCCGGATCACCAGGAACAGCCGGTCAATGTCGCGATCGTGCCGCCGCCCGAGCAGCCCAAGCCGAAGCCCGCTCCAAAGCCGCCGGAGCCGAAGCCTGAAAAGAAGGCTGAAAAGCCGCCCGAGCAGGTTGTGCAAAAGCCACCGCCTCTGCAGCCGCCGAAACCGCAGGACATCCCGGTTTTGAAGCGCGTTTTTCAGTATGGCGAGAAGGATACCGGCCCGGAGAAATCTCCCGACGGCGGCAGCGCGCCGGCCAACGCCCCGTCGCCGCCCAAGGATGAACCCGCGAAGCCGCCCGTCTCATCGCAACCCGCGCCCAACCAGCCGGCTCCGCCTGCAACGCCCGAGCAGCAGGCGGACACCAACGAGGCTCAAGAGAAGCCGGTAACCACCGCGCCGGACGAAAAACCCGCGCAAAGCGAGGAGAAGCAGGCAACCGAGGACACTGACAAACAGCAGCCGCAAACCGCCGAAAAGCAAGCTGCCGAAACGCCAAAGCCGTTGACGGCCGAGGCCGGCGACAAGCCTGCGCCAGCCGAAAAGGCAAAGCCTAAGCCTTCCAAAGCCATGAAGTTCAAATCCGCAAGAGCTTTGAGAGCGCCAAGGGGAAACCCGGGAAGCTCAAGCCCCGCCGACAGCGAGGTCGCGGGATCGCCGATCTATTCCGGCCTTCCGGGCGTCAGAAAGCTTTACTCGCCAGGTGCGACCGGCAACGCGTTTGCCACAAGCTCGATGGAGAACGTGCCGCGCGATCAGCGCGTTGCCAATCTTTGCGCCAATGTTCTGAACCAGGAATTGCAGAGTGCCGATTACTCGCCCAAATGGCTGCCGACCATTCCCCTGAAGCAGGGCAATGTTCTTAACCCTCCGCAGGCTGCCTTCAGCACGACAACCCAGTGGTATGATCTGAGCTTCCGCTGCGAGGTCGACGCCGATGCAACGAGGGTCCTGTCCTTCAACTTCCGCGTGGGGGGATTGGTCCCGCCTGGGGAGTGGACGCGGCGTCGCTTCCCAAGTCTCCGCTAGTTCAGGCCGGGACACCAAGCCCGGCCAACTGCCGGCTGACGTCGTGCCAGTCGGCGCAGACGAAATCCGCGCCTGCGGCCTTCAGCCGGGCGCCGTGCTCGGGATAGGTATGCCCGCCGCCGGTATAGCCGATCGCGATCATGCCGGCCGCAACCGCGCCCTGGACGCCAAAAGGCGAATCTTCGACCACGATGCAGTCGGCGGGTTTCGCGCCCATTTTCTCGGCGGCGTAGAGGAAGATGTCGGGCGCTGGCTTGCCGTTCTTGACCATCGAGGAGGAAAAGATCGCCTCGCCAAAGAAGCGCGACAGTCCGGTCACCGACAGGCTGTGGTTGATGCGTTCGACCGAAGATGACGAGGCGACGCAGCGGTCGCCGGCAAGCGCGCTCAGGAACGGCAGGATCCCCGGTGTCGGCTTCAACTCCTCCGAAAAGAGCAGCTTGGTCTCGGCCCAGATGTCGCCGTCGGCGGTGGGCGGGAACTGATGGCCGGTCAGTTCCTTGATCTTCACGATGATATCGGCCTGCTTCATGCCGATGCATTGCGCGATGATGCCGCCATGGACGCCGGGCATGCCGTGTTTCTCGTAAACGCGCTCATAGGCCTTGGCGGCCAGCGGTTCGCTGTCGACGAGAACGCCGTCGCAATCAAAAATCAGTCTAGGTTGCGCCACGCGCTTCTCCCGGCCTCTGTGCCAATACGCACATCGCTATCGATAAAAAGTCAGATGTTCAATAGTGAGGCGGATGCATCTCCTGCCCATCAAAGCTGGCGCAGCGCCTCGCTGACCGGCGTGGATCCAAGCGCGCGCTGCATGGCCTGGCGCGACTGCGCGCGGTCGGGTGTGATCCAGTTGGGCTCGGCGCCGAGGAAGCGGTCGAGGAAGGCCACGGCATAGGCGGGCATTTCCGTCGCGTTCTCGCGGTAGGACCACCAGGTCCGCAGGTCGTCGGCGCATTTGTCGATGCTGGGCGCCGTGCCGAACTCCTGCTCGTGCACAGCCAGAATCGCCGACACGCAGTAGTTGGTATAGAGAAAACCTTCCGGCCAGAAGCGCACGATTTCCGCCGTGCCGGCATTGGCTTCCGTCTCGATCATTTCGGTAAGACCGGAGACCTCCCGTGCCGGCGCCTGGCGGATCAGCTCGCGCAGCACCAGCCCGGCGGCGAACACGATGAAGTCCGCGCGGTCGACAGCTGCGAATCGCTTCTGCGCCTCCATGACGTCGATCCAGTCGAGAAAGGCGCGCGTCAGCTTGGCCTCGTCGATCTCGAAACGAACGCCGAAGGTTTCCGACACCACCTTCGCGCTGCTGCGGAAGGTGGCGCGAAACCAGCGCAGCTGCCGCAGCCGGTGACGAAGGTCCGGCATAAGCGCCAGCTCGTGCCTGAAAGGCAGATCCATGTCTCATATCCCGTTTGGCGACAGGCTACCACAGGCGCTGCCGTTGCCGAAATCGGTCAGCCGCCTGTGGAGCGTTACGGCGGCTAATATAATACATGTTGACATTCTAGGAAACAAATGTTCTCACTTTCGGGTCATCTCGCCTCCGTCCAATATGTGCCGGAGGAAGAGAATCGGGAGGAAACCGAAATGGCGATCTGGCAGTGGGCGCTGCTTCTGCTGTTTGTTGTCTGGGCGCTGCAATCACTCGGCGTCTGGCTGCAGATGCGGCATTATGCGGACGTCTTCAAAGGCGTCACCGGAGAGTTCAAGGACGGCTTTGTCGGAGCCGGCAATTTCCGCGGCCGGCTCGCCAAGGGCACCATCGCGCTCGTTGTCGTGACGCCCGATCTCATCGTGCGCCGCATGATGGTCATGAGCGGCCGTTCGGTGCTCACCAAGTTCAAGCGACATGAAGAATTCGAGGGTATCCCCCTCGATCGACTCCGGTCCAACCCTGCGATCATGGGGGAGGGGGAACCCGGTGTGGCCGAGGCCGTGAAACGGGCGATCGAGCAGATCGACCGCGCGCGGTCGGAGCCGGGGAAGAAGCCGGGCCTGTCCGGTTTGAACGTAGCAAGGGCTTAAGCGACGCCGGCAGCCGGCTGGGAATGACCGGCGGGGGTCATAAGGAGGAGAAATGTCTGTAATTTCGTTATTGGCGCAGCATGCCGACCTGGCGGTGCACAACCTGCATGTCGCAGGCACCATGGTCTCGGATGCTGCCTGGCACGGCAAGCTCGGCGTCGAGCATGCCACCGATCATCTCGTGGTCCTGGCGCAGGCGACGACCGACAATGCGCCGGTCACCGCCGATCAGCTCAAGGAACAGCTGAAGAATGTGCAGCAGGAAGAGCAGCTCGGCTGGCTGACTGCGATCGGCAAGTATTTCATCGGCATCTTCCAGAAGGGCGGCGAAGTGTTCGCCGGCTTCGTCACCGGCATCATCCCGACGCTGGTCGTGCTGATGACCGCCTTCTACGCCGTCACCGAACTGGTCGGCGAGGAGCGCGTCCACGGCCTGGCGCGCGGCGCCGGCCGTATCGCGCTGACTCGCTACACCGTGCTGCCGGTCCTGTCGGTGTTCTTCCTCACCAACCCGATGGCCTACACTTTCGGCTCCTTCCTCGAAGAAAAGCACAAGCCTGCCTTCTACGACGCGGCGGTGTCCTACGTGCATCCGCCACTCGGCCTGTTCCCGCATATCAACCCCGGCGAATATTTCGTCTGGGGCGGCATGCTGGTCGCGCTGCTCGATCTCGAGAAGCGGGGCGTCATCGCCAACGGCTATCACGTCAAGGTGGCCATCTGGTACGCCATCGTCGGCCTCGTCGTCATCCTGCTCAAGGGCATCCTGACCGAACGCATCACGGCCATCATGGCACGCCGCCAGGGCGTCGAGCTCTAAGGGCGGGAGGACACCATGGCCAAGACATACAAGGCAGTAAAGATCTCGAAGGGCTCCACCGGCTGGGGCGGGCCTCTGGTCATCGAGCCGACCGAACAGCGCAACAAGGTCGTGTCGGTAACCGGCGGCGGCATTCATCCGGTGGCGCAGCTGATCGCCGACATGACCGGCGCCGAGGCGGTCGACGGCTTCAAGGCGCCGCCGATCGAAAGCGAGATGGCGGTCGTCGTCGTCGACTGCGGCGGCACGGCCCGCTGCGGCGTCTATCCGCGCAAGCGTATCCCGACCGTCAATCTGACACCGGTCGGCCAGGCGGGTCCGCTCGCCCAGTTCATCACGGAAGACATCTACGTTTCGGGCGTGAAGCCGGCCAACGTCACAATGGCGGACGGATCCGAAGCGGTCACCACTGCGGGGGGAGCAGCATCGATGAGTACAAGCAACAACACCACTGCCAGGGCGGCCGAGCCGCTGCCGAACGAGGGCGGGCTTATCGGCCTGATCAGTTCCATCGGCCGCGTCATGGGCCGTGTGGTCGGCATCTTCTTCAATTCCGGCCGCCGCACCATCGATCAGGTCGTCCGCAACGTGCTGCCCTTCATGGCCTTCGTGACCATGCTGATCGGCCTGATCCTCTATACCGGCATCGGCGACGTGCTGGCGCAGCCGATGGGACCTTTAGCCAACAACATCGTCGGCCTGCTGGTCATCTCGGCCATCTGCGGCCTGCCGTTCCTGTCGCCTATCCTGGGACCGGGCGCCGTTATCGCCCAGGTCATCGGCGTCGCCATCATCGGCCCGCAGATCGCCAACGGCACCATCTCGCCAGCAATGGCCCTGCCGGCGCTGTTTGCCTACAATACGCAGGTGGGCTGCGACTTCGTTCCCGTCGGTCTGGCGCTCGGTGAGGCCAAGCCGAAGACGATCGAAATCGGCGTGCCGGCGGTGCTCATCAGCCGCCAGATCATGGGCCCGGTTTCCGTGCTGATCGCATGGATCGTCTCCCTGATCGTGTTCTAAAAAGCGTAACAACGAGGTTCGCCATATGTCGGTTCTTCTCAAGACACGGGTCACAGCAATAGGACCCGAAGTGGCGGACCTCGCCGAGGGCGGCGTGGTCATCCTTTTCGCGGATGGCTCGCCTCCTGAACTCGCCGAAGTCTCGGTGCTGCACTTGGCAGAGCAGGGGCCTAGTGACGACGCGCCGCAAAAGGGCGCGTCGATCACGCTCGGACCGGTTTCGGCGACGATAACGGCGGTCGGCTCCACGGCCTGGAGCAAGGTCCGGGAAATGGGTCATGTCGTGATCTCCTTCAACGGAGCATCCGAGGCCGAAAGGCCGGGCGAGGTTTGCGCATCCGAGGTCGACACCGGAGCGCTCGTGGCCGCCCTGACACCGGGCGCTGTCATCACCATCGCCGCCTGATAATATCCGCGCTGTCTGTCGACGGCGCCCAAGCCTAGAGTAATTGCCATGGAACGCTCGACCATCGTCAGAGTGCACGAAGGTTTGCACGCCCGTCCCGCCACGCGGTTCGTGAAGCTCGCCAAGGGTTTCGAATCCGACGTAGAGCTGGTCAAGAACGGCAAGGCGGTGAGCGCCAAGAGCTCAGTCAAGCTGATGCTCCTGGCGGTCAAGGAAAACCAGGAAGTCACCGTGCGTGCCAACGGCGCCGACGCGATCGAGGCGATTGAGGCGCTGATCGGCTATCTTGAGAACCCGCGCGCCGGCCTCGACGACGAGGGCGAGGCGGGTGATGAGGGCTCGCAAGCCGCAGCCCCGGCGCCCGCTCGTGAGGCCGCGCAGCCTTCTGCCGCAGCGGTGGATGGAACCCCGAAACTTCAAGGCGTCGCCGCAAGCGAGGGCGTGGCGATCGGGCCGGCCTTTGCCCATTTCCCGCCGGAGATCGAGGGACCGGGCAGACGCCTGCCGGCCGATGAGATCGACGGCGAGCTCGAGCGCTTCCGCGGCGCCGTCGCCAGCGTCCAGGCGCGCATGGACCGCACGCTTGCCGAGAACAATCTCTCCGCTGGCGACCGCGGCATCGTCGCCGCTTTGCGCGACATCGCCGCCGACGACAGCCTGACCGGCGAGGCGGAGAAGCTGATCAAGGAAGGCGATGACGCGGTGTCCGCCGTCATTGGCGCGGCGGCCACCATTGCCGCCGATTTCAGCGCGGTCGACGACCACTATCTCAACGCCCGGGCCGACGACGTCCATGCCGTCGGCAGGCAGATCTGCCTGGCGCTGCTCGGCCAGGACGAAGTCAGCCTGGAAACCATCCCGCAGGGCGCGATCCTGATTGCCGACGACATCGGCGCCTGGGATCTGGCGCGCGCGCCGCTGAAGCGCATCGGCGGCGTGGTCTGCGGCCATGGCGGCGCCACCTCGCATATTGCCATCATCGCCCGCTCGCACGGCATTCCGGCCGTGCTGGGTCTCGGCGACAAGGTCAACGAGCTGCGCACCGCCAGGGAGGTGGCGATCGACGGCAGTGCCGGGCATGTGATCGTCGACCCTGACGAGACCGTGCGCGCAGACTTTACCCGGCGTGTCGAGGCAGCGGCGCAGGAGCGCGCCGGGCTAACAGTGTTCAAAGGCGTGACGCCTACCCGCGCCGACGGCACGGTGATCGAGGTCGCGGCCAATATCGGCTCGCTGGAGGAGATCGAGGCAGCGCAGGAGGCAGGCGCCATGGGCGTCGGCCTGTTCCGCACCGAGCTGCTCTTCATGCGCCACATGCATCTGCCGTCGGAGGACATGCAGGCCGAGACCTACAGCGCGCTGGCCAAGGCGTTTGCGCCGCATTCGGTCATCGTGCGCACGCTCGACATCGGCGGCGACAAGCCGATCGCCGGCATCGAGTTTCCCGACGAGGAAAACCCGTTCCTCGGCTGGCGCGGCATCCGCATGTGCCTGGACCGCCCCGACATCTTCAAGAAGCAGCTGCGGGCGCTGTTGCGCGCCGCCGTCCACGGCAACATCAAGGTCATGCTGCCGATGGTTTCGGAGATTGCCGAGGTGACGCGCACGCGCGCGCTGGTGGAGGAATGCGCGGCTGAATTGAAGGCCGAAGGCGTGCCGCATGCGAGCTTCGACCTCGGCGTGATGATTGAGACGCCAGCCGCCGTGCTGATCGCGCCCGCGTTGGCGAAGGAGGTGGCGTTCTTTTCGATCGGCACCAACGACCTGACCCAGTACATCATGGCCGCCGACCGACTCAATCCGACGGTCGCCAAGCTCAACGACGTCACCAATCCGGCCGTGATGTCGGCGATCGAGCTGACGGCGAAGGCGGGTGTCGCCGCCGGCATCATGGTGGGCATGTGCGGCGAGGCCGCCGGCCGTCCGGACCTGATCCCCACCTTCATCGGGATGGGCCTGACCGAGCTCAGCATGAGCCCGGCCTCGATCCAGCGCGCCAAGAAGACGATCGCGGCCATGGCGGCCGAACGGTAGCGGATAATTCGCGGCGGTTACGCTAAATGCGCGAGCAGGGTGGCGAGAACCGGTGTCAGTTCCTGGACGGCATTGGCCTGGGCGCAGGCCTGCCGGATGCGGTCCTCCCGCACTTCGGCAGCCAGCACCGCGATCTCGAGAATGTCGGGCTCGGGCGTTCCGTCCGCCTTGGTCGCCAGTCCGCAGGCAAGCGCCACAGGCGCAAGGCTCCTGATGTCGAGAGACCGGTCGCCGCCTATCGCCGGGCCTGTGCCGATCTCGCTAGGCTGAACCGGACGGTGGTTGAGGCATTCGATGAGGAGAGCCGCGCAGGCCGCCGCGACCTGGTCCGTCGATGCCGCGTCCGCCGTCGCGCCGGCCAGGAGATCCGCGTGGCGCTTGCGCATCGCGACATGCACGGCGGAAAAACTCGCCTCGTGGACGCGCGGATTGTCGATGCCGTAGCCGGCGAGGACCGCGCGGGTCAGATAATACATGTCGCGCCTGAACTGACGCTCGCCGCCGATCTGCCGGTCTTCATCGCCATGCGGGAAATAGATCCGCAGGCTTTTGACGGTCGTGCCGTCGACCTTGAGCGGCCGGGAATGCGGTACGAAGGATTCGGCAATCGTCAGCGCCCCGTCGACGGCGCTCGCGGCGTGGCCGAGCAGGCTGCGGCCCGGGAAGGGAGGCAAATTGCCGGCGATATCTTGCGAGGCATCGCCGGCGCTGTCGTGGCGGTTCTGGCGGATGGCGTCGCGCAGTTCCCGAAGCCGGTCCTTCAGGTTGGCGCGGACGTCTTCGGAAATTTGTCGCAGCATCGCCAATTGCCTCGAAATGCTGAAGCCTGTCACGGCTTTGGGCGCCAGCCGCCCTCTCTAGATTGTTCGTCTCGATTGGTAGATCAATAGGCGATATTTAACCAGCATGCAGAATCGGCGACGGCAGTGTCACCGCCGGGGTTGGAGGGGAATTTGGGCAGGCGACGGCAGGGTGAATCCGAAAACGGCAGGGCGGCGGCCGAGGCATCCGAGCAGGTCGTCAGCGAAAGCCGAACCGACCGCCTCAGGATCCGCGCCGCCTGGATGTATTTCGTCGAGCAGATGACGCAAAACGAGATCGCCGACGTGCTCGGCGTCGGCCGCGTCACCATCGTGCGCATGCTGGCCGAGGCGAGGGCACGCAACGAGGTGAAGATCACCATCGAGAGCGAGCTTTTGGAGATCGTGCGGCTGGAGCGCGCGCTCGAACAGACCTTCGGACTACAGCAGGCGCTGGTGGCGCCGCTCACCGATCCCAATGCCGACCCGATCCCGGCAATCGCCGCCAAGACCGGCATGTTCCTGTCTGACGCGATGAAATCCGGCATGCGGGTCGGCGTCGGCTGGGGAGTCACGCTGTTCAACACCTTGCCCTTCATCAGCGCCAAATCGCTAACCGATTTCAGCGTGATTTCGCTGCTTGGCGGCGTCGGCGTCGCGCGCCGGGTCAACCCGGCCGAGTTCGCCTGGCGCTTCGCCCAGATCTTCCAGGGTGATGGCTATCTGATGCCGACGCCTGCGGTCGTCGACAGCGTCGAGACAAAAATCGCGCTGGTCGAGCGCTGCGGCCTGCAGGAGATTTTTGAGATGGCCGATGCGCTCGACGCCGTGCTGCTCAGCGTCGGCGGGATCGCTTCGGCCACCACCTTCTCGCGCGGCGGCTTCCTGAAGGAAGCGGACCGCGAGGCGCTGCTTGCGCGCGGCGCCGTCGGCGATCTCCTGTTCCATTTCTATGACCGCAATGGCGATCTGGTCGACCATCCCGTCAACAGCCATGTGATGTCCGTGGATGTCGACCGCCTGCGCAAGGCGCCGATCCGCATCCTCACCTCCGGCGGCGCGGAAAAGACCGAGGCGCTGCTCGGCGCCATGAACCTGATCGCGCCGACCATCCTGATCACCGACGAGGAAAGCGCACGCCGCATGCTCGCGGCGCATGGCGCTTGAATCATGCGACGGAAGGGCTCGCTCGCTGCGGAATTGAGGAGCGCAGGTGCTTGCGGGCAGGTTCCTCCACCAGAACGAAGACGGCGACCGAAATGACGATCAGCAAAGGCTGGTACAAAAGACTTCCGACCCAATCCCATTCTCCGGTGAACAGCACCGGAATCCACTTTCGCACCGGGATTTGCAGGATGTAGAGGGCATAGCTTGCATTGCCCAGCAGCACGAGCGGCTTGTACGACAGCACGCGTTGGGTCTTGCCGTCATTCACGGCGCATGTCGCAATCAGCGCGACAAAGCCGATCGCCGCGAAACCCCCTGTCGTCACCATGCGTGTCGCGACAAGCGTGGCAACCGTGAACGCCATGGCCAGAATGGCGGCCAGGTCGCTGCGGAAGCGATCGAACGCGCCGGCCCTAAACAGCAGAGCGCAAATGATGCCGGTCATGAATTCGGGCAGCCTCAGCAGCGGGAGAGGCACCAACTCCATCCCGTCGAACGCAAGGTAGCCGGTCGGTCCGAGACCCGGCAGACACATAACTACGAAAATCAGCACCAAAGCTGCCAGGCTGATCCACAGGACTCCGGCCGTAAGCCTTGAAAGGACGGGAAGCAATAACGGGAACACAAGATAGAAAAAGAACTCGATCGAGAGTGTCCAACCCGGAGGATTCCAGAAGAATCCGAGCATTGTCGTTGGCGCGCCCCATGCCTGAACAAGGCCAAGTGTCGCCAGTGATGCAAGCGGTTGATCTAAGGGCATGCTTGTCAGCGGCAGAGCCACAATGAGGGCAAGGAGATAGATTGGATAAATTCTGGAAAATCTCGCTAAGGCGAACTGTCGGATCTCGTACCAGTCAGACATCTTGTCGAAGTAGGAATGGGTGAGGATGAAGCCGGACAGCAGGAAGAAGAACGAGACGCCCAGATAGCCGTTCAGCACAAAATTGGCGATCGGGGGCGGCGCTCCGTCGATGTCTGCCGAATGGAAGGCAAGCACATAGAGAGCGGCGAAAAATCGCAAGCTGGTCAGCTGTGTGAGGCTCGATCCCGCTGAAGAAGGCTTCGGTTTCATACAGAGTGCCGTTGCTGTAAGCGCGAAGCGGTGCTCAGAACTGTCGATACTGCTTGGAATCCTATACGCCGAGCCGCATTAACAAATCCGTTAACGCTCCACGCCGGTGTCAGCGCCCGGCGCCATGGGGAGAACGGAGGCGCTGCTCGGCGCCATGCACGTCACTGCGTCGACGATTCTGATCGCCGATGAAGAAGCGCACCGCATGCCCCACTGGCGGACGGACAACGATCTTCTTGTTCTTCGGCCTCCTGGCCAGATAGATCTTCCGCTCGCGTGACAGCCCCCAAGCTTCTGCCGATAAGTCGCGGAACTACTCTAAAATCAACGAGAAGCTGTTTTTGGACCAAACGGTTGCCCAAGGAGCGGAAGCCTTCGGCTCAACCTAAGAACTTGGGGGGAAGTTCTCTTTCAAATGGTCGGAGTGGCCGGATTCGAACCGACGACCCCTTGACCCCCAGTCAAGTGCGCTACCGGGCTGCGCTACACTCCGGACCGGGTGGCGATGTATCGTGATAAGGCGGTGCGGGTCAACCGAATTCGGTGCCTATCGCAAAGGTGAAATTGCAGGCAGGGATGCAGACCTCGCCAGCCGCAATTCCCGCTGGTGCCGGTACTCCAGCGCGATCGCGCCCCAGACCAGGCCGAGCAGCAAATAGAGATGGCGCCAGTGGTCGATGTCGATGAAGGTGCCCAGCCCGATATTGCCGAGATAGGCGACATAGGCGCAAAGCAGATAGGGCTGCCACGGCCGGTCGCGCAGAAGGATGCGGAAGCCGGCGCCGATCGTCCATAGCGTCAGCGTCAGGAATGAGACGAAGCCGAGCCAGCCATAATCCATCAGCGCCTTCAGCCAGATGTCGTGCGTGTCCTCGCCATAGATCGTGCCGAAGACCAGCGGGCCGATGCCGAACGGGTGCTCCATCGCCAGCTGGAAGCCGATCGAATAGCGGGCGAAGCGGCCGAGCCGCGCCGAATCGTAGCTCTGCTCAAGCTGCGCGCGCTGCGTGAACATGTCCGACACGCCAGGCAACTGCAGGATGACGATGAGGGCGATGACCAGCAGCGCCGCGGCCGCGATCGTCATCACCACCACGCGAAGCCTGAACTTGCCACTGGCGCTCTGCAGGAATAGGCAGGCGGTGAGCAGCACCGCCGACACGGCGAACATGCCCCAGGCGCCGCGCGAGAACGAGAAGAAGATGCCGGCGGTGATGATGAGCAGCGGCACCGCCAGAAACGGCATCCGCGACACCGGGCCGGTCAAGAGCAGATAGAGCAGATAGGTGCCCGGCAGCACCAGGAACGGCCCGAACACGTTCGGATCCTGGAAGGCACCGGCGGCGCGGTCGTATTTGGTGAACATTTCCGCGCCCGGAAAGGCATGAAAGTAACCGGCGATGCCGAGCAGCGACGTCGCCACCGCCGACACGACGTAGGCGATGAAGATCAGCCGGTAGAGGCTCGGCTGGACCGAGGTCACCGAGGCGAAGAACACCGCGCTGAAGGCCAAAAACAGCGAAACGGCGAGATAGAGCGGCGTGTTGGCCAGGTCGGCCATCTGCGTCATGGCGATCATGCCGCCGATATTCATCGCCACCAGAAGCACCAGCAGGGGCACGATCGCGCGCGAAATTCGAAGGCCGAACAGCGCCCAGACCGCGATCAGCCCGGCCATGTAGATTTCATAGGGCGCCGGCTCGCTGATGACGAAGCCGGAAAGCAGGATGCCGACGCCGATCGCAGCCGATGCGATCAGCGAGATCAGCTTGGCGTTAACCGCCTGCGGCGGCAATTCACTGGCGATGGCGCTCAATAGGCGTTTTCCGTGTTGAGCAGGCGGATCGGCGTCAGGAACAGGATGCGCAGGTCGAACAGCATCGACCAGTTCTCGATGTAATAGAGGTCGTATTCGGTGCGCATGCGGATCTTTTCGTTGGTGTCCATCTCGCCGCGCCATCCGTTGATCTGCGCCCAGCCGGTGACGCCGGGCTTGACCTTGTGGCGGGCGAAGTAGCCGTCCACCACCTCGTTGTAGAGCAGGTTGTGCGACTGCGCGGCGATGGCATGCGGGCGCGGCCCGACCAGCGACAGCGAGCCGAACAGCGAGTTGAAGAACTGCGGCAGCTCGTCGATCGAGGTCTTGCGGATGAAGCGGCCGACGCGGGTGACGCGCGGATCGTTCTTGGTCACCGTCTGCTTGGCGGTCGGATCGGACCGGTCGGTGAACATCGAGCGGAACTTGTAGACTTCGATGATCTCGTTATTGAAGCCGTGCCGTTTCTGCTTGAACAGCACCGGACCCTTGCTGTCGAGCTTGATCGCGATCGCGGTGACGAGCATCACCGGCGAGAAGACGATGATCCCGATGAGTGAAAAGACGATGTCGAAGGCGCGCTTGGCGACCGAGTCCCAGTCGTTGATCGGCTTGTCGAAGATGTCGAGCATCGGCACCGAGCCGATATAGGAATAGGCGCGCGGCCGGAACTGCAGCGCGTTGGAATGTGCCGAAAGCCGGATATCGACCGGCAGCACCCAGAGTTTCTTCAGAAGCTGCAGGACGCGCGATTCGGCGGTCAGTGGCAACGAGACGATCAGCATGTCGATGCGCGCGATGCGGGCGAATTCGATGAGCTCGGAGATGGTGCCGAGCTTCGGATAGCCGGCGACGATCGGCGGCGAGCGCTTGTCGTTGCGGTCGTCGAAGATGCCGCAGATGCGGATGTCGTTGTAGGGCTGCTTCTCGACCGAGCGGATCAGCTGCTCGGCCGCCTTGCCGCCGCCGACGATGAGCGCGCGGCGCTCCATGCGGCCGTCGCGCGCCCAGCGCCGGATGAGGCTGGACATCACGAGTCTCAGGCCGAAGATCAGCGCGAAGCCGGCCACGAACCAGGTGCCGAACAACAGACGCGAATAGTCTTCCGACGCCTTGATGGCGAAGGCGGTGAGCGCCATCAGCGCGAAGCTGCCGGCCCAGACCAGCAGCACGCGGCCGAAATTCGCGAGGGGGCGCATCAGCGCCGCGATCTGGTAGCAATCGGTCACGTCGAGCAGCACCACGGCCAGGAACGACGTAGCCGCGATCGCCAACGGATATTGCCAGGCCAGATAGCTGAAGAAGCCGACATAGTAGAAATAGACGCCGAGCCCAGACAGGAACAGCATCGCGAACTCGACCATGCGCAGCACGCCGCTGACCATGATCGGCGACATGGTATCACGCCGGTATTGCGAAGCGACCTGGCGCGCCACATCGTTGATGCCGCCAGGCTTTTCGCCATCGGCGGGAGCATCGTAGTTGCGCACCGCATCCATGGAAAAGCGGTGCGCGGGGTCGATCTCATTCATGGGAACTGTCCGCGAGCTTCGCGCAACTGCATAGCAAAAGAGAGCTAAGAAAGCCTTGAAACAACCGGTGGTTTTGGAGTTGTTGCGGCCCGCGGCCTATTTGTTCAGTGCCGCGAAATAGGCCTTCTCGATATCGGCGGCCATGACGTCAGCACCGAATCGGGCCTTCAGCTCATCGGCTTGCGGCATCAGTTTTCGATAGCCGTCAAAGTCGCTGAGCGCCGCTCCCATTTTGGCGGCGAGCTGGGATGCGTCGGGGCGGATCAGGGCAGGGGAGCCTTCGCCGAAAATTTCCGGAATGCCTCCGACAGCGGTCGCGATCATCGGCATGCCAGCGGCTAAGGCTTCGAGCACGATATAGGGCATCGCCTCCGCGCGGGATGGCACCACAATCAACTCGGCCAGAGCGAAAGCCTGTCTCGCCGGCATGGGCGGCCGGAATCGGACGTGGCTTTTCAGGCCGAGTCGCTCCACTTGCGCGTGGTAGCGCGGCAGGTCGTCGCCGTCGCCGACCATCACGGCGCTTAAGGGGCGTCCGAGCTCGTCGCCGGCCATAGCCAGCGCATCGATGAAGATATCCGGGCCCTTCAGGTCGCGCATCATGCCGATGTACAGAAAATCGGCGGCATTCGCTGCCGCCGTCACCGGTTCGAATTCGGTGGCGCGCAGGCCGTTATAGACAAGCATGTTGGGTATGGGCGGCTCGCCGACCTTGCGGCGATAGGTGTTGCGCTCGTAGTCGGAAACGAACAGCAGGCAATCGGTGAAGCGCGCCATGAAGCGCTCCAGGCCGAAGAACAGCTTCCCCATCGCCGTCGTTTCGTCATAGTGGAGGGAGCCGCCATGCGGCGAATAGAGGCGGGCAACGCGAAACCTTGATACCCGCAACAGTGAGCCGAACAGCCGGGCATAGGCGCCACCCTTGGCGCCGTGCCCGTGCAGCACGTCCGGCCGCAATTCCTGGATGATTCGATAGGTGCGCCAGGCCGAGGCGAGGTCGCCCGGCCCGACATGACGCTGCATCGGCGTGCGATGGATGCCGAGCGCGAGGCTGTCCTTCATCGCCTCGAACAAGCGCTCCTCATAGTCGCCGCCGGTGGTCGAGTCGCAGACGATTCCCACCGCATGGCCGGCGGCGATCTGCGCCTCGGTCAGGTCGCGCACGTGCCGGAAGATTCCTCCGACAGGTGAGCGAAAGCAGTGCACGATCCTGAGGTTCACCGCCACGACGGGTTTTTCAGAACAGCCGTTCGCGGACGTAGACGGTGTCGCCGGGCAGGAGTGGATCGGATGTCAGCACCCGCCCGGTCATCACCTTGCCGTTGATATCGCGGGTGATGTCGACGCTCTCCTGATTGGCGCGCGGCGTGAAGCCGCCGGCAATGGCGACCGCCTTTTGCACGGTGAGTCCCGGCACGTAGGAATACTGCCCGGCAGCGCCCACTTCGCCCATGACGAAGATCGGCCGGTAGCGGTCGATTTCGACCGAAACGTCGGGATCGCGCAGATAGCCTTGGCGCAGCTTGTCGGCGATCGCCTTTTCCAACTGCTGCGCGGTGTGGCCGCGCGCCGGCACCGCGCCGACCAGCGGAAAGGAGAGATAGCCGGACTGGTCAACGCTGTAGGTGTTGGTCAACCCGTCCTGCTCGAACACCGTGACACGGACGCGGTCGCCGGCGCCGAGTCGGTAGGGCTGATCGAGCACTTCATGAAAGGCGGCGGGTGTCGGGCGATAGCTCGAGCAGCCGGTGAGCAGCGACAGGGCAAGCAAAGCGCGAAAGAGGGAAGCAGTGCTTTTCATGACCGGCCAGGAACCTTCATCGCTCTTGCCGCAAGCCGCGGCACAACCCCAGGAAAGTGCGACCGTTATCATCCTGTTAGGGTTAATGGGCGGTAAAGGAGCTCGGTCCGGGAGAGCGGAGATCGGTAAAAAGCCCAATTGTTCTATTGCTTTCGAGCAATCTTCTTTGAGTGCCCTCTAATAAGCATTCATTCTGATCTTAACGGGTGAGTTACCATAGTTCTTTACGGTCCAGCTTCGACTCAAAGTTCGGAGCAGGATGCATGTCCGTTCAGTCAGCGGCCGCAGACGTCGATGTCGATCTGAGACAGCTCTTCGCCAGCCTGGCGAGGAACTGGCTGCGCATTGTTTTTGTCACGCTTTTGGTCACCGGGCTGGCCTTCGCCTTCGCCTGGCTCGCGACGCCCTATTATAAGGCGACAGCCAAGCTGGAGATCGGCTCGCGCGAATCGGAATACACGCGGCCGCCGGGCACCAACGACGACGACAAGCCGATTCTCGACGAGCAGGGCGTGGCCACCCAGGTCCAGATCATTTCCTCGCCCGACATCCTCAAGCAGGTGGCGACCAAGCTCAACCTGGACAAGTTGCCGGAGTTCGACGAAACGCTGAAAATGTCGTCGCTCGGGCGTGTGCTTGTGCTCGTCGGCTTGAAAAGCGATCCCTTCGATATTCCGCCGGACGAGCGTGTGCTGAACGCCATGCACGACAAGCTCAATGTTTACGCCGTTGAAAAGACGCGCGCGATCGCGATCGAGTTCGCCTCGAAGGATCCCAAGCTTGCCGCAGCCGTCGCGAATGGCATTGCCGAGGCCTATATCGCCTCGAAGAGTGACGCCAAGCTCGAATCGAACGCCGCCGCGACCAACTTTCTGGCGCCGGAAATCGCCGATCTGCAGAATCGCGTGAGGGATGCCGAGGCCAAGGTCGCCGCGTTCCGCGCCCAGTCCGACCTGCTGATGGGCGGCAACAATTCGGTGCTTCCGACTCAGCAGCTCTCTGAGCTGTCGAGCGAATTGTCGCGTGTGCGCGCCAGCCGCGCCGCCGCCGAGGCGAGTGCCGAGAGCGTGCGCCGGGCGCTGCGGAATGGCGGTTCGCTGGACAGCGTGCCGGAGGTCCTGTCTTCCGAGTTGATCCAGCGCCTGCGCGAGCGCCAGGTGGAGCTGAGGGCCAATATCGCCGATCTTTCCACAACCCTGCTGGACAATCATCCGCGCATCCGGGCGCTGAAGTCGCAGCTTGCCGACCTCGACGGCCAGATTCGCAACGAGGCGCAAAAGATCATCCGGGGGTTGTCGGCTCAGGCTCAGACGGCGAAGGCCCGCGAGGATCAGCTGATCGCGGACGTCAACACCTTGAAGGCCGCGTCAGCGCGCGCTGGCGAGCAGCAGGTGCAGCTGGATGCCTTGCAGCGCGACGCGAACGTTCAGCGCCAACAACTTGAATCCTATATGGCAAGTTACAATGCGGTAGTCTCGCGCAAGGATCGCAGATACTCGCCTGTGGCGGCGAGCCTGATCGCGCAGGCCCAGGTGCCGTCGCAACCTTATTTTCCGAAGATCGGGCCGATCACCGGGGCCGCCGCCGCCGCTTCGCTGCTGCTGATGGCGATCGGCACGCTGCTTGGCGAGCTGTTCTCGGGCCGTGCCATGCGTCCGGCCGCCGGCGCCCGTTTCACCGATATCGAGCAGGTGGCGATGCCCGCTGCGCGCACCGAGCCGGTTGTAGCCGAAATCGAGGACGACCACAGTTCTTTCGCATCCTATGAGACGTCCATGGCCAGCGAGCGACGTCCGGAGAGACAGCCGATCGCGCAGAATGAGACATTTGAAGCCGACACCGTTGCGGCAGAGCAACCAATGCCCGAGCCGGAACCCAAGCCGGGTCCGTCCAGGCTCGGCGAGATAGATGTCGACAGGGCTGCCGAGAAGCTGATCTCTTCCGGCGCGGCGCGCGCGATCTTCGTATCGCCGGAAGGCGACGAGGCGGCCGCCTCCGCCGTGCTCGTGGCGCGTGAAGTATCTGACGCCGGCCTGCGCGTGCTGCTGCTTGACCTCACGGCATCGGGCGCGGCGTCGCGGCCGATGCTGGACTCGAGCCTGTTCCCGGGCATCACCAATCTGCTCGCTTCCGAAGCGCAGTTCAGTGACGTCATCCATCCCGATCTCTATTCGGATGCGCATGTCATTCCGGTCGGCACCGCCGATCCGGTCCGCGCCATGCGCGCCGCCGATCGGCTGCCGATTATCATGCAGTCGCTGACCACGGCCTACGATCTCGTCGTGGTCGAATGCGGCCCGGCCGACGCGCAAGGCATCGGCCGCCTGGTCGGTGACGGCACCGAAGTCTTCCTGTCCATGCTGGAGGCCGACGACCAAGTGACGCAGGCCGCGGTCAAGCTGATCGAGAACGGCTATCCCAACCTGACACTGGTCACACCGGTCGGCCATGAACCTCCGGGAACACCGGTGCCGGGCAGGCGGTCGGCGGCTTGAATATAGCGCGAAGGATCGGGCCGCGCCGAAAAAACCGGCCGTTAGAAGGCGACGGTCAGTTATCGTCCTCGGCGGGAGCGGGCGCCGCCTGTCCGGCAGCCTTGCGGCGCAGCATCTTGGTCAGCTTCCAGACCGTCGGATTGTTCTTGATGAAGCCCTTCGCGCGCGCGCCTTGCCGCATCGTCGTCGCCAATGCGTGGCCCTTCAGCGTCAGCGGCGCAAGCACCTCGAAATGCTGGACCTCGATGTCGCACCAGAGCCGCTTGTAAGGCTCGTCGCCGACCGAGAAGTCATACACATCGAAGCCAAGCTCACAAGCTTCCTGGATGTTGTCGAAGAACAGGAAGTCGCCCGGGCTGGCGGACGAGAGATCGTCCTCGGCGATGGCGCCGAACTCGCAGATCAGCCGCTTGCCGGACCGGCTGGAGCCGGTCACCGCGCGCAGCTTGCTCGCCACATCCAGGCCGTGCAGCAGGAATGGCGGCTTTTCCTCGGCCAGCGCATCGGCGAACAGCGCCCGGAAGAAGTCGCGTATTTGTCTGTCGCCGAAGACATTGGCGATGCCCATCTTGGCGAAACGCACCTCCTTCATCTCGAGGAAGGCATCGAGCAGCCTGTCGACCTCCTCGGGTGTGCGTGCCTCGATGCGGCGGAAGGCGCCGACCGCCTCGAACTTGCGCGTCTGCGAGCGGTGCTTCTTGCGCTTGCGCTTGCCGCTCGCGCGCGACAGCAGCGCGTCGAACCCGCCGCCGAGATCGACCGCAAGCGCAAGGTTCGGACTTGGAAAGCCGGGCAGCGCGGCCAGCGGATTGGCGACGCCGTCGAGGTCTGGCAGCAGCCTTTCAAGCGAGATCAGGTCGATGTCCGGCCGCGCTCGCGCGATTGCCTTGAACATCGAGCGGATCGCCTGGCCGTCGATAGCAGGCAGGAAACGCGGGTCGGCGGCGGCGAAATTGCCGTTGGCGTGGCGCCCGCCGGCGAAACGGGCAACCTTGAACGGGCCGCGTCGCACGATCTCCAGGGCCAGCGACAGCACGGGGCGGCCATCGCAGGACAGCGTCGCGACAACCATGTCGGCGCCGGTCGCGGCCGCCCAGTTGCTCACCCAGGATGCGCTTTGCGCCGGCGCGTACAGCGCCGAGGCGCAGAATTGCAGATAGTCGGCAAGGCCGGTGCCGCCGCTTGCGGTCGCAATCCACCGGTCCCGGCTGGCTCGCACCGGGCGCGCGGAAGCCTCGTTGGCCGCGATCCGATTGCCATCAAATGACGCGGTGGCGTCAACCATCCCTCAATCCTTAAGACGTATTGGTTGCAACCTGGGGTTCGCATAGGCGAATGTCTTGCTTGAATAAGCCTAGGCGCAAAAGGTGAAGGAATGATCGACGGGGGCGATGCAATCCGGAAACTGGCGCTGAACCTTGCCCGCTACTCCGGCCTTGCGCCTCTGGCGCGGCCGTTTGTCGGCGGCATCGGCGCTATCCTGATGCTGCACCGCGTCACCGCGACACCGGAGAAGCCGAACAGCGTCAATCGGCATCTGAACATCGCTCCCACTTTCCTCGACAAGCTGATCTCGGACATGAAGGGGCAGGGTTATGCCTTTGTTTCCCTTGATGAAGCGATCGAACGCATCAAGACGGGCGGGAAAGGCGGCCAGTTCGCCACGATCACCGCCGACGACGCCTATCGCGACAACATGACCGAGGCGCTTCCGATCCTGGAAAAACACGGCGCGCCGATCGCCATCTACGTCGCCCCCGGCCTGATCGACGGCGCCGTCGATCTCTGGTGGGACGTGATCGAGGACATCGTCGACACCAGCTCGCGCCTGACGCTGACGATGGGGGGCAAGTCGACGGCGATCGATTGCTCGACACGAGGCCGAAAGATCCAGGCCGTCGCGCGGCTGAACGCCTGGTTGACCTTGGAAGTCCCCGAGGAAGAGCAAGGCGCAGCGCTGCGCGAGCTCGCCCGCTCGACTGGGTTCAAAATCGGCTCGGGCCGCCCATGCACCTTGATGAACTGGGATGAGCTTCGCATTATGGCCGCGCACCCGTTGGTGACCATCGGTGCGCACACCGTCAATCATCGGAACTTGAAGCGGCTGTCCGAGGCCGATGCGCGCCATGAGATCGGCGACGTCCGCCGCGTCCTCGCGGAAAAACTCGGCGAGGAGCCGCGTCATCTGGCTTACCCTTATGGCTATGCCAGCGCGGTCAGCTGCCGCGAGGTGGGCTTTGCCCGCGACGCAGGCTATGCCTCGGCGGTGACCACGCGGCATGGTGTGCTGCGCGCCGAGCATGCCGGCTTCCTGCACGCGCTGCCGCGCATCTCCGTCAATGGCCGCTATCAGAGCCTTGCGCATATCCGCACGATGCTGTCCGGCATCACGACGCCGCTGGCCAATGCGGGCAAGATGGTCGTTACGGTCTAGGCCTGCTTCACGCTTGCCTGACGCCGGCAAGGTTCACCCCTTCGGGCGCGGCTCGATGATCAGCCATTTGATGATGGCCATGGCCGGCAGAACCCAGAGAAAGCCGCTGAGCAGGAAGAACAGAAGATGCGCCGTGGGCCCGTATTCGGCGAGCCTGGTGACCGCGACGGCGGAGGCGATCAGCGCGTAGATGACGACCAGCGCCACCAGCAATATGGTTCCGATCAGCTTTTTCAGGCGAATGGGCATGTCGCGGTTCCGTTGACCCGCCCCGCTTAGGCCGAATGACCGGAGCGCGCAACCGTCGCGGCCCGGCGCGACGGCGTGCCGCGCTGTCCAGTCTTGCCAGTTGAGCGGCCTTGGTCCACCAATCTCGCGTTTCAACCGCCGGGAATGCGAAATGGCTGCCATCACCGCCACAGCCCCCTATGCCACACGCGACCGCGACCTGCACAACCGCGCTTTGGTGCGCGGCTGGCTCTACGTCGTGCTGCTCGTGCTGGTCGCGCTGGTTCTGGTCGGCGGTTCCACTCGTCTCACCGGCTCGGGTCTGTCGATCACTGAGTGGCAGCCGATACACGGCGTCATCCCGCCGCTCAACGACGCCGAATGGCAGGAAGAGTTCCAGCGCTACCAGCAGATCCCGCAATATGCCGAGATCAACAAGGGCATGAGCGTCGAGGATTTCAAATCGATCTTCTGGTGGGAGTGGGCGCACCGCATCCTGGCGCGCGGCGTCGGGGTGGTCTTTGCCTTGCCGCTGCTGTTCTTCTGGGCGACGCGCCGCATCGAACGAGGCCTTGGGTTGAAGCTGGTCGGCATCCTTCTGCTTGGTGTACTGCAAGGCGCCATCGGCTGGTGGATGGTGGCTTCGGGCCTGGTTGACCGCGTCTCGGTCAGCCAATACAGGCTGGCGACGCATCTGACGCTTGCCGCGCTGATCTTCACGGCGACAATGGTGGTGGCGCGAGGCTTGGCGCCGCATTCCGAGCCCGCCGCCGACCGGTCGACGCAGCGGCTCGCCGGCGTCATCGTGCTTTTGGCGCTGATCCAGATCTATCTCGGCGGGTTGGTCGCCGGGCTGCACGCGGGCCTTTCCTACAACACATGGCCGCTGATGGATGGAAAGGTGATCCCCTCCGATCTGCTTCTGCTGAAGCCCGCCTGGCTGAACTTCTTTGAAAACCCGAAGACGGTGCAGTTCGTCCACCGAGTAGGCGCTTATACGATCTTTGTCGTGGCGCTCTGGCATATGATCGCGACGTGGCGGCGCCAGCCTGGCACCACCCATGCCCGCCGGGCCACGCTTCTGTTCGCGCTGGTGGTCGTCCAGGCCTCGATCGGCATCGGCACGCTAGTGATGCAGGTGCCGCTGCACATGGCGTTGACGCATCAGACGGTCGCGCTTGTGTTGCTTGGCTTCGCTGCCGCGCATTGGCGCGGCACCAAGGGCGCCTATCCGCTGCCGACCGATATACGCGTCAGAGGCTGAGGCGAACCTTGCAGATCGCCTCGGCGGCAGCAAGCTCAAGGTTCACGACCGCTCAGTGCTTGATGCCGAGCATCAGGTCGAGGTTCTGCACCGCGGCGCCCGACGCGCCCTTGCCGAGATTGTCGTAGACGGCCATCAGCAGTGCTTGCGCCCTCTCGTCATTGGCGAAGACGTAGACCTTCATCCGGTTGGTGCCGTTATAAATCTCCGGATCGATCTCCGGCATGCGCTCCGTAAGGGTGTAGGGCGCGACCTCGACCACGCCGCCATCGATCGACGCATAATGGTCGGCAATCGCCGCGTGAAGCTCGGCGCCAGTCGGCACGCGGTCGAGACCGCCGAGTTGCAGCGGCACCACGGTGATCATGCCCTGCGCGAAATTGCCCACTGCCGGCTGCATGATCGGGTCGTGCGACAGCTTTGCATAGGTGCGGAGCTCCGGCACATGCTTGTGCTGCAGCGTCAGCCCATAGGGCAGGAACTCGGGCGCGTCCTCGCCCTTGCCGACATAGTCCTCGATCATCGGGCGGCCGCCGCCGGAATAGCCGGAAATGCCGTTGACGGTGACCGGGAAGTCGGCAGGCAGCAGGCCCGCCGCAACCAGTGGCCGCAGCGTCGCGATCGGCCCCTGCGGCCAGCAGCCCGGATTGGCGATGCGTTTCGCGCTGCCGATCTTCTTCGCCTGGTCCTTGTCCATTTCGGCGAAGCCATACTCCCACCCCTCGGCCACGCGATGCGCGGTCGAGGCGTCGATCACCTTGGTCGTATCGTTCGTAATCAGCGACACGCTTTCCTTGGCCGCCGCATCCGGCAGGCAAAGGATCGCGACATCGGCCGCGTTGAGCATCTCGGCGCGGGCGGCAGTCTCCTTGCGGCGTTCCGTCGGGATGGAGATGATCTCCAGGTCGTCACGGTCGGCCAGCAGCGCCCTGATCTGCAGGCCTGTCGTGCCGTGCTCGCCGTCAATGAAGATTTTCGGTTTCATCGCTTGCCAAATTCCTCGCGATTCCAATGTCATATGCCGTAGGCGTGATTTGCCGCGGCATGATTGCCGTTGCTCAGTTCGTCGAGCCGCGCCTTTCGCTCTGCCAGCAGACCGAGATAATGCATGGCGATGATCGATCCGGCGATCGCCGTTATATCGGCATGATCGTAGGCCGGCGCAACCTCCACGATGTCGGCGCCGACGATGTCGATCTGGCCGAGTTGGCGCAGTGTTGACAGCATCTTGGCCGAGGAGGGGCCGCCTGCCACCGGCGTGCCGGTGCCCGGCGCGAAGGCCGGGTCGAGGCAGTCGATGTCGAAGGTGAGATAGGTCTTCTTGCCACCGGTGCGCTCGACGATCGCATAGGCGATGTCCGACGCCCGCATCTCCTCGACCTCATGGCCGTAAAGGATTTTGATGCCGAACGTGTCGGGCGCGTGCGTGCGGATGCCGATCTGGATCGAGCGGTCGGGGTCGATGATGCCCTCCTTCACCGCGCGGGCGACGAAGGAGCCGTGATCGATGCGCTTGCCGTCGTCGGGCCAGGTGTCCTGGTGCGCGTCGAACTGCACCAGCGCCAGCGGCCCGTGGATCGCGGCATGCGCCTTGAGCAGTGGCCAGGTGACGAAATGATCGCCGCCCAGCGTCAAAAGGAACGCGCCTGATTTCAGGATCTTGGCCGCCTCGCGCTCGATCGTGCCGGGAGTTTTCTGGTGATTGCCGCTGTCGAGCAGGCAATCACCATAGTCCACCACTGAAAGATGCTCGAAGAGGTCGCGCGAGAATGGATATTGCGGATCGTTGTCTAGGATCGCCGAGGCGCGGCGGATCGCCTGCGGTCCGAAGCGGGCGCCGGGCCGGTTGGTGACGGCGGCGTCGAAGGGAATGCCCCACACGACCGCGTCCGCGCCCTTCACGTCCTTCGTATATTTGCGCCGCATGAACGACAGCGCGCCGGCATAGGTCGGCTCGAACGACGCGCCCGTCTTGGAGCGGGCGGTGAAGGCGTGGTCGATCTCATTGTTCGCCATTAGGAATCCTCGGTTTCGTCGGGGCAGCCACAACTACAGAACCGGCACGCAACATGCCAGTCACAGCTTGCGGAAACGAAGCGGCGCTCGGCGAGTGCCGCGGCAACACAGGATCTGTATCATTATGGCTGAGACTGCCTTGCTCAATCTTGCATCCGCGCCCGCCGCGACCCGTGTCGGCACGACGGCCGGCGAGCGTTTCCTGGTGCTGGATTCCTGGCGCGGCATCTGCGCGCTGCTGGTGGCGCTGTTCCACTTCCCGACCACCTCGATAGTGTCGCAGAGCGCCTTTGTCGGCGGCTCCTATCTGTTCGTCGATTTCTTCTTCGTGCTCTCCGGCTTCGTCATTGCCAGCGCCTATGGCGGGCGGCTCGCCGGGCAGGACGACCTTGCACGGTTCGCGCTCGTGCGTTTCGGCCGCATCTATCCGTTGCATTTCCTGATGCTCGCCGCCTTCGCCGGCTTCGAGGCGCTGCGGCTCGTGCTGCCGGCGCTTCACGGAACGGGCCCGGCGCCCTTCACCGCAGGCTTCGACCTGAAGAGCCTGGTCGCCAACCTTTTCCTTCTGCAGGGCATGGGCGTTGAGGATCATCTGAGCTGGAATGCGCCGAGCTGGAGCATTTCGGCCGAGTTCTTCACCTATCTGCTTTTCGCCGCCATCGTCTTCACCGCCGGCCAGCGTGCCTGGATATGGCTCGTTGCCGCAGCCGCGACGGCGCCGCTTTTCCTGCTCGCGGTCTCGACGCGTCATATGGACGTGTCCTTCGATTTCGGCTTCATCCGCTGTCTTTACGGCTTCTCGCTCGGCGCGCTGCTTGCCTGGTTTCAGCACGATTCCGTTGCAGAGGCGCGACAGGCGCTGAGCGGCGGGGCAGGGCGCCTCGCCTGGACGCTGGCGGAGCTGGCGATGATCGTCGTGATCTCGCTGTTCGTTTCGGTGGCGGGAACGAATGACGCCGGCATTGCCGCGCCGGTCATCTTCTCGCTGGCGCTTTATCTCTTTGCCCATGAGGGCGGGTGGGTCAGCTTGGCCTTGCGCAGCCGGCCGATGCTGCTGCTCGGCTCGCTCTCCTATTCGATCTACATGGTCCACATCTTCGTCCAGGCCCGCATGATCAATGTCGGCGGCCTGATCGAACGCAAGCTCGGGCTCGGCATAGTCGGCGACCTGATGCTGCGCGGTGACCATGCGACCGGCTTCGGCCCCGGCTCGCCCTGGATCGGCTTCGCGGCTTTGGCCGCGATGTTGATCGCCGTCATTGCCGCGTCGTGGTTCACATGGCGCTTCGTCGAAATGCCGGCGCTGGCCTGGTTCCGCCGCATTTCCAAGCGGATCTGATCCAAAAACTAGCCGGCTTCGTTCACTGCGCTGTCATGGGCATCGCCTAACCGGGTCCCAACCCGGAACGGAGCGATTCCCCGATGCGAACACTCTGGCTGAGCCTTGCCTTTTCCGCCGCCCTTGCCACCGTTGCGGGGCAAAGCTTAGCTGGTGAAAGCCGCGCCAGCCAGATTCTCGACCGCTTCGAGCATGCCAACCAGTGGCGTGACCATGTGATGATCGCCGCGCATCGCGCCGGCAGCATGCAGGCCGGCAAGACGCTTTACGCCGAGAATTCGCTGGCCGCGGTCGAGGGCTCGATCGCGATCGGCGCCGAGATCGTCGAGGTCGACGTCCGGCGCGCGAAAGACGGCGAGTTCGTCATCATGCATGACAGCTGGCTCGACCGCACGACCACGTGCAAGGGCGAGGTGGTGAAATACACGCTGGCCGAGCTTAAGAAATGCCGGCTGGTCGTCGAGGGTACGGGCGCCGTCACCAACGAGACCGTGTCGACCCTGCGCGAGATGCTGCTGACGACCAGGGACAGGATCCTGATCAACCTCGACAACAAGCTGGAGGTGACCGATCTGCCTGACATGGTCGCGGAGGCGCGCGATCTCGGCATGGCCGATCAGGTGATCGTCAAGGAGAATCTCTGGAACCGGCAGCGTATCGATGCCGCGAGCGCGGCACTTGCCCAGGCCGGCGGCGGCTTCCAGTTCATGCCGATCCTCGCCGACGACGCCGTGCATGATGCGGCCTTCGCCGATGAGCTCGATAAGGCGTTTGCGCCGCGCGCCATCGAATTGATCACTTGGCGCAACGGCGCCGAGACGCTGACATCGACCGGCGGGCCGCTGTTCAGCACCCGCATGCGGGCGGAAGCGGCGCGGGGCGACTGGCACCTCTGGGCCGACACCTACGCCGTCGTCAACAAGCCGGGCGGCTTCCTCGCCGGCGGTCGCGGCGACGAGCTTGCCGTCGCCGCCAGCCTGCCGCGCGAAGCCTGGGGTTTCTGGGTCGACCGCGGCGCCACCATCATCCAGACCGACGAGCCGAAAGCGGCGATCGAGTGGCTGGCCGCCAATGGTTATCGCGTGCCTTACACGACGGACATCAAGCAGGCTGAGCCGGCACATACGGCGAGCATCAATTAGCTGGCGTTGACGCTGGAGCTGCCAATCTCCCCCTCGTGGGGGGAGATCAGCTAATCGTCCATCACGCCGCTTTCGCCACGCCCTCCAACTCGCCGAGCACATCCCCCGACAGCT